>JBPCQM010000139.1:0-10380 GCA_050998115.1 Pseudolabrys sp. | reverse complement strand
GGCCGGCACAGGAATGATGAGCCGCGATTCTATGTTGAGAAGATCGCGGGCGAAGCCGTCAATATGAAAGCCCATAATGCCGGCGACGTTTTCGCAGAGATTGTCGCGGCCTTCGCGACACGCGGCGCAAACCCCACACGTTTTTGCGCCATACATCACCACGGCGTCGCCAACCTCAACGTTCGATACATTGGCGCCGACCGCGGCGATTTCGCCTGCGGCTTCGACGCCGACTACGAGCGGCAACGCCCGCTTGGCGAAGGCCATGCCGCGAAAGCCCCATAGATCGAGATGATTGAGCGCGACCGCCTTGACGCGGACTTGTACTTCACCGGCACCGGGCGGCGGCGGGACAGGGACGTCGCGCAATTCCAGCTTGCGGTCGCCGAGCAGCGTGAGCGCGCGCATCTGGTGCGGCATCGTGCCCGTCACGCCGGCTCGCGCGCCATCACCAGAGAGACATTCTGGCCGCCGAAACCGAACGAGTTCGAAATAGCGTAGCGCACGCTGGCATCGCGCGCGGTGTTGGGCACCACGTCGAGCGGAATGTCGGGGTCCGGCATCTGATAATTGATGGTTGGCGGTAGCCGCCCGTTTTCCATCGTCAGTAGGCTGAACACCGCCTCCACCGCGCCGGCCGCCGACAGGGTATGGCCGACCATCGACTTGTTCGACGACATCGGAATCGTTCTGGCGCGATCGCCGAACACTGCCATCACGCCCTTGGATTCCATTTTGTCGTTTTCCGGCGTGCCGGTGCCATGCGGATTGATGTAGTCGATGGCGTCAGGCGCGATGCCGGCGTCGTCGAGCGCGTTGCGGATGCAGCCGATGATCGGCTTGCCATCCGGGCTCGAGCGAGTGCGGTGAAACGCGTCGGCCATTTCGCCGCAGCCGGCCAGTACGCCGATAATTTTGGCGCCGCGCGCCGCGGCGCTTTCCAGGCTTTCCAGCACCAGCGCGCCGGCGCCTTCCGCCATCACAAAGCCGTCGCGATTTTTCGAGAAGGGCTTGGACGCAGCCTGCGGCGTTTCGTTCGACGTGGACAAAGCCGACAACAGTGAGAATCTCACCAGCGACTCGATATTGACCGAGCCGTCGGTGCCGACGCATAGCGCGGCGTCGGCCTCGCCGCGGCGGATCGCCTCGACGCCGAGTTGGATGGCGGTGGCGCCCGAGGCACAGGCAGTCGAAAGCGAAACCGGCGAGCCTTGGGTGCCGAATTTATCGGCGATCTGGTCGGCGACGCTGCCGAACATGAAAAGCTCGTTGAATTTTTCGAAGCCGCCGCCGGCGGCGCGCAGCAAATCGTCATAACTGACCGCGCCATTGGCCCCCGACGCGTTCGCCAGTTCGATGCGCTGGGGCCATTCCAGTTCAATCGGCGCAACCGCCAAAAACAGCGGCCCTGGAAATTGCTCTTTTCCCCCCATGCCGGCTTGGCTGACCGCTTCCTCGACGGCGAGTTCGGCGAGCCGCGTTGAGAGCGACGGCGCGCAGAACGGCTCGACATCGATAAAGTCCACCGTGCCTGCCATCGTGGTCTTCAGGCCCGCGGTGGAGAAACGCTTGATGGCGCGAATGCCGGATTCGCCGGCGGTGAGTTTCTTCCAGTTCTCGGCTTTGCCGACGCCGAGCGAGGTGACCACACCCATGCCGGTGACGACCACTATGGGCCGGCCCGCTTTGTCGCGCGTGGATGACATGCCTCGTTTCTCCTATGCCGCCTCGACGAGCCCCAGCCCTTCGCCGCGCCAATGGCCGACGCTGGTGACTATCACTTGCCGGAGCGGGCCGTCCATCGGACGTTCAAAACCCGAGGCATCGCGCGCCGGAAATAAAGCGCCGCGGCTCACTGCGAGCGCAGCCAGCGCCACGTTCATCGGAAATTGCGGCTCGGCGGCATGACCGATATAGGTGCCGGTTGCCCGGACCGGGAGTTCAGGATGCTCGGCGAGAAACACCCGTTCGCCTGCGGTGGCGGGCTCGGCGCCACTGGCGCCGGATAGGAAAGCGGCTTGCCCAAGTTTGATTTTTGACGATATCGCGCGCCACATCCGGCGCAACGCCGGCGCGACTGGATCCGCGTTGCGGCTCGAGCGGTCGGCCATTACCGCGGTGAGGCGGGCAATCGGTTTGGCGCCGCGTCGTTCGGCGTGGCCGCGTGACTCAATCACCAGAAAAGCCCCGAACGAGCCGTGCGCCAGCCCGCCACGGCCTTGGCGTTGCCACACCGGGGCAAATCCGCCGCGCAACAACATGTGGCCGAACTCATATTGCATCAGCCGGTCCTTGCGCTCGGCGTTATTGGCCCCCCCAACCAACGCTACGTCGCTTTGCGCCGCGTTGATGCGCGCGACGGCGATCCGCACCGCATCGACGCCGGCAGATTCCTCGCCCATGAAAGTGCGCGAAGACCCGGTGACGCCGTGCACAATCGAAATATTGCCGGCCAGCAGATTGGATAGCTGCGCGAGAAACAGGGTCGGACGGATGTCGCTCATCAGCTTTTCGTTGAGAAGCGCCTCCGGGTCAGCCGCGCCGGGCACGGCGCTGAGAACGCCGGCATCGGCGCCGATGTCGCGCTCGCCGCCGGCCGCCGCCACGATCATGTCGGCCCGGGACAGAATGTCGATATGACCCTTGATGCCGGCGGAATCCAGCGCAAGTCCGGCCGCATAGGTGCCGATGCGCTGCCAGGCTTCCATCTGGCGTTGGTCGCCCTTTTTCGGAATTTGCTTGTCGAAGTCGAGCGGCGCCAGCGGGTGCACCGAGTATGGCGGGTTGCTCTTGTCATCGACGTTGATATTGCCGGCCATCAGATTTTGCCAGGTCGCTTCCAGGCCTTCGCCGAGGCTGGACACAATTCCAATGCCGGTGATGCAGGCGTCGCGCGCGGCGTCAGCTTTTGGCGCCTCGGTCATGGCTGCGTGCCTTGCGCCAGCAGATCGGCCGGGAAATCGATGGTCTTGGCGAAGTCGGTCATGTAGGTGATAAATTCGGTGTTTGGAAATTCGACGACGCGAAACGTAATAGTCGCGCTGCAAACCAATTTGCCATTCCGTTCGATCTTCGCCTCGGTTATCGCAAACCCGGAGCCGTCGTGGGCGAGGCTGGCGTCGAGACGCAGCGTTTCACCAGGCTTCACAAAGTCGCGAAACTTGAGTTCTTTCATGCCGGCAAGGAACGGCATGCGCTGGAATTTCTGCAAAGCGATCACCAGCCAGCCCGAGGTCTGCGCCATCGCTTCCGCCAGCAAAACGCCGGGCATCAGCGGAAAGCCGGGGAAATGGCGTTCGAAGATCGTATGCTCGGCTGGGACCGTCGCTTCGGTGCGGATCGTTCGTTCCTCGAGCTTGATCTCGACAATACGGTCGATCAGCTGAAAATACTCAAGGCGCATGTCGCTGCGATCCAGCCACCGTCAGGTTTTAATCAGGCTTTCTTGGCTGCGACCAGATCATCGATACGGGCGCTGAGATTCTTCAAGACAAAATATTGCTCGGTAGTTGCTTTGCCGTCATTGACCTCCTGCGTCCATTGCTCGAGCGGCATCTTGATCCCGAACGCCTTGTCGATCGCAAAAGCAATATCGAGGAAGTCCAGGCTATCGATACCGAGATCGTCGATCGCATGGCTTTCCGGCGTGATGGTTTCGCGCGGGATGTCGCAAGTCTCAGCGATAATATTGGCAACGGTGTCGAAGGTCGAAGACATCGGCAACTCTCTGATTTTGTAGGGAGTACTGGATAGCCCGGGACAAATTGCGCGGCGCGCATCTGTCGGCCCCGGACCGGCCTTGCGCCCGCATGCGGCTGGCTGAGCGTATAGCGAAGCAATCCGTCAAGTTCAATGCCGGCGCTCGTTGCAGGAAAAACCGCCGATTTTCGATGAAAATGCCGATCTATAGCGTCACCAGCGGTCGTGACTGACCTCGACCGGCGTGCAGCCGCGGCGCCCCGACAGGACGCAGTCCTGATTCTTACGCATCGCCGCCATGGTGTCGGCAATCCAGACGCCCGCACCGATCAACGCGATCACGAAGACGAAGGCTATCGCGTTCATGAGCATGCGGTGACGATAGTCGTCGTGCTCGCCGCTGCGCTCATATTTGGCGAGGTCGGCAACTGGCGGATGGTTGCGTGTTGTGTCGCTGCTGCGCCGGTGCCGGAAACGCAGCAGGCGTCCCCGTCCACTTGACGACTGTTGTTCGCTATTCATTCGGCCAATTTAACACGGTTTGATCCGCGCTTGAACCCGGCGCGTGGACGAGCCGCGCCTCCCGGCGTAGGCTGCCGCGCGTGGGTGCATTTTACGAACAGGAACAGCTTCAATGAATCCGCCGCGTTTCATTCTGGCCGTCGTAATCGTCGCGATTCTTGCAGGCCCGGCTATTGGCGCCGACGTCAAGGCCGGCGCGCTGCAAATTTCCGCTGCTTGGGCTCGCGCTACGCCGAAGGGCGCGACGATTGGCGGCGGCTATATGACGATCACCAATAGCGGCACAATATCGGACCGGCTGATCGGCGGCTCATCGGCGGTCTCTGACAAGATCGAACTGCACGAAATGAGCATGGACAACGGCGTGATGAAGATGCGGCCGCTCGCTTCCGGCCTCGAAATCAAGCCGGGTCAGACCGCCACCCTCACGCCGGGCGGAATGCACATGATGTTTGTCGGCCTCAAGCAGCCGCTGACGCAAGGGCAGACCTTTAAGGTGACGCTGGAATTCGAGAAGGCCGGCAAAGTCGAGGTGGATTATCCGATTGCCGGGATCGGCGCGCGGGGTCCCGGCGGCGACAACACCATGAAGGGCATGTCGGGCATGGGGGGCATGAAGCACTAAGCCTCAGCGTGCCTTCGGCTCGGGGAACGGCAATTCGGAATCCGCCGGCGGCAGCATGCGGAACACGTTGAGCGTCATCGAGATCAGGACGTAATAGCCGAGGATGCCGGTCAATTCGACCATTCCGGAATCGTTCAGAAAACCACGCACTCTCGCGTAAGTGCGATCAGTGACGCGCTTGGTTCGGTAAAGCTCTTTAATGAAGTCGTAGATTGCCCGCTCATCCTTTTGCGCCGTCGTCGGCGCGCGGCCGGCCCGCAGGTCGGCGATGGTTTTCAACGAGACGCCGGCCTTTTCCGCCACCGGCGCATGAGCGAACCACTCATATTGCGCGCGCCATAGCCGTGCCGTGCACAGGATGGCGAATTCTGATTGTCGCGGCGATAACGCGGTGTGGTAGCGCACATGCGCCCCCAATTTTTGCGCCAGGTCGCCGAGCAAAGGGGCATGCAGCCATGCTGCGAAAGGCCCGCGAATGGTGAGCGATTTGCCGCGCGGACCAGAACGCAATGTATCGACCAGCGCGCGCTGTGGGGCGTTCATTTGCTCTTCGGTCAGCGGCGCCAGTCGCGGCGCCGGACGCTTGGCAGGCATGTCGTGAAATCCTTTCTTGAAATCATTGGCGGCCAGGAAAGAGTGCCGGCGCGGCGGATTCCCGCGCCGTTCAATCTATCGCAGCCGGCGGGCGCCGCGCTACTCGGCCGGCGCTACCTTCACCGCGATGATGCCGCGATCGATCATCTTGAGTTCGCGTGCTGCGGCGAGCGACAGATCGATCGCGAGTTTGCGGCTAACAGGTCCGCGGTCGTTGACGGTGACGACGACGCTGCGGCGTGTTTTTGGGTCGGTGACGAGCAGGCGGGTGCCGAACGGCAGCGTTTTATGGGCGGCAGTGAATTTTTCCGGATTGTATTGCTCGCCGGATGCGACTTTTCCCCGGTAGCCGGGACTGTAATAGGCAGCCCTGCCTTCGAATGTCGCGCCGTTCTGCGCCAATGCGGAGGTCGGGAGTCCGGCGGCGAAGATCGTGATGATCGCGAACCTGAACCCAGCGGCGAGCATGATGGCGCGCGATGCCATGTTGGCAATCTCTCCGCGCAGAGCGACAAGAGCCCGGGTCATGTGGGGGTTCTTGATTCTATCATTTTGGCGTCATACCGGAAGGCCGGAGGCTGTTTGGGGGTGCGCGCTATCTTCTGGATTTAGGTGATTTGATGCGACGGGCGGCGTGTCGCCTTCGCCGGATATGACCGACGGTTGTGGCGCGGTGGCGGCAGTCCTCGTGCAGTTTCTCCAATTGCTCGTCGCTTAAATCATCGAGCGCGGCATAGCTGTCTTTTGCGCCTTTTATCCCCAGTACGAGTTCGGACAGTTTAAGCTGGAGCGACAGCGTGTCGCGATTTTGCGTATTTTGAATCAAGAACACCATCAGGAAAGTGACGATAGTGGTCCCTGTATTGATCACGAGTTGCCAGGTGTCGCTGTAGTGAAAGATTGGACCGGTCAACGCCCACACCACGATCACCACCACCGCCAAAAGAAAAGTGGCGGGATGACCGGTAAGGTGCGCGGTCACTTTAGCAAAAGAGCTGAATTTTGCGTGCAGGGTTGAGACCAAGCCCGAGTGAGGCGTGGCGGCGGAGTTGTTCGGCATGAAGCGATCCTTTGGCGACCCTTATCGTCGCCGCGCAAAGCGGTTTACGCTCGTTAACGTTCCGGGCAGGGAACTCGTTCCGCGCGTTGAAGAATCAGCGTTTCGCTTGCGGCAGCGTCTGCTTGAGTTTCGCCATGGCGTCCCACGGGTCTTTGCGCAATTTGTCTAAGCGCTGCGCGAGGTTGAGGACGGTGTACTGATCGGCGCTCTTAAGCTTGCCAAGCTCCGACCAGTCGATCGGCACCGCGACCGGCGCGCCGGGCCGCGCGCGGGTGGAATAGGGCGCCACCGCCGTCGCCTCGCGGCTGTTGCGCAAATAGTCGATAAAGATACGACCGGGACGTTTGGCTTTAGTTGCGTTGGCGACATATTTGTCCGGACTATCGGCGGCCATTGCCTCGGCAACCGCGCGGCAGAAGTCCTTCGCCTTTTCCCAAGGCGTCGGCTTGATCGGCAGCACGACATGCAAGCCTTTACCGCCTGATGTTTTCGCAAAAGTGCGGAGCTTGATGCCGGCGAGCCGTTCGCGCACGTCGCGAGCGGCGGCGATGATGTCGGCCCAGTCGACGCCCGGTCCCGGATCAAGGTCGAACACCAGCCGGTCAGCGTGTTCGAGGTGGCCGGCACTCGATCCGCGCACGTGAATTTCAAGGGCGCCGGCCTGCGCCAGTGCGATCAGGCCATCGAGATCGCGCACGGCGATCGACTTGTCGCCGTCGGGTTCTTTTACCAGGCGCAGGAATTTGGCCTCAATGCCGGCGGAGGCGTGCTTCTGAAAAAAGCATTGGCCGGCCGCGCCCTCAGGGCAGCGCACGATGGCGATAACCCGATCAACCAAATGCGGGCGCATCCAATCCCATGTCGCTGCATAATAATCGGCAAGGTCCCTTTTTGTGACGCCTGCGTCTTCCCAGTAAACGCGATCGGGATGGGTGAGACGGACCTTGCCGACCCTGTCGTCAACTATGCCTTTGGCTTTAGTTGCCGGCTTTGCATTCGACCGCTTTGCATTCGACCGCTTGGCATGCGATTTCCTTGTCGCGGCGGCGAACTTGCGTTCGCGCGCGATATCTTTCGCCGGTTTGTCTTCACGCAAGCCCTGGAACGAGGCCTGGCGCACGCGCTCACCATGGGTCCAGCCGTGAAAAGCAACCTCGCCGACGTATTTCGGCTCGACCCACAGCGCGCCGTTCTTGCCGCGCTCCTCCACCGGCACGGTGCGGAACGGCGTCCTGTCCTGGCGGATTGCCTTCAGCTTCTTGAAAAGGTCGCGCGCCAATCTGTTAGTGTAGCCGGTGCCGACGCGGCCGGCATAGTGAAGCTTGCCGGCTTCATAATAGCCAAGGGCCAGCGCGCCAATCGCGTGGCGGTCGGCGGTCGAGGGCACGAAGCCGGCGATAACGAACTCCTGCCGATCCGAGCATTTGATCTTGAGCCAGTCGTGTCCGCGGCCGGAGCGATAGGGTGTATCGTCGCGCTTCGAGATGATGCCTTCGAGCCCCATGCGGCAAGCGTGCTTGTGCAGCACCGGTCCGCTCTCGTCGAGCGATTCGCTCATGCGCAACTGGCCACTTTTGCTGTCGCGGCCGAGCAGTGCGGAGAGTTGCGCCTTGCGCTGGCCGAGCGGCAGCTTGCGGATATCGTGGCCATCGAGATGCAGGAGATCGAACGCGTAGAAGGTCATGCGGTCGGTGCGGCCTTCTTTGAGGTCTAGCTGGAGCAGCGAGAAGCTCGAAACGCCGTTCTCGTCCTCGACGACGAGTTCGCCGTCCAGCAGCGCCGATTCCGCACGCAGCCGTGCGATGCGGTCGGCAATCGGCGTGAATTTTGCGGTCCAGTCTAGGCCGCGGCGTGTCAGCAGTTTTACCCGGCCGTGATCGAGACGGGCCTGCAGGCGATAGCCGTCGAACTTGATCTCATGTACCCAATTGGCCGCTTCGGGCGCCTTGTCGGCGAGGGTTGCCAATGCCGGTTCGACGAAGTCGGGCAACGGCGTTGAGCGGCGCGCGGGGGTAGTTGCGCGCAAAGCGGCCGACTTGGTTTTTCTGACTTTCGCCGCCGGCTTTCTCTTCCCCGTTGCTTTGCGCGTTGGCCCGCCGGCGGCGATCTCGTCGAGGTCGCGGCCGCTCACCGCCGAAAGCGGCAACTCTTTGAGAATGTCCTTGCCTTTCGCGCCGCGGGCTTCGTCGTCTTTCGTCTTGATCAGCAACCAGTTGTTGCGTTTCTCGCCCTGACGCTTGTGCATGCGCACAAGATGCCAATCGCCCTGGAGCTTTTCGCCGTCGAGACGGAAGGTAAGGTGGCCCTTCTTCAACCCCCGGTGCGGATCTTCATTCGGCTCCCACGAGCCGCGATCCCAGATCATCACCGTGCCGCCGCCATATTGGCCCTTCGGGATGGTCCCTTCGAACTTGTTGTATTCGATCGGATGATCCTCGACTTCGACCGCGAGGCGCTTATCGTCGGGATTGAGGCTCGGCCCGCGTGTCACCGCCCAGCTTTTCATGACGCCGTCGAGTTCGAGCCGAAGGTCGTAGTGCAGGCGCGTCGCGTCGTGCTTCTGGATCACGTAGGCATGGCCGCGTTTCGTGCGGGCCGAATGCCGCAACTTGCCGTGCGGCTCCGAGGTGGCGTCAAAGCGGCGCTTGGCGCGGTAGGTCTTGAGCTCCGCCATTTAACTCGCCCCTTAACTTGCCCCTTAACTTGCCTTGCGCACCTTGCGCTTGGGCGCCGCGCGTTTTTTCTGCGCGGGCTTTTTCGCTGGGCGGCGCGACTGCGATTTGGCGCTATCGCCGCGCGCACTCTTGCGCAACGCGTCCATCAGATTAATGACGTTGCTAGGGCGCTCTTCTGAAACGACCGGCGGCTTCTTGCCAGCGCGCTTCGCACTGATCAGTTCGTTGAGCGCGTCCTCATAGCGGTCCTCAAACTTGCCAGGATCGAAATGGCCCTTCTTCGATTCCAGAATATGCACGGCCAGTTTCAGCATGTCGGCCGGCACCTTGGTGTTGGGGATTTCGTCGAAGTAGTCCTGTTCATCGCGCACTTCGTTTTTGTAGCGCAGCGCAGTCGCAATCAAGCCTTTGCCGCGCGGGCGCAACAGCAGGATGCGCTCACGACGATAAACGACGACGCGCGCCAGCCCGGCGAGCTCTCCTTTTTCCATGGCATCGCGGATCACCGCGAAAGCCTCCTGCGCCACGTCGTCCTGCGGCACCAGATAGAAGGACTCATCGAGATAAATGCGGTCCACCTCATCGACCGGCACAAATTCGGAGATCTCGATGGTATGGGTGCTTTCCAGCGCGACGTTGTCGAGATCTTCTTCCTCGAGCGTCAGGTAACTTTTGTCCTCGAGTTTGTAACCTTTGACGCGATCGTCTTTATCGACCGGCTCACCAGTCTCCGCGTCGACAACTTCGTTGCGGATGCGGTTGCCGGTTTTCTTATTGATGATGTTGAAACGGATGCGTTCGCTGGTGGTGGTCGCCGGATAAAGCGCGACCGCGCAGGAAACCAAAGACAGTTTCAGAAAGCCTTTCCAGTTCGGGCGCGGCGCCATAATCGACCCTTCCAGCTACGTGGACATACTGCAAATGCGGCCGGAAAAGCCGCGTTCCCCCTCAGTTTAGCACGGGAACAATCATTGGAACTCGCGTTAGTTCCCCAAGCGGACAGTGCCACGACCCTTAGGAAAGGACCTGTGTCATGATCGGATGGGCCATCACATTTCTCTTCGTCGCGCTGGTTGCTGCGGTGCTGGGATTCGGCGGGATCGCAGGCGTGGCGATTGAAGCCGCCAAGCTTGTATTTTTTGGGGTGATTGTTCTGTTTTTGATTTCGGTGATTTTCGCGATGGTGCGCGGGCGCAGCCCGCGGC
>JBPCQM010000134.1:0-5495 GCA_050998115.1 Pseudolabrys sp. | reverse complement strand
TGGCGTCAATGTCCGTCAAGCCGAGCCCGCGCCGCAGCGCATTGTGATGCGCCAGCAGCCGGTCGATCTTGGCGCCGAGCGAAGGCAGGTCAGCGAGATCCATGAAACGAATGGCGCGGCGCCCGACTTTGTCCTCGTAGGCCGGACCGATGCCGCGCTTGGTGGTGCCGATCTTGGTGTCGCCCGCCTCGCGGATGGCGTCGAGCTCCTGATGCAGCGGCAAAATCAGAACGGCGTTTTCGGCGATGCGAAGTCTCTCAGGCGTCACCGCGACGCCTTGGGTCTTGAGTTGCGCGATTTCATTAAGCAGCGCGTGCAGGTCGACGACGACGCCATTGCCGATCACCGAGAGCTTGCCCTCGCGCACCACGCCGGACGGCAGCAGCGATAATTTGTAGGTCTTGCCTTCGATGACAAGCGTATGGCCGGCGTTATGGCCGCCCTGGAAACGCACGACGATGTCGGCCTGCTCGGACAGCCAGTCGACGATCTTGCCCTTGCCCTCGTCGCCCCACTGCGAGCCGACCACCACGACATTCGCCATCAGACCTGATCCTCGTCGCGCCCGAAATCATACGCACACGCCGAGTCGCCGGCCGGCCGGTGCACTTTCGGATAAAGGATGAGGGCGAGCGAGGCAAGCGGACGATGGGCCGCTAATGCTTTGCCGACGTTGATATTTTTCGCAAAATCAAAACAGTTTGGATACTTTGCCCGCTCGTCCCCGCGAAAGCGGGGACCCAGCGCTGGATTTTTGACCTTAGGCGTCCTCAAAATCGCGCTCACGCGCCGGGTGTTTCACGGTGAGCACGACGATCTCCTCGGACGAAGCGTCGACCGTGTAATAGATCAAATAGGCGTATTGACGAGTGACAAGCTTGCGCACGCCCTCCAGTTTTTGCGGCCTGCCGATGTCATGAAACAACAGAATACTCTGCAGCGCTTCATAGATCGCGGCGCGTACACTACGCGCCGCAGCAGGATTGCGTTCCTGCAAGTAGTCGGCGATCTCAATGAGGTTATGAGTTGCTCGCGCCGTGAAGCGGAGCTTCATCGATCAAAGCGGCGAAACGCGGCTTCAACCTCGGCATCGCTGGCAAACTCGCGGCGCTTGGCCTGCGCCAGACTTGCCAGCACATCCGAAAGGTGCGTCGGGTCGATGTCTTCAGGCTCGGAACCATCACCAGCCAAAGCCAGCATAGCGCGAGCGATCTCGTCCTGATTCTCGGCCGGCAGCGAACGCACGGCATTCAGCGCTTTTTGCAGGAGCTTGGTCATGGACTCAGAATATGCGCTTTTGGCACAAAATTAAAGAGGGTTTCTCAAAACCGCAGCGGCTTGGCCGACTGCACCTGCGGCAGCGCACGGACTTGGGCGAGCACGTCAGCCGACAATTCGCCGTCAATCTCGATCAACGCCACCGCGTCGCCGCCCGGCTTCTCGCGGCCGACATGGAAGGTCGCGATATTGATGCCGGCCTCGCCGAGCGTCGAGGAAAACCGGCCGATGAAGCCCGGCTTGTCGAGATTGGTGATGTAGATCATCGAGGCGCCGAACTCGGCGTCCATGCGAATGCCCTTGATGTTGACTATTCGCGGCCGGCCGTCGGCGAACACCGTGCCGGACACACCGCGGCTCTGCCGCTCGGTCGTCACCGTCACGGTGATCAGGCTTTCGTAGTCGCAGTCGCCGTCGCGTGTCATCTCCTCGACCACGATGCCGCGATCCTTCGCCACCGTCGGCGCCGACACCACATTGACGTCCTGCAACATCGGCCGCAGCAGGCCGGCCAACGCGGCGGCGGTCAGCGCGCGGGTATTCATATGCGCGACCGCGCCCTCGTAGGACAGTTGCACCTTGGCGATGCCGGTGTCGGTCAGTTGCCCGGCGAACGAACCGAGCTTTTCGGCGAGCGAAATGAACGGCTTGAGCTTCGGCGCTTCCTCGGCGGTGATCGAGGGAAAATTCACCGCATTGGAGATTGCGCCGCGCAGCAGATATTCCGACATCTGCTCGGCGACCTGCAGCGCAACGTTTTCCTGCGCCTCGGTGGTGGCGGCGCCAAGATGCGGCGTACACACCACATTGGGGTGGCCGAACAACGGGTTTTCGGTGGCAGGCTCGGTCGAGAAAACGTCGAACGCGGCGCCGGCGACCCTGCCGGACTCGAGTGCGGCGGCGAGCGCCTTCTCGTCAACCAGCCCGCCGCGCGCGCAATTGATGATGCGCACACCCGGCTTTACTTTTTCCAGGGCTGGCGCGCCGATCACGTTGCGGGTCTTGTCGGTCAGCGGCGTGTGCAGGGTGATGAAATCGGCGCGCTTGAGCAATTCGTCGAGTTCGACCTTTTCGACGCCGATATCGAGCGCACGCTCCGGCGACAAGAACGGATCGAACGCGATCACCTTCATGCGCAGGCCGATGGCGCGGTCGGCGACGATCGAGCCGATATTGCCGCAGCCGATCACGCCGAGCGTCTTGCCGGTGATCTCAACGCCCATGAAGCGGTTCTTTTCCCACTTGCCGGCCTGGGTCGAGGCGTCGGCCTGCGGAATCTGCCGCGCCAAAGCCAGCATCAGCGTAATGGCGTGCTCGGCGGTGGTGATCGAATTGCCGAACGGCGTGTTCATCACGATGATGCCGCGCGCGGTCGCCGCCGGGATGTCGACATTGTCGACGCCGATGCCGGCGCGGCCGATCACCTTCAAGTTTTTCGCCTGCTCCAGAATCTTCGACGACACTTTGGTTGCCGAGCGGATCGCCAGGCCTTCGAAGCCGCCGATCACGGCAGCCAGCTTGTCCTTGTCCTTGTCCTTGCCGAGATTGGGCTGAAAATCGACGGCGATGCCGCGATCCTTGAAAATCTGCACGGCGGCAGGAGAGAGCGCGTCGGAGATCAGAACTTTGGGGGCCATTGAATTTCATCCTAGTTAGACCCGTCATCCTGAGGAGCGAGCGAAGCGAGCCTCGAAGGATGCACGGCCAATATGTTTCGACATCCGGGCCGTCGATCCTTCGAGGGCCGCCTGCGGCGGCCGCCTCAGGATGACGGCGCTAATAACTACGCCACCTTCGCCAGCGCCGCCTTGGCCTCCGCGAAGGCCCAGCCTAGCCACGGCGTCAGCGCTTCGACATCGCCGCGTTCGACCGTGCAGCCACACCAAATACGTAAGCTCGGCGGCGCGTCACGATGATTGGCGATGTCGTAGGAGACGGCTTCCTTTTCCAGCATCGACTCGATCGATTTGACGAAAGCGAGTTGCGCTTCCGCTGGCAACTTGCTGACCGCGGGATCGATCAGCCTGAGGCAGACCGAGGTGTTGGACGCCGCCGCTGGATCGCGCGAGAGGTTTTCGACCCAAGGCGTGACCGCAACCCAGTCCGCGATCACCTTGGTATTGGCATCGGCGCGCCCACGCAACGCCGGCAAACCGCCGGCGTTTTTCGCCCATTGCAGGGTATCGAGATAATCCTCGACACACAGCATCGAGGGCGTATTCAGCGTCTCGCCGGCGAACAGGCCTTCAATCAGCTTGCCGCCCTTGGTGATACGGAAAATTTTCGGCAGCGGCCAGGCTGGCTTGTAGCTCTCAAGCCGCGCCGCCGCGCGCGGCGACAGGATCAGCATGCCGTGCGCGCCCTCGCCACCCAGCGCCTTCTGCCAGGAGAACGTGACGACGTCGAGCCTGGGAAAATCGAGCGGTTGCGCGAAGGCGGCCGAGGTGGCGTCGCAGATCGTCAGGCCTTCGCGCATGCCCGATATCCAGTCGCCGTTTGGCACCCGCACGCCCGAGGTGGTGCCGTTCCAGGTAAAGACGACGTCGCTCGAAAAATCGATCTTCGAAAGGTCCGGCAATTCGCCGTACGGCGCTTTAACGGTCGTGACGTCCTTGAGCTTGAGTTGCTTCTCGACGTCGGTAATCCAGCCTTCGCCAAAGCTTTCCCAGGCCAGCATGGTGACCGGCCGCGCGCCCAGCAGCGACCACATCGCCATTTCCATCGCGCCGGTGTCGGAGGCGGGCACGATGCCGATGCGATAGTCGGCGGGGACTTGCAGAACCTCGCGGGTGAGATCGATGGCGCGCTTGAGCTTGGCCTTGCCGATCTTCGAGCGGTGCGAGCGTCCGAGAACCGCGTCGGTGAGGGCTTGCAGGTTCCAGCCGGGGCGCTTGGCGCAGGGGCCGGACGAAAAGTGCGGTGAGGCCGGCCGCACGCCGGGCTTGGCATTCGTCATTTGCATCTATCCTTCCAGATAGGCGCCTCTCGTTGGGGAGAGGTGTCCCACTGGCGGACATACGCTTAGCCGCGAGCGCGGTCAATGCGCCGGACGTCAGGATTTCAATGGGAATGGAAAAAGCAGCGGGGGCCGGACCGCCGCCCGGTCAGAACTTGAGGCCGACCCCGACCCTGCCGGTTTGCATCCGCAGACGCGTCCCAGCAACTTCGTGGAACGCGGCGAATTCGTATTCGGCGCGCAAGAACACGTTCGGCAAAACCGTAACCTCAAGGCCGAAGCCGAGTGTGGGTCCCCAGGTCGTGAAGTTGCTGTGGTCGGTGCGAATCGTTGGATTGGGATTGAGCGACAAAACGGTATTTGGCGGGGCAATCTGGGTCTCGGTGGCGAACACCGACGCGCTGCGGTCGACGGTGCCGCGCGCCGCCGCGACGCCGATGAACCCGTAAGGCAGGAACTGACCCATCACGTAGCCGGCGCGGGCTCGCGCGCTCGCATAATCCCGCAGTGTTGCAGTGATGCTGCTGGTGACCGACGCGTTGCCGCGAAAGCCATTGCCCTCGTCAAAGCTGCGGGCCTCGGTATCGGTCGAGGAAATCGAATCGCCCCTCAACTTGGTGTAGTTGCCTTCGAATCCGACCACGAGATCCGGTGCGATCTGAAAATTGTAGCCAAGGAACCCGCCAAAGCCCTGGAAATGTCCGCTGCCCGGGGCCAGCGTATTCCAGGAGGAAACATGGCCAACATTCTCAAGCGTAGTATCGCGGAGAATGAAGGCGACCAGATCGCTGGTGCCGCTGCCGAAATTCGCGTCGGTGAAGGACCGGTTCAGGCTGCCGCCGAAATAAACGCCGTTCCACTGCGAATAACTTGGCCCCGTGGTTCCCCGCAGAAAGTCGAACGCCAACGCTCCCGACGCCGGCGACGCCAGCAGAACGATCAGAACACTGGCAAGCCCCCGCAGGCGGGGCGCCAAGGCGTCAGCGAATGTTGCGATAGTCATCGAAACTCCAGCGCAGACCGACGCGCACTTCATGCGCCGCGACGTTCTTAAACGTCGTTGCGCCAAACGCGTCGCTGCTCGTCTTGACGTCGCCAAAATTCAGGTAGCGATAGCCGAAATCGAGCATCAGGTTGGGGGCGACCAGCCAGCCGACGCCGGCCATGGCGGCCCAGGTGAAATTCCACTGGTTGCGTTCGTTCGGCGTTGTAAATGGCGGCGCGGCCGCGCTGACATAGTCGGACGCCCGCACCCGAGACG
>JBPCQM010000268.1:0-19074 GCA_050998115.1 Pseudolabrys sp. | reverse complement strand
GACTCGAACCTCCAACCAGACGGTTATGAGCCGTCGGCTCTAACCATTGAGCTACGGGCCCGTTAGCGCCGTAAAATCTCTAGCACGAAAGCCAGCGACCCCGCGGAGCCGTCACAGCCGCAACAGCCGCTGTGCATTGCCGCACAATATCTTGGCCTTGTCGCCGTCTGACAGCGGCGCGCCGGCCATCCATTCGACCGCCGGCTTGTTGTCTATCACGAACGGCCAGTCGATCGCGAACAAGATATGATCGACGCCCATCTCCATGACGCAGCACAGCAGCGCTGGGTTGGAAAAGAAGCCGCTCGTGGTGAGATAGAAATTGTGGGAAAAAATATCGCGGAAGTTGAGCGACTTCTGTCCCGGCCGCTTCAGCGACGAATCGATGCGCCATAACAAGAATGGAATGGTTTCGCCGAAGTGGCCGAGGATGATCTTCAGCTTTGGATATTTGTCAAACACGCCAGACAGCACCAGCCGGATCGCCTGGGTCGCGGTCTCGATCGTGAAACCCCAGGCCGGACGCACCACCAGCGGGAAATCCTTGGCGTAATCTTGCAAATAGATTTCCGTCACTTTGGCGTTCGGCAGTGACGGGTGCAAGTAAATTGGAACGTCCAGTTGCTCGGCGCGCTCATAGATCGGCCAATATTTCGGCAGGTCAATAAATTCACCGTTGGCGGTGCCGTGGATCATCGCACCCTTGAACCCCAGTCTGGTGACGCAGCGCTCAAGCTCGTCCGCCGCCGCTTTCGGATCGGCGGTCGGCAACGCACAGAAGCCGGCAAAGCGTTTCGGATTGGTTTTCACAAAAGCCGCGAGCCGATCGTTGACCTTCGCCGTGAACGGCGCTGCGATGTCGGCCGGCAATTTCTGCGTCGACGGCGCACCGTGCGAAAGCACCTGCACGTCAATGCCGGCTTGGTCCATTTCCTTGAGCCGCAACGCGCCGAGATCGTAGAGACGCTTGTCGATGTCGCCACCGCGGCCGGCCTCCGGGCCTTGATAGGTCTTGGTCAGCTCGGCGTCCCAGTAGTGCTCTTCGATCGCGATGATCGGGCAATGCGGCTTCTTCAACATGGTCACACCGTGGGCACACCGGAAACGAAAGGGTTGTGCGCGCCGTTCCTTATCAACGGATGGACGGCCTGTCACGGCCAGGTCTTCGGTTTCTTGTCGTCCAGTTTTGCCAGGCCGTGGACTCGTTATGCGTGTGGCCGGCGGTGAAGGTCTATGCCGAGTTGGTTAGCCGTGCGGCCCGACTCAGTTATGGGTTCGGTCGTGCTGCCTATCCTTCGGACGACCCTCTTGGGCGGGGCGCTGGCCGCCGCCGGCTTCCTCACCGGATTCACGGTGCCGGAGGCGACGCGCCCTCACCTTGCCCGGCCGCCGGCGCCCGCCAGCGGCGCCCTGCTGGGCGCAGAAGATCATCCAGAGTGGCAACAGTTTCTGAGGCAAGCGGCGCTACGCCGCGCCGGCGAACTCGACCGCTTGCGCGAATTGCCGGATCAGAACGCCGGGACGACGCCGCCGCCGATAAATGACGTGGTCGCCACCCTGCCCGCGGAGCGCAGCGATGCCGAGCCCGAGGATTCGACGGGATCGATCGTCACCACGCCAGAGTCGGCAATGCCGATCGAGATTGGCGAAACCTCCTCGACCGAATTGCCGGTCGGGACGCCGATTGTTATGCCGCCGGTCCGGAAGCTGCAATCGCTGCAGCCGATCCACCGCAGCGCTATCAAGCCGGTGCGCAAGCGCCGCAAGGCGCGCCTCAGATTGCTGAAGCCAGCAAAGCCTGCGGAGGCCGCAACCAGCAATCCGTTCAGCGCGTTATTCGGATCGAACCCGACGCCTTAACGCTCACCACCGCGCCGGCTTGACTTAGCGATCGCTGTCGGCTCTGGGTCGCGCGGTCACCGGCGCGTCGGCCCGGCGCTGCGCCGTCACCGGCGCTTCGGCCGAAGCAAATATGAGATGTGCCGCGGGCTGGTTCGCCAGTCCCTTGCGCTTGGCGGCGTAATAATAGCCGCCGGCGTAATAGCCGACCGCGCGGCTCTCATTGCCGCCCGCCACCTGGTAGGCGCCGGCCAGATATTTCACCGCGTAGGTCATGTTGGTGTCGGCATCGAGCAGGCCGGCGGCGGTGCCGCGATAGCCGAGGCCGCGCGCGGTGCCAAGACGGATCTGCATCAGGCCGAAATTGCCCCGGCTGACGGCGCGCGGGTTGCCGCGGCTCTCGCGTTTGATGACGCGCAGCACGAGCGATTCGGGGACGTTGTTGGCGGCGGCGTGCCTCGCGACCAGAGCGCCAAGGTTATCGGTTTCGGCAAGCACCGGCGAAGCGGAAGCGGCGGCCAGCAAAGCGGCAGTCGTCGCGATAGTGGTGAAACGAATCATAACAGCTCCGGATTTTTTGGGGATGCGGGCTTGTCGATTCCAAGTCGGGCGACATTGTGACCGCACACGCCGAGGTTACCGCGAGTTCCTTGCACCAGGACAAATTCGCCACGGCAGACCGTCGAACCGATGGCGTTTAGCCGATTGCAAACCGGCGCCAAAGTTCCTATATCAATGCTGTCCGATATTACGTTTCTCGGTATCCGCCCTTTTGCGGGCCACTCCCCAGAACACGCCAAATCCGGATATGCGACCCGCGCGAATGGTTCGTGCGGTCATAGACGCCTTTGCGCGTTATCAATGGAGGCCATCATGGCTCAAGGTACTGTCAAGTTTTTCAACGCCCAGAAGGGCTTCGGTTTCATCGTTCAGGACGCCGGCGGCCCGGATGTGTTCGTTCACATCTCCGCCGTCGAGCGCGCCGGAATGAGCAACCTCAACGAAGGCCAGAAGCTGACCTTCGACATCGAGGCCGATCAGCGCAGCGGCAAGTCGGCCGCAACCAATCTGCAGGCGGTCTAAATCTTCAGCGGACGGCAGGCCCCGCGGCGACGCGGGGCTTTTTCTTGTCTCGCCTGTTCATAAATGAACGTGCGAATCGGGGCGCAGCGTATTAGGTAGCCACCATGGCGAAAAAACCGGGAACCAATCCGAAGGGCGAATTCGCGTTCTTCGACGTCATCTATGAGGACGGCTCGCAGAAGTCGAACCGGCGCGTGCCGGCCGAAATCCTCGGCGGCCTTGAAAAGGACGAGCCTGCGCTCGGCTTCCTGATCGAGCAGGATCGCGAGATCGCCGGAAAATCCGGCCGCTCGCCGCTCAAGATCAAGACCTTGGCGCGGGTCGGCGCCAAGCCGGAAAAAGTGATGAAGGTGAAGTAGCGCGGATTTTGCCGCGTTATTGGCCGGGCGCGAAGGCGCGCCGCCAGCGACACGCCCAACCCTATTGTCAGGCATCCGCCTTGCCCGCCACAATGGCGCGAGCCAGGAGGCGGAAGACAGAGGTCGAAGATGCGCGCATCGTTTCGCAGCTTCTGCAAAATCGCCGGAGCGGCCGCGCTGTTGATGGCGCCGGCGGGCGCGGCGCGCGCCGATGCCATCGACGGCCATTGGTGCCGCGCCGACGGCAAGCGCATGTCGATCGCAGGCCCGGCGATCGTGAACCCCGGCGGCACGCAGACGCGCGGCGATTACACCCGACATTATTTCTCCTATGTGATCCCGGCCGGCGAGCCGGGCGCCGGCAACAAAGTGGCGATCACGCTGTTGTCGGAAGCTCACGCGCAGGCGCGCGAGGGCGACGATCCCGCGGTGCAGGAGTGGCGGCGCTGCTCGGCGGATGTGAGCTGACGGCTCGCGGGACTGCCCGTTGATCACAAGTATTTCCGCTCATTCCCGCACTCGGGTCCGGCGGAGCCTGTCATCGGGCCGCGCTTCGCGCGGACCCGTTGGCCGGCCGAGCACAGGCTCCAGCGGGAATCCAGCACTAAGCCAAAGATATCTGGGTCCCCGCTTTCGCGGGGACGAGCGGTTATGTTGCTGCTATTATTTTGCCATGGCCCGCTCACCCAAGTCTGCAACATCGCCCGCGGCGCCGCCCGCCTGGTGGCAACGCTACGGCAATATCTCGCAGATCGCCTCGGCGCTGGCCTCGATCGGCGCGCTGTCGTTCGTTGCCTATCAGGTCAGCCTGATCGAGGTGAACACCCGCAAATCGAGCGCGCGCAGCGTCTACCAGGGCTACGTCACCGCCAGCATGGCGCATCCCGAATTGCTCAAGCCCGCCGACTACGGCGCGATCAGGCGCGACCCGGTCAAGTTCGAGCAATACAAATTTTATGTCGGGCAGATGCTGTTCGCCTATGACGAGATGATCTCGACCGGCGACCAGAGCTGGCTCGCCTCGTTTCACTATGAACTCGGCGACCACGCCGCGCTGCTGTGCGACCTGCGCCAGAGCGACCCGGCGTTTTTCAGCCAGTTCGACGCCGCCACCAACGAGCTGCTGGACAAGGCGCTGGCGAAGGATTGCGGGAAATAGATCACGAGCTTGAACCGTCATCCTGCATCTGCCATCGGCCTGACGCGTCCTTGACCAACGTAGGAGACCGCACTCGCATAGCGAGCCACATGGCGTTAATGGCGATGCCGTGCCGTTGCAGCGAGAACTTCGCTTCTCACCGACCGCTTCACGATCAGCGGCCTTTTCGACACGCCACGTATTCCTACGCCTGTAGAGCGCGACCTGGGGACTCTCAGTATTTGAACGAAATAGGCAAAACCCCAGCTTTCGCCGGGTTTTCAGCAGCAAGACGTGGATGGCCGGATCAAGTCCGGCCATGACACAAGGGCGTCAGTTGTCGAGGAAGCTTCTGAGCTTCCTTGACCGGCTCGGATGCTTCAACTTCCTTAGCGCCTTGGCCTCGATCTGGCGGATGCGCTCGCGGGTCACCGAGAACTGCTGGCCGACTTCCTCCAGCGTGTGGTCGGTGTTCATGCCGATGCCGAAGCGCATGCGCAGCACGCGCTCCTCGCGCGGCGTGAGCGAGGCGAGCACGCGCGTCGTGGTTTCGCGCAGGTTCGACTGGATCGCCGCGTCGATCGGCAAAATGGCGTTCTTGTCCTCGATGAAATCGCCGAGGTGCGAATCCTCCTCGTCGCCGATCGGGGTCTCAAGAGACAACGGCTCCTTGGCGATCTTGAGGACCTTGCGCACCTTCTCGAGCGGCATGCCGAGCTTCTCGGCCAGCTCCTCCGGGGTCGGCTCGCGGCCGATCTCGTTGAGCATCTGGCGCGAGGTGCGCGCGATCTTGTTGATGGTCTCGATCATGTGCACCGGGATGCGGATGGTTCTTGCTTGATCCGCGATGCTGCGGGTGATGGCCTGACGGATCCACCACGTCGCGTAGGTCGAGAACTTGTAGCCGCGGCGGTATTCGAACTTGTCGACCGCCTTCATCAGGCCGATATTGCCTTCCTGGATCAGGTCGAGGAATTGCAGGCCGCGGTTGGTGTATTTCTTGGCGATCGAGATGACGAGGCGCAGGTTCGCCTCTACCATCTCCTTCTTGGCCTGGCGCGCCTCGCGCTCGCCCTTCTGTACGCCGTGGACGATCTTGCGGAATTCGCCGATCTCGACGCCGGTCTGGCCTGCCAGTTCATGCACCAAATGGCGGATTTCCTTGACGCGGTCCTTGTCCTTGGCGATCAGGCCCTTCCAGCCTTTCGCCGCCAGTTTCGAGACGCGGTTGAGCCAGCGCGGGTCGAGCTCGGAGCCGATATATTGCTTGAGGAAATCCTCGCGCGCGACGCCGTAGCTCTCGGCGAGCCGCATCAGACGGCCTTCGTTCGACACCAGCTTCTTGTTGATGTCGTAAAGCTGCTCGACCAGTGAATCGATGCGGGCCTGGTTGAGGCGGAGCGACTTCACCTCGCCGATGAGCTCCTCTTTCAGCTTCTTGTACTTGCGCTCCTGCGCGGGCGACAGCGAGGTCGAGCGCAGTTGGAACTGGATGTCCTGCTCCTGCAAACGGCGCAGCCGCTTGAAACTGTCGGCAATTTTGTCAAACGTCTCGACGACTTTCGGCTTGAGTTCGGCCTCGATCGCCGCCATCGAGAGCGAATTCTCCATGTCGTCTTCATCGTAATCGTCGGTGGCGGCGGCCTCGGCCGGATCCTTCGGCTCTTCGCCGTCGGCACTTCCGCCATGACTTGGCGCGGTGGCCGGCGCGGCCTTGTAGGGCGGCGGCGCAGCTTGTGCTGGAGCGGCCGGCGCCACCGGTTGATGACCTTGCGGCACGACGTGAAGCTGCGGCGGCTGATCAAGTCCGCCCCCTTGCATCGGCATCTGCGAGCCGGGGATCGGCTTGCCGTCCGGCCCGATCTGCGGCGGCTGCATGTTCTTGGCGTCGGGGCCGGCGTAGGTCGCTTCCAGATCGATGATGTCGCGCAGGAACACCTTGCCGGTGTTCAACTCGTCGCGCCAGATGATGATGGCCTGAAACGTCAGCGGCGATTCGCACAGTCCCGCGATCATCGCCTCGCGGCCGGCCTCGATGCGCTTGGCGATGGCGATCTCGCCCTCGCGCGACAACAGCTCGACCGAGCCCATCTCGCGCAGATACATGCGCACCGGATCGTCGGTGCGCTCGGACGGCTCTTTCTTCTCGGCGGTGGCCAGCGCCTTGGTCTTGGCCTCGACCACCTCGCGGCCGGTGTCCTCGTCATCGTCGTCGTCGTGCTCGTCGGTCGCCTTCTCCTCGCCGTCCTCGTCGGTGGCGTCCTCGTTCTCGACGACGTTGATGCCCATCTCTGACAGCATCGAGAGCGTGTCCTCGATCTGCTCGGAGTTGACCTCCTCCGACGGCATCACGGCGTTGAGCTGTTCGTAGGTGACGTAGCCGCGCTTTTTGGCGGCCTTGATCATCTTCTTGACGCCGGCATCGTTGAGGTCGAGCAACGGCTGGCTGTCGGTTGCGCCTTCGGCGTCCTTTTCCGCCGGTGCTTCCTTGGCCTGGGTTGCCTTGGTTTTGCTGACCGCTGCCTTCGCCATTCTGCTCTCTCCAAAACCGTCGCGCCCGGCAGGCGTCTCGCGGTCGTCATGACTACAACGCGGCCACCCTGTGAATGGCCAATGCTGCTGGACGGCCATTCTGCGAATGGCCTACGGGGCAGCGCCGAAAGCGCCGCCCCGAATCATCGTCCCAGTGTCCCGGAGCCCGCTTAAGCCCCGATTAACCCTGAATACCAGCGGAAATCGACTCTTATTCCCGCTGCCGCGGCCAAAACCCGACATCTTCCCGCTGCCGCGGCCAAAACCCGACATCCTGGAACCCGCGGTCACAGGCTCCTTGCGGGGCGGCCCGACGAGGCCCCGAAACCTTCGATCAAGGCCTCGGTGCCCTCCACCGAAGATAGCCGCGCCTTGACGTCCCGCAACCTTAAGTAATTGGCTTCACTGGAGTCTTCGCCCAAAGCGAATTCCGCGTCGCGCAACTCCTTAGTTAGGGAATGCCACTGCCGATGCAAGGCGATGAGCTGGCCCCAGGTCACCAAAACGTCGGACGGCGCCGCATCCGGCCGCGCGCCCCAGACGTCCGGCGTAGTGATCGAGCGGGCGATCCGCGCCATCACGTCCTCGAAGCCCTGCCGGACGAGTTCCGCCCGCAGCGCCGCCGGGTCGGGGGAGCCACCAGGTTCTCCATTGTGGGCGAACAGGTCGATGATCGCGCTCTTGAGTTTCTCGGCGTCGGGATAGCGGAACTCGAGATCGCTTAGGTCCTCGAGGTGGTCGTGCAGCAGCCACGGATGGTTGAGCACGGCTTGCAGGATCAGCGCCTCGCGCAGCGGCACCGAGGTGCGCGAGCCGCGATAGAGCGGCGAGGCCGCCATCTGCTGGCTCACCACCAGATAAGGCGAGGCACGGCCGCTGCCCATGCGCTGATCGCCGCGGTCGCTGTGGCCGCGCTGGCGGTCGTTCTGCCAGGGCCGCCGCTCGCCCACACTGCGCGGTGAATAATGGCTCTGGTTATTGTTGCGCGGTGGCGGTGCAAAAAATTGCGCGAGGCGGGCGTTGAAATCCTGCCGGTAATATTTGCGCACCGATTCATCGCCGATTGCAGAGGTGACTTCGTTGATGCGCGCCTCCAAGGCGGCACGCCGCTCCGGCGTGTCGAACTGGTGGCCTTCGGTCTCGCGCATCCACAGCATCTGGCCGAGCGGCCGCGCCGCGGCGATCACCTCCGCCACCGCATCGCGCCCGCCCGAACGCGCCAGATCGTCGGGGTCCTGCCCTTCCGGCAGCATGGCGAACTTCAGCGACTTGCCGGGCTTTAATCGCGGCATCGCCAGATCGACCGCGCGGAATGCGGCGCGAAGCCCCGCCTTGTCGCCATCGAAACACAAAATCGGCTCATCCGCCATTTTCCACAGCAGCGTCAGCTGCTCTTCCGTGAGCGCGGTGCCGAGCGGCGCGACGCTCGCCGGATAGCCGGCGCCGACCATCGCGATGACGTCGACATAGCCTTCGACCACCACCAGCGATGCGCCGTCATGCACCGCTTGGCGCGCCGGCGAGAAGTTGTAGAGGTTCGAGCCTTTGTGGAAGAGCGGCGTCTCCGGCGAATTGAGATATTTCGCCTGCGCGTCCTTCTCCAGCGCGCGGCCACCGAACGCGATGATGCGCCCGCGCAGATCGCCGATCGGAAACATCACGCGGTCGCGGAAGCGGTCGAACGGCACCGCGATGTCGTCCCCGGCGATCAGCAATCCCGCCTCGATCATGTCCGGCACCGGAATGCCTTGCGAGCCGAGATGCTCCTTCAACGCGTAACGCTCATTGCCCGCATAGCCGAGCCGAAATTTGAATTGCGTCGCGGCATCTAACCCGCGGTCGGCCAGATAGCCGCGCGCCCTGGCGCCGACTTTCGAGGCTAGCGTCTCCTGGAAGAATTTCGCCGCGATCTCCATGACGTCGTGCAGCGTCTTGCGCCGCTCGTCGCGCGCCTCGTCCTCGCGCGACACTTTCGGCAGCGGCATGCCGGCCATGGCGGCGAGCCGCTCAACCGCTTCCGGGAAGTTCACGCCATCCGTCTGCATGACGAAATCGAAGATCGAGCCGTTCTTCTGAGACGAGAAATCGAACCAGGCCTGCTTCTGGTCGTTGACGAAGAATGATGGCGTCTTCTCTTTGTTAAATGGCGACAAGCCCTTCCACTCGCGACCCGCGCGCGTGAGCTTGACGCGCTTCGCCACCACCTCCGAGACAGGCAGGCGGGCTTTCAGCTCGTCAAGGAACTGGGGCGTGAAGCGCATCAGATGCGGCCGATTCGGTTAGCCCCATCATAGGCCGGTCGCGATGGCGATACCGCGACGGACGGGTGGGGTTCGCGCAATCGGCGCTTTTCGGGCCTTTTCCTAGTTATTCACAGGACATAAGGTCGATTTCATCGCCAGCTAAAATGAGAGTGTTCGTCAATTGAGACGGTTGCAGGGAGGCATCTTTGGTCTTCACGGCATTAGAATTGGCAGTTTTCAAAAATGTCTGCCGGCTTTTCCCGGCCGACGAAACTCTCCTTGCCGCTCAATTGGCGACCGCTCAGGTCACCAATCGCGAAAACACAGGCGTGGGGTTCTACACGCGTTTCGAAAGTGCAAAGAGATAACCCTACGGGCTTTATTCTCTGGCTTGAAGACGGCTACGCAAACTGCCTGGAAGGATTCACCGTCGAGGACAGCACAATCGGCGTTGATCTCACTAAAATGAGTTTCACGCAGCCCTTTCTGTCGCCTGCAACAAAATAAACAACTCCCAATCAACTTCGCCGCTAGGTCAAAAACGCCCCCGCAATGCAAACCTTCGTCCTCGTTCATGGCGCCTGGCATGGCGGCTGGGGGTGGTGTCGCGTCGCCGACCGTCTCCGGTCGCGCGGCCACGCCGTCTTCACGCCGACGCTGACCGGGCTCGGCGAGCGCAGCCACCTGCTGCACGCGAGCATCAACGCCACCACGCACATCACCGACGTTCTCAATCTCATCAAGTTCGAGGAACTGACCGACATCGTGCTGGTCGGCCACTCCTACGGCGGCTGCGTCATCTCCGGCGTCGCCGAGGCCATTCCCAATGCGATCCGCTCGTTGGTGTTCCTCGACGCCTTCATTCCCGACGACGGCGACGCCACGCTCGACCTGGTGCAGCCGGCCGTGCAGGAGGTGATCCGCGCCGCCATCGCGCGCGGCGACACCACCGTGCCGGTGCGCAGCGCCGCCGCCTTCAACGTCAACGAGAAAGATCGCGCCTGGGTCGACGCGCTGGCCTCGCCGCAGCCGATCGGCACCTTCACGGAAAAGCTCAAGCTGAGCGGCGCGCGCGACGAGATCGCCAAGAAAACCTACATCCGCGCTTCCGGTTATCCCAACGTGTCGTTCGAGAAGGCGCACGCCCGCGCCAAGGCGGAAGGTTGGCGCACCTATGAAGTGCCGTGCGGCCACGATGTGATGATCGATCAACCGGAACGGCTCACTGAGATTTTGCTCGAAGTAGCCTGACGCGACGGCTACCTTGGCGCGCCGCGCGAAGGGCGGCATATTGGCGTCGGCATAGGCCGGGGGATCGCCATTGCGGCGTGCAGTTATCATATCCAGCTTTTTGGCCGGTTTTGCGTTTACCGGTGCGCCCGCCCTCGCCCAGGTCGATATCGTCAAGCCACAGGCGCCCCAACGCGAGATCGCGCCGGAATTTCGCGCCGAGGCCGAACGGCGCGCGCTGGAAAAACAGAAGCTCGCGCTGTGCCAGCAGAAGGCGGCGACCGACAAGGTGCTGATCCGCGACCGCGCCCACTACATCGTCGCGTGTCTGGACGCGAAGTAGCGGCGATAGCGCTCCGTCACCCTGACTTAAAATGGAGATCGTCATGCCCGGCCTTGTGCCGGGCATCCACGTCTTGGCGGCACTTAAGCAAGAAAGACGTGGATGGCCGGGACGAAGCCCGGCATGACGGAAAGCGAATCATATTCAAATAGTTAGATAGAGCCTGAAATGCTGAATACATCTTCAGCCAGGCTCTCAGGATGACGACAGCTTCCCCTTCACCGCGGCTGAGGCTTTCGCCATGTCCATCTGCCCGGCATATTTTGAGCGCAACGCGCCGATCACCTTGCCCATGTCCTTCATGCCGGCGGCGGCGGTGTCCTTGATCGCCGCCTCGATCGCCGCGGTCATCTCGGCGTCCGACATCTGCTTCGGCAAATAGCCGGAGATGATGGCGATCTCGTCCTCTTCCTGCTTCACCAAATCGGCGCGGTTGCCCTTGTTGTAGAGCTCGACCGATTCCTGGCGCTGCTTGATCATCTTCTGCAACAGCGGCAGCACCTCGGCGTCGCCGAGCGGCGGCTTGCCCGCGCCCCGCGCTTCGATGTCGGCATTTTTCAGCGAGGAATTGACCATGCGCAGCGTCGAAACCTTGCGCTCGTCCTTGGCCTTCATCGCCTCGGTCAGGGCTTTGTTGATGTTGTCGCGCAGCATGTCGCCTCTTTTCTAGTTGACCGGCTGGTTGCCGTTGTTCTCGCCGAACGCTTCCTCGCGGTACAAGCCCAGCGCGCGCATCGTCGGCAGATCGTTGAAGCAGAACAGGCAGGCATCCTCGCGGTCCGAGGCATTGCCGTGCTCATGAAAGGCCCAGGCCGGCACGCAAAAGATGTCATTCTTCTTCCAGTCGAACCGTTTGCCGGCGATGATCGAATAGCCCTCGCCCTTGGCGGCCTGATAGATCGACGAACCAGTGTGGCGGTGCGCGCGGGTCTTTTCGCCGGGGCGCAGCATCTGCATCGAAGCGCCGATAGTCTGCATCACCGGGCCGCCGGTCTGCGGGTTGACGTAGTTCATCAGCACGCCGTCGAACGGCGAGCCGTCGGTCGCCGTGGCGTAGCGCGTCAGCGCCTCGTAGGTCGGCTCCCATTCGTATTTCAGCATCGGCGAGTAAGCGCGATTCCAATCGGCGCCGGCTGGCTGCAATCCGGGCGCTGCCCAGCTCTTGGTCGAATCGTCAACCGGGAAGCTGACCGGCTGCTTGAGGTCGGGATGCACCGCATAGAAATTGGCTTCAAGCGCGTTAACCAGCGGAATGTCGAGGCCGTCCTGCCAGATGCACTCAGTCCCTTCGGCTGCGACGCCGTGCTCGTGCCAGCTCCCATTCGGGGTCAGCACGAAGTCATTTTCGCCGAGCGTCATCTTGTGGCCGTCGACCACGGTGTAAGCGCCCTTGCCTTCCATGATGAAGCGCAGCGCCGAGGCTGAATGTTGATGCGCCGAAGCCACCTCGCCCGGCTTCATCACCTGCAAGCCGGAATACAGCCAGCCAACCGCCGCTGCGGCGTCGCGCCGGCCGGGATTGTTGAGGTAGATGACGCGACGGCCGGCTTTCTCCGCCGACACCAGCTCGATTGAGCGCAGCACATGGCCGCGCAGATCCTGGTAACGCCACAACACCGGCTTCGATTCGGACTTCGGCTCCCACGGCTCGATTTTATTGGCGACCGTCCAGAGCGCGGCGGCGTCGAAGCGATCGAGGTCGCTGTAATAGGCCTTCAGCTCGGCGGTATCCTCAACATTGGCGCGTCCAGCCACATCTTCGCGGTAGTTTTCACGCGCAGGTCCCGTCATGTCGCACCTTTCATCTCCCTTTTGGCTCGCAACCTATCTCAAGCGCCGATATGAACGGCAGGGGGAAGCGGCTCTTGCCTCAACACATATAATACGCGAGTAAACGGCCATGACCCAGGCGAAACCGGCACCCGGCGGTTGGTCCGAGCCCACGGCCACCGCGCTTTTGGTGCTGGCCGACGGCACCGTGCTGGAAGGCCAAGGGTTGGGGGCGACCGGCCACGCCGCCGCCGAGGTATGCTTCAACACCGCGATGACCGGCTATGAGGAAATCCTCACCGACCCCTCCTATGCCGGGCAGATCATTACCTTCACTTTTCCCCACATCGGCAACGTCGGCACCAATCGCGAGGACATCGAGAGCGTCAACCTCGCGGCGCGGCCCGGCGCCTGCGGCGTCATTTTGCACAGCGCCATCACCCAGCCATCGAACTACCGCTCGGCCGAGCACCTCGACGCCTGGCTCAAATCGCGCGACGTGATCGGGCTGTCCGGCATCGACACCCGGGCGCTGACCGCGCTGATCCGCGAGAAAGGCATGCCAAATGCCGTGATCGCGCACGACGCCAAAGGCAAATTCGATGTCGAGGCGCTGAAGAAAGAAGCGCGCGACTGGCCGGGCCTGGTCGGCATGGACCTGGTGCCGAAGGTGACCAGCGCGCAGCGGTTCTCCTGGGACGAGACCGAATGGGTCTGGGGCAAGGGCTATGGCCGGCAAGACCATCCGGAATTCCATGTCGTCGCGCTCGACTACGGCATCAAGCGCAACATTCTGCGCCTGCTGGCCGGCGCCGGCTGCAAGGTAACCGTGGTGCCGGCGAAAACCTCCGCCGAGGACATCGCCGCGCTCAAGCCGGACGGCGTGTTTTTGTCAAACGGCCCCGGCGATCCGGCGGCGACCGGTGAATATGCCGTGCCAGTGATCAAGCAGGTGATCGATAGCGGCGTGCCGACGTTTGGAATTTGTCTTGGTCACCAGATGCTCGGCATCGCGGTCGGCGGCAAGACCACCAAGATGCATCAGGGACACCACGGCGCCAATCATCCGGTCAAGGACGTCACGACCGGCAAGGTCGAGATCACCTCGATGAACCACGGATTCGCGCTCGACAAAGATTCCCTGCCGGGGAATGTCGAGCAGACACACTTCTCGCTATTTGACGGATCGAATTGCGGCATCGCGCTCAAAGGCAGGCCGGTGTTCTCGGTGCAATATCATCCGGAGGCCTCGCCCGGCCCGCGCGACAGTCATTATCTCTTCACGCGATTTGTCGACATGATGCGGCAAGTGAAGAATCCTGCCAAAGAGACCGCCAAGCGGAAGATCGCGTAAGCAATGGCGGCGGGCGAGCCTCTGACGTTTCATTTCGCCGACGACGGCTTGATCCCGAACAATCCGAAACTGCCGATGCTGTTCTACAAAGGCGGTATCGATCTCGCCGGCGTTGCCGATCCCGCGGACCGCATCGAGACGGTGTTCGCTGCCAACGGCTGGGGCCGCGGCGCCTGGCGCAACGGCATTTTCCCGTTCGTGCACTACCACTCGATGATCCACGAAGTGCTGGCGATTGCGCGCGGGCGCGCCAGCGTGCAATTCGGCGGGCCGAACGGAACAACCGTCGAAGTCGCGCCGGGCGACGTCGCGCTGCTGCCGGCCGGCACTGGCCATCGGCTCAACTCCAGCGACGATCTGCTGGTGATCGGCTCTTATCCGCCCAGCGGCGACTATAATCTGTGCCGCGGCAGCAAAGCCGAGCACGACCAAGCCGCCATCACCATTCCGCTGGTGCCGCTGCCGCACAGCGATCCGGTATTCGGCGCTGACGGCCCGCTGTCGTGGCGGTGGCGGGTTCGTTGACGCTTCGCGCCGTTCCGGCCTAAATGGCTGTGAAACCGCAACAACTCGACGACAATTCGATGCCGACGCCGAGCAAATCGCGCCCCGCCCTCTCGATCGTGCTGCCCGCCTATAACGAGGAGCGCAACGTCGCGGCGCTGGCGGCGCTGCTGTTCGAGGTGACGAAGCCGCTCGGCCGCGTCGAGCTCGTCTTCGTCAACGACTGCTCGAGCGACGGCACGCTCAACGAAATCCGGCAACTTGCGGCCAAGGACGAGCGCGTGCGCTACATCTCATTCACCCGCAATTTCGGCCACCAGGCGGCGCTGCGCGCCGGGCTGCGCACCGCGCAAGGCGACGCCGTCATCATGATGGACACCGACTTCGAGCACCCGCCGGAGCTGGTGCCGCAGCTGGCCGGCGAATGGCAGCGCGGCGCCAAGGTGGTGGTGACGCAGCGCCTGCCGACCGCGCAGGTGTCGATGCTCAAGCGCACCACGTCGCGATGGTATTACGCCCTGCTCAGCAGCATCGGCGACGTCGCCATCGAGCCGGGCAGCGCCGACTTCCTGCTGCTCGACCGCGAGGTAGTGGACAAGATCAACGGGTTCGACGACCGCGACATCTTCCTGCGCGGGCTGGTGCGCTGGCTCGGTTATCCGCTGACCAAGGTGACCTTCACGCAAGGCGTGCGCCGCGAAGGCACTTCGAGCTACTCGCTGCGGCGGATGATCGATTTCGCGCTGATGGGCATTGTCGCGCACACCATCAAGCCGCTGCGCGTCGCCATTCACCTGTCGCTGTTTTTCGCGCTGCTCGGCGTCTTGCTGCTGCTCTATTCGATCCTGAGCTTTCCGCTCGGTCATACCGTCACCGGCTGGACCTCGATCATGTCGGCGATCGCCATCCTCGGCGCCGGGCAATTTCTGGTGCTCGGCATCATCGGCGAATATATCGGCCGCACGGTGCGCGAGCAGCGCAACTGGCCGGCCTATCTCGTTGCCGAGACCGAAAGCAGCGCGGCGCCGAAACCGTTCAAATCTGAACCGACGCTCAAGCCGGCGCGGAACAAGCCCGCAACCGCCGCGCGCCGGTGACGAAAATGGCAGCGCGCCGGCATCGCGACAACTTTGCCGCGCGCGCGATCGGGCGCTGGTATGACGAGGCGGCAAGCGCGCGCTCGATTGTCCTGGCGCTCGTGCTGTTTGTCGCGGCGTGGACCTTGTTCCACGCCATCACGCTGGCGCCGCTGGGGCTGCATCCCGATCTCACCGAGCTTTATATCTGGGGGCAACATCCGGGCGCCGGCTATTACAAACATCCGCCGCTCGGCGCGCTGATCTGCACGTTGTGGTTCGCCGTTTTTCCGGCGGCGGACTGGTCGTTCTATCTGTTGGGAATGCTGAACTCCGCCGTCGGTCTCTACTTCACCTGGGCGATCGCGCGGCGCGTGCTTACCGGCGACAAGGTGTTGCTGAGCATCTTGTTTGTGCTGCTGACTCCGTTCTATCAATTCTTCGGCCTCAAATTCAACGCCAACGCGATCCTGCTTTCGACCTGGCCGCTGGCGACATACTGTTTCCTGCGCGCGTTCGAAACGCGGGCCTTCTCCTGGTCGATCGCGGCGGGCGCGGCGGCGGCGGCGGCGCTGCTCGGCAAATATTATTCGATCTATCTGGTCGGCAGCATCGTGATCGCCGCGCTGACGCATCCGGATCGCGCCCGCTATCTCGCGTCGCCGTCGCCCTGGATTTCATCGGCGACCGGATTGCTGTTGCTGGTCCCGCATGTGCGATGGCTGTTCGCCAACGACTTTCGGCCCTTTGCCTATGCCTATGCCGTGCATGGCAACGTGGGACTCGGCGACGTTTTGCTGCATACCGGCAGCTACCTGATCGGCACGATCGGCTACGCGGCGCTGCCGGTTGCCGTCTATGTGCTGGCGGTGCGGCCGGACCGCAAGACGCTGGCGAAAACGCTGTGGCCGGCCGATCCGGCTCGCCGGATGCTGGTGGTGCTGTTCGCCGGTTTTATCCTGCTGCCGCCGCTGTCCGCGCCGTTTCTCGGCGTCGAACTGGTTGCGTTGTGGACGATGTCGGCTTGGTTCCTGCTGCCAATTGTACTGCTGGCGCCGGCCCCGGCGCGGTTTTCTCGCGCCGCGGCGGTGCGTTTCGCAGGGGGGTTGCTGGCGTTCACGGTCATCGCTGTCGTCGCTGTGGCGCCGGTGCTGGCCGCGCTCAATTTCCGCAAGCCGGAGAGTGACGAGCGCGGCTATCTGCGCCCGCTCGCGGCGGCCGTGACCGCGGCTTGGCACGAGCGCGTCGGACGCCCGCTGATGTTCGTCGCCGGTGAGGCCACGCTTGCGACCGGCGTGACGTTCTACAGCGCGGACCATCCGTTGGCGGCGTCGGATCCCGACTTTTCCATCACGCCGTGGGTCAAGCCGGCGCGGCTCGCCGTCGAGGGCTTCGCGGGCGTCTGCCGCGCCGAGGACGCCGGCTGCATCGGCTGGATCGCCGAACTCAGCGCCGCGCAGTCGCGCGCGGTGCGCTCGCAGGTGCGCATCGTGCCGCGTTTTGCCGGTTACGAAAGCGCGCCGGCCGATTTCATCATCATCATCGTGCCGCCGCGCGCGTTCGCGCAATTGGCCGGCCTGACGTTGCCGTCAATTCAGGGGCCGCGATGACCAACTGGGTGCATTTCTACGACTTCAAGCATTCCGTGATCTACGTCAACGAGCGCCATCGCGACGTCCACTACCGCACCATCGCCAAGGACATCCGCGCTTATGTGCGCTCGCGCAAAGCGCGTGTGCTCGATTACGGCAGCGGCGAAGCGACATCGGCCAGTCTGGTCGCCGCGGCGTGCGGCCATCTGACGCTTGCCGAAGCCGCGCCTAACGTGCGGGCTTCGCTTACGGCGCGCTATGCCGGGAACAAAAAAATCTCGGTGGTGAAGCCGGCCGAGGTCAAGGCGATGCGGCCCGGCTCGTTCGACCTCATCGTCATGCATTCGGTCGCGCAATATCTCGACCGCGCCGAACTCGAACGCCTGCTTTCGCTGTTCCGCAAGCTGCTCAAGCGCGACGGCTTGCTGGTGGTCGGCGACGTAGTGCCGCCGCGGTTTTCCGCGCTCGCCGCCGCCTTTGTCCTGTTGCGCCTGGGCGCTCGCAACGGGTTTCTCGGCGCGGCAATCTTCGGCCTGATCCGAATTTTGCTGTCCGACTATATGCGGCTCCGCAAGAGCTCAGGGCTTTCGCATTACACGGCAGCGCAGATGCTGACCAAACTTGAGGCCGCTGGCTTTCGGGCGCAGCGCGCCAGGCGCAATATCGGGCACAACCAATGGCGCATGACGTTTCTCGGCCGGCCGGCCTGACTCACAGTCCGCCGATTCGATCCGGGCCTGCTTGGGGAAACGGCGCGGGTAACTCGTCCTCGGCGTCGATCTCTGAATTGAGCTCGGCCCCCACCAGCACCACGATCGCGCTCAGCCACAGCCACATCATCAGCCCGATCGCGGCGCCGAGCGACCCGTAGGTGGCGTCGTAATTGGCAAAGCTTCCGAGATACCACGACAACAGGGCGGATCCCGCAAGCCAAGCGAGCGCCGCGAAGATCGCGCCGGCGCTCAGCCATTGCCAGCGCGGCTGCACCCGATCGGGTCCGAAGCGATAGAGCACCGCCAGCCCGCTCAGTAACAACAGGATCAGCACGGGCCAGCGCAGCAGCGGCAAGGCCGACGAGGCGTAGCCACCGAAACCAAAATAGGGCAGATATGAAATGACCACCGGCACCACTACGATGCCGCCGATCGCCAGCAGCAGCGAGCCGATGGCGCCGACCGTGAAGGCAAGCGACACCAGGTTGAGCCGGATGAAGCCGCGCTTTTCCTTGACGCCATAGACGATATTGAGCGCGTCGATGATCGCCTTGATCCCCGCATTGGCGCTCCACAACGCCAGCAGTAATCCGAATGCAAATGCGACGCTCAAGCCGCCGGTGCCCTTGACGATGCGGTTGACTTGTTCGGATACGATCTGAAAGGCGCCGGGCGGCATCAAATCCTGAATTTGCGACAGATGCGCGCCGATCGTCGCGGGCGCGGCAAACAGCGCATAACTCGACACCAAGGCAGTGATTGCAGGAAACAGCGCGAGCAACGCGTAGAACACCACGCCGGCGGCCAGCGCAAGAAGCCGGTCATCGTTGATTTCCTCGTAAACGCGGTAGAGCAAATGCTTGCAGTACGGCCAGCCCGTCAGCGGCGCGGACAACGCCACATTATCCCGCCTTTGGTGCCGCCTTTGCGGCAACGCTTTACGCCGGCGCGTCTTGGCTTGCAGCGCTATCGTCACGGAATAGCTGGCGGCCAGCGCTAACCCGGCGAGGATGGCCGGGAGGTTGGCGCGGCGGGCGGCGGCACGAATGCGGGTAAACGCGGGCATGCAGCAATAACCGCTTCGGGCGCGCAGGGTTGCGTCCTGTGGTCAGGCGACCGGCTGCCCTTCCCCTCGCCACCGGTTCTGGTCTAAGCCCCCTGCGCGCGGCTTTTGTCCCGCCGGGCGAAAGGACGCGCATAGGCGCGCCCTTTTTTTGCGTGCGGATGGCTGGGAGCGAATGCCGAAACGAACCGACATCAAATCGATCCTGATCATCGGCGCCGGCCCGATCGTCATC
>JBPCQM010000258.1:0-7601 GCA_050998115.1 Pseudolabrys sp. | reverse complement strand
GCGGTGGCGACGCCATAGTCGACGTCGGCGCGCAGCGTGTGCAGCGGCACCCGGCCCGCGCGGTACCACGCCATGCGCGCGATTTCCGCGCCGCCGAGGCTGCCGGAACAATTGATGCGGATTCCTTCGGAGCCGAGCCGCATCGCCGACTGCACCGCGCGCTTCATGGCGCGACGGAACGCGACACGGCGCTCGAGCTGCTGCGCGATCGATTCGGCGACCAGTTGCGCATCAAGTTCGGGCTTGCGGATTTCGACGATGTTGATGACGACGTCGCTGTCGGTCATCTTGGCGACCACCTTGCGCAGCTTCTCGATGTCGGCGCCCTTCTTGCCGATCACGACGCCGGGGCGCGCGGAATGAATGGTGACGCGGCACTTCTTGTGCGGCCGCTCGATGATGATCTTCGACACCGCGGCCTGCTTGAGTTGCTTCATCAATTCCTTGCGGATCTTGATGTCCTCGTGCAGCAGCGTGCCGTACTCGTTCTTGCCGGAGTACCAGCGAGAATCCCAGGTACGGTTGATGCCGAGGCGCAGCCCGAGCGGATTGACCTTTTGACCCATCTATTTTGCTCCTAAGCCTCTGCCCCGGCCTGACGCACAATGATCGTCAGGTGCGAGAACGGCTTCAAAATTCGTCCCATGCGGCCGCGGCCGCGCGCCGAGAAACGCTTGATCACGATCGACTTGCCGACATGCGCCTCGGACACGACCAGTTCGTCGACGTCGAGGTCATGGTTGTTCTCGGCGTTGGCGATCGCCGATTCCAGGCACTTGCGCACCTCGGTAGCGATGCGCTTTCGCGAAAATTCGAGATCGGCGAGCGCGGCCGCGACCTTCTTGCCGCGAATGAGTTGCGCGACGAGATTGAGCTTCTGCGGCGAAACCCGCAGGACGCGGCTCACCGCCTTGGCCTCATTGTCGCTCAGGTCGCGCTTGCGTTGCGCTTTGCCCATAATCCTTCCTCGTTAACTCGTTGCCGCCAGCGCCGCCGCGGGCGCAGCGCCCGGCGCCGCCGGCGCGCCTGCGCGCTTGGCCTTGCGATCGGAAGAGTGGCCGTAGAACATCCGGGTCGGCGAGAACTCGCCGAATTTGTGCCCGACCATTTCCTCGTTGACGTTCACCGGGATGTGCTTCTGCCCGTTGTAGACGCCAAACGTCAGGCCGACGAATTGCGGCAGAATCGTCGAGCGACGCGACCAGATCTTGATCATCTCGTGGCGTCCGCTGGCGCGCGCGGCGTCTGCCTTCTTGAGCAGAAAGCCGTCGACGAACGGGCCTTTCCAAATCGAACGGGTCATCGGTTTCTCTCGTTCCTACTGCTGCTTCTTCTTGCGCTCATGGCGGCTCGCCACGATGAATTTGTCGGTGCGTTTGTTCTTGCGCGATTTCTTGCCCTTGGTCGGGAAGCCCCATGGCGACACCGGGTGAACGCCGCCATTGGTGCGCCCGCCATGCGGGTGATCGACGGGGTTCATCGAGATGCCGCGGTTGTGCGGACGCCGGCCCTTCCAGCGCTGGCGGCCGGCCTTGGCGATGGTGATGTTCATGTTGTCGGGGTTCGACACCGCGCCGACCGTCGCCATGCAGCGGCCGTTGACCAGGCGCTGCTCGGTGGAGCTCAGGCGCAGAATGACGTTGTCGCCGTCGCGGCCGACGATCTGGGCATAGCTGCCGGCCGAACGCGCGATCTGGCCGCCCTTGCCGATCTTGAGCTCGACATTGTGCACGATGGTGCCGACCGGGATATTGGCGATCGGCATCGCGTTGCCCGGCTTGACGTCGGCATGTTCCGCCGAGATCACGCTGTCGCCGGCGCCGAGACGCTGCGGCGCCAGGATGTAGGCCAGTTCGCCGTCCTGATATTTGATCAAGGCGATAAAACCGGTACGGTTTGGATCGTATTCCAGCCGCTCGACAACGGCCGGCATGTCGATCTTGGTGCGGCGGAAATCGACCAGGCGGTAAGCGCGCTTGTGCCCGCCGCCGCGGAAACGCACGGTGGTGCGGCCGTTATTGTTGCGGCCGCCATGGGAGTGCTTGCCTTCGGTCAGCGCCTTGACCGGCTTGCCCTTGTAAAGCGTCGAGCGGTCGACCGTCACCAGTTGGCGCTGGCTCGGCGTGGTCGGGTTGTAGCTCTTGAGTGCCATCGCGCGTTTCCCTTACAGGCCCGTGGTCACGTCGATCTTGTGACCCTCTTCAAGGGTCACGATCGCGCGCTTCGCATCGGAGCGCTGGCCGGGCCGGCCCTTGAACATCTTGATCTTGCCCTGGCGCACCAGCGTGTTGACCGACTTCACCTTGACGTCGAACAGCTTTTCGACCGCTTCCTTGATCTGCGGCTTGGTGGCATGCGGCGCCACCTTGAACACGACCTTGTTGTGCTCGGAGGCAATGGTCGCCTTCTCGGTGATGACCGGCGACAGGATGATGTCGTAATGGCGCGGATCGCTGGTGGTCATTTGAATCTTGCCTCCAGCGCATCGAGCGCGGCCTTGGTCAGCACCAGAGTCTTGCGGCGCATGATGTCGTAGACGTTGATGCCCCGCACCGGCAGCACGTCGATATTCGGAATGTTGCGGGCGGCGCTGCGGAAATTCGCCTCGATCTCCGCACCATCGATGATGAGCGCGTTGGCCCAACCGAGCTTGCCGAATTGCTTGGCTAGCCCCTTGGTCTTGGCATCCTTGACGCTGGCTTTGTCGATCAGCACGATGCCGCCGTCTTTGGCCTTGGCCGACAGCGCGTGGCGCAATGCGAGCGCGCGCACTTTCTTCGGCAGACCGTGGGCGTGGCTGCGCACCACCGGGCCGAACACCCGGCCGCCGCCGCGGAATTGCGAGACGCTGGCGGGCCCGTGACGGGCGCCGCCGGTGCCCTTCTGGCCATACATTTTTTTGCCAGTGCGGTTGATCTCGCCGCGCTGCTTGGTCTTGTGGGTGCCGCGCTGACGCTTGGCGAGCTGCCAGTTGACGCAGCGCTGCAGCAGATCCTTGCGCGGCTCGAGGCCGAAAATATCGTCGGGTAACGTCGCCTTACCGGAATCCTTGCCGTCGAGGGCGATTACTTTGAGCTCCATCACCCGCCCTCCTTCTTCTTGTCTTCTTTTTTGGCAGCGGCAGCGGCGTTGTCGGCGGCTTCGGCCGCCTTGTGAGCGGCTTTCGCCGCCTGATCCGCTGCTTTCGCAGCTTGCTCGGCGGTGGCGGCGGCTTGCTGCGCAGCCTGCGCCGCGCTTTCCACTGCCGGTTTGGTATCTGGTTGCGCTTCCGTCTTCGCCTTCGTCTCCGGCTTAACCTCCGGCTTGGCGTCGGATTTGGTTTCTTGCTTCTTGTCTTCCTTGGTGTCGGTGTCGGCCAGACGGAATTTGCCGGGCTTCGGCGCTTCCTTCGGCAACTGCTTTTTCACGGCGTCGCGCACCGTGATCCAGCCGCGCTTGGCGCCGGGCACCGCGCCTTCGACCAGAAGCAAGCCGCGCTCGACGTCGACCTGCACGATTTTCAGATTGAGCGTGGTGACGCGGTCGGTGCCCATGTGACCGGGCATCTTCTTGTTCTTGAAGGTCTTGCCGGGGTCCTGGCGACCGCCGGTTGACCCGATCGAGCGGTGTGAAATCGACACGCCGTGCGAGGCGCGCAAGCCAGCGAAATTCCAACGCTTCATGCCGCCGGCAAAGCCCTTGCCGATCGAGGTGCCGCAGACGTCGACGAATTGCCCGACCACGAAATGATCGGCGGTGATTTCGGCGCCGATCGGAATGAGCGCGTCATCGCTGACGCGGAACTCGGCGAGCTTGCGCTTGGGCTCGATCTTGATCTTGGCGAACGAGCCGCGATCGGCCTTGCTCATATTATTGGCGCGGCGCGCACCGGAGCCAAGCTGCAGCGCGACGTAGCCGTTCTTGTCCTTGGTGCGGTGGCCCAGCACCTGGCATTGCGCAAGGCGCAGCACCGTCACCGGCACATGGTTGCCGGCCTCGGTAAACACCCGGGTCATTCCAACCTTTTGCGCTATCACTCCAGAACGCATCGAATTCCCCAACTTACAGCTTGATCTCGACATCGACACCTGCGGCGAGGTCGAGCTTCATCAGCGCGTCCACCGTCTGCGGCGTCGGATCGACGATATCCAGCAAGCGCTTGTGCGTGCGCATCTCGAATTGTTCACGGCTCTTCTTGTCGACGTGCGGCGAGCGGTTCACCGTGAATTTCTCGATATGGGTCGGCAGCGGAATCGGGCCGCGGACCTGCGCACCGGTGCGCTTGGCCGTCGCCACGATCTCGCGGGTCGACGCATCGAGGATGCGGTGGTCGAACGCCTTGAGCCGGATCCGGATATTCTGGCCGTTCATTTCTTTTCTCTCTCGCTTCTTCTCCCTCTCCCCGTTCTTACGGGGAGAGGGTCGGGGTGAGGGGCCGATCCCTATTGAGGGGCTGGCCCCTCACCCGACCGCTTCGCGGTCGACCTCTCCCCGCAAGCGGGAGAGGTGAAGAAAGTTACTCGATGATGCTCGCCACCACGCCGGCGCCGACGGTGCGGCCACCTTCGCGAATGGCGAAGCGCAGTTTCTCTTCCATGGCGATCGGCACGATCAAATGCACTTCCATCGCCACGTTGTCGCCCGGCATCACCATCTCGGTGCCGGCGGGCAGATGCACGATGCCGGTCACGTCGGTGGTGCGGAAATAAAATTGCGGGCGGTAGTTGGTGAAGAACGGCGTATGACGGCCACCCTCTTCCTTGGTGAGGATGTAGGCCTCGGCCTTGAACTTGGTGTGCGGCTTGACCGAGCCGGGCTTGCAGAGCACCTGGCCGCGCTCGATTTCCTCGCGCTTGGTGCCGCGCAGCAGGCAGCCGACGTTGTCGCCCGCCTCGCCCTGATCGAGCAGCTTGCGGAACATCTCGACGCCGGTGACGACGGTCTTCTGGGTCGCCTTGATGCCGACGATCTCGACTTCCTCGCCGACCTTGATGATGCCGCGCTCGATACGGCCGGTGCACACTGTGCCGCGGCCCGAGATCGAGAACACGTCTTCCACCGGCATCAGGAACGGCTGATCCTTCGGGCGCTCCGGCTGCGGAATGTTCTCGTCCACCGCCTTCATCAGCGCCAGGATGGCTTCCTTGCCGAGCTTCTCGTCCTTGCCCTCAAGCGCCATCAACGCCGAGCCCTTGATGATCGGGATCTTGTCACCGGGGAAGTTGTACTTCGACAACAGCTCGCGGACTTCGAGCTCGACCAGCTCAAGCAGTTCCGGATCGTCGACCATGTCGACCTTGTTCATGAACACCACCAGCGCGGGCACGCCGACCTGGCGGGCGAGCAGGATGTGCTCGCGGGTTTGCGGCATCGGGCCGTCGGCGGCCGACACGACCAGGATGGCGCCGTCCATCTGCGCGGCGCCGGTGATCATGTTCTTCACGTAGTCGGCGTGGCCGGGACAGTCGACATGCGCGTAATGGCGCTTGTCGGTTTCGTATTCGACGTGCGCGGTCGAGATCTTGATGCCGCGCGCCTTTTCCTCGGGCGCCTTGTCGATCTGGTCGTAGGCGGTGAAGGTGGCGCCGCCCTTCTCGGCCAGCACCTTGGTGATCGCGGCGGTCAGTGTCGTCTTGCCGTGATCGACGTGACCGATCGTCCCGATATTGCAATGGGGCTTATTGCGGTTGAATTTCTCTTTGGCCATCGGACTCTCCGTTCAAACTTTCTTCTCTGTGCCGGTACTGTTGCGAACCACGATCAAGCGAATTTCTTCTGCACTTCCTCGGAAACGTTTCTGGGCGCTTCCGCGTAGTGATCAAACTGCATCGTGAAGGTGGCGCGGCCCTGCGACATCGAGCGCAGGGTATTGACGTAACCGAACATGTTCATCAGCGGCCCCATCGCGTTGATCACGTTGGCATTGCCGCGGGTATCCTGGCCCTGAATCTGGCCACGGCGTGAATTGAGATCGCCGATCACGGAGCCGGTATAATCTTCCGGCGTCACCGCTTCGACCTTCATGATCGGCTCGAGCAGGACCGACCTACCCTTCTGCAAGGCGTCACGCATTGCTGCGCGCGCGGCGATTTCGAAGGCAAGCGCCGAGGAGTCGACTTCGTGGTAGGCGCCGTCGATCAGCGTCACCTTGACATCCAGCACCGGGAAGCCCGCCACGACGCCCGCTCCCAGCACGGACTCAACGCCCTTCTCGACGCCGGGGATGTATTCCTTCGGCACCGAGCCGCCGACCACGTCGTTCTCAAACATGAAGCCGGTGCCGGGCGGCAACGGCTCGACCACGATCTTGACGCGCGCGAATTGGCCGGACCCGCCGGACTGCTTCTTGTGCGTGTAATCGACTTCAGCGCGCTGGGTAATCTTCTCGCGAAACGCGACCTGCGGCGCGCCAATATTGGCGTCGATCTTGTAGGTGCGCTTGAGAATGTCGACCTTGATGTCGAGATGCAGTTCGCCCATCCCTTTGAGGATAGTCTGGCCGCTTTCCTGATCGGTCGAGACGCGAAACGACGGATCTTCGGCCGCCAGCTTGTAAAGCGCGACGCCGAGCTTTTCCTGGTCGGCTTTCGATTTCGGCTCGATCGCGATCTCGATGACCGGATCGGGGAATTCCATCTTTTCCAAGATCACCGGATGCTTCGGGTCGCACAGCGTGTCGCCAGTGCGCGCTTCCTTGAGGCCCGCCAGCGCCACGATGTCGCCGGCATAGGCTTCCTTGATGTCTTCGCGGTTGTTGGCATGCATCAGCAGCATGCGGCCGATGCGCTCTTTGCGCTCGCGGGTCGAATTGATCACCCCTGTGCCGCTGATCAGGGTGCCGGAATAGATGCGGCAGAAGGTGATAGTGCCGACGAACGGGTCGTCCATGATCTTGAAGGCGAGCAGCGCGAGCGGCGCGTCGTCTTTCGGCTCGCGCACGACTTCTTCGCCTTCTTTGTCGGGATTGATGCCTTTGATCGCCGGCACGTCGAGCGGCGACGGCAGATAATCGACCACGGCATCGAGCAGCGGCTGCACGCCCTTGTTCTTGAACGCCGAGCCGCACAGTACCGGGAAAAACGCGCCGGTGATGACGGCCTTGCGGATCAGTCTCTTGAGCGTCGCCTCATCCGGCTCCTTGCCTTCGAGAAACGCGGTCAGCACGTCGTCGTCGAGTTCGACGGCGGCTTCCACCATCTTTTCGCGATATTCCTTGGCCTGCTCCAGCATGTCGGTTGGAATGTCGATGTCCTGATATTTGGCGCCGAGCGACTCGTCGTCCCAGACCACGCCCTTCATGCGCACCAGATCGATCAGGCCCTTGAAATTGCTTTCCGCGCCGATCGGCAGCTGGATCGCGATCGGCTTGGCGCCGAGACGATCAACGATATCGGACAGGCACTTGAAGAAGTCGGCGCCGATCTTGTCCATCTTGTTGGCAAACACGATGCGCGGAACTTTGTACTTGTCGCCTTGGCGCCAGACGGTTTCGGTCTGCGTCTCGACGCCCTGATTGCTGTCGAGCACGCATACCGCGCCGTCGAGCACCCGCAGCGAGCGCTCGACTTCGATGGTGAAGTCGACGTGGCCGGGCGTGTCGATGATGTTGATGCGATGGTTGT
>JBPCQM010000254.1:0-12757 GCA_050998115.1 Pseudolabrys sp. | reverse complement strand
TCTTTGACCCTGCGCGAGCGGCGCAGATGGCGAGCGCGATGCGCGTTCTCTTCGTTGAGCAGCGCAAGGAATTCCGGATTATCCAGGAAATATTGCCAGGTGAAGGTCAAAAACCTGACGATGGCCGCTCCGGCGCCTAACTCTTCAAGATTTAGCTCCCGTTCCGCGGCGCGGATGTGATCATACGCGCCTTCGAGCACGGCGAGATAAAGAGCCTCTTTGTCGCCGACGTGATAGTAGATCATGCGCTTGTTGGCGCCGGCCGTCTTGGCGATCCGATCGATCCGCGCACCGCCGAAACCGTAACGGGCGAATTCAATAGTGGCCGCGCGCAAAATGCGTTTGCGCATGCCTTCCGGATCACGTTGCCAGCGGGATGTTTTTTTCATCGCCGCATCCTACCCGATATTAACTCGACTGTTCCGCTTGCCTATTAAGCAGGCTGAGGCCCTGCCAAAAAAATAGACAATAACGCAGTAGCTCGCCAATTGGCCCGGGAAATCAACGCATTTTGCGTTGGCACACCCTTTGCGATGAGGCAGCTAAGCCAGCAAGCCATGGGGCAACTGGCTGTCAAAACGCGAGGGTCATTCATGTTCAGTTACAGGACGGTCGCCAGTCGACCATCGGGCCGCCGCTGGCTCGCAGCCTCGGCCGCTATCGCAATTTCTCTGGCAGCGACAATGGCTGCCAAAGCGCAGGACACCATAAAGGTCGGCGTTCTGCATTCTCTGTCCGGCACCATGGCCATCAGCGAAACCACGCTGAAGGACACGATGCTCTATTTGATCGACGAGCAGAACAAGAAGGGCGGTGTGCTCGGCAAGAAACTTGAAGCGGTCGTCGTCGACCCGGCTTCGAACTGGCCGCTGTTTGCCGAAAAAGCCCGCGAGCTGATTTCCAAGGACAAGGTCGCGGTCGTGTTCGGCTGCTGGACCTCGGTATCACGCAAGTCTGTGCTGCCGGTGTTCAAGGAACTCAACTCGATCCTGTTCTATCCGGTGCAGTATGAAGGCGAGGAAAGCGAGCGCAACGTGTTCTACACGGGTGCGGCGCCAAATCAGCAGGCCATTCCGGCCGTCGACTATCTGATGAGCAAAGATGGCGGCAACGTAAAGCGCTGGGTGCTCGCAGGCACCGACTACGTCTATCCGCGCACCACTAACAAAATCCTTGAGGCCTATCTCAAGCAGAAAGGCGTCGCGCAAGAAGACATCATGATCAACTACACGCCGTTCGGTCACAGTGACTGGCAGACCATCGTGTCGGACATCAAGAAGTTCGGCTCGGCGGGAAAGAAGACCGCGGTGGTGTCTACCATCAACGGTGACGCCAATGTACCGTTCTACAAGGAACTGGGCAATCAGGGCGTCAAGGCGACCGACATTCCGGTCGTGGCGTTCTCGGTCGGTGAAGAAGAACTTGCCGGCCTCGACACCAAGCCGTTAATCGGCCACCTCGCCGCCTGGAACTACTTTGAGTCGATCAAGACTCCGGAAAATGCCGCTTTCATCAAGAATTGGCAGGGCTTCACCAAAAATGCGAAGCGTACCACCAACGATCCGATGGAAGCCCACGTGATCGGCTTCGCAATGTGGGTCAAGGCGGTCGAGAAGGTAAAGTCGACCGACCCGGACAAGGTCATCGCCGCCCTGCCGGGCATTGAAGCGCCGAATCTGACCGGCGGAACCTCGAAGATGCTGCCGAACCACCACATCACCAAGCCGGTCTATATCGGCGAAGTGCGCGGTGACGGTCAGTTCGATGTGGTGTGGAAGACCAAAGGCCTGGTTCCCGGCGACGCCTGGTCAGACTATTTGCCGGGGTCGCAGGATCTGGAAGCCGAATGGGTGAATCTCAAGTGCGGCAACTACAACAAGGTCACCAAGACTTGCGGTGGCGGCAGCTAACGCAAGGCTGAGTTAAAATTCGCGAACGGAGGCGGCGAGCTCCGCCGCCTCCACCACTCTCAGCCGGGATTGGTCGCTATGGGTTCTTTCTTCGGCCGTACAGTTGCGGCGCTTGGAGTTCTGTCTGCCGTGTTTGGCGCCGTTCTGCCCGCGGTCGCGGGTCCTTACGAAGACGCCCTGCAAGACTTCATCTCCGACGATTTCAGCGACACCGCCGACGCTGTCGACAAGCTCGCCGGAAGCGGCGAGGCGAGGGCCGCCAGCGCTCTTCAGGCTCTGCAAGATGGCCGGCTGCTGTTTAGCGTCGAAGCTAAAAAAGTTTACTTCAAGGATAAGTCGGAAAAGTTGGCCGATGCCGCAACCGGAGCCGCCGTTGCGGCGCCGCCGGCCGACATCGCCGCCGTGCGGCTCAATAATCGGCTGCGCGGCATGCTCGGCAACGTCATGGGCGGCCTTGCTTTGATGTCGCCGGATTCCGCCCAGCGGCTCGACGCCGCGCAATCGATCTACAAATCGCGCGACGCCAACAGTTTACCGGCACTGGAAAAGGCGCTCGCCATTGAAAAAGAAGCAAAGGTACGGCGAGCAATGGCGGAGGCTCGCGCCGCCATCGTCGTTGGCAGCGAGAACGCCAGACCCGATGACCGCATCGCGGCAATCGCGATAGTGCGCGAGCGTGGCGGTCAAGATGCGCTCAGTATTCTCGGGGGTATAGCGCCTGATGCGCCGCCAGACGTGAGAAAAGCCGCCGCCGATGCAGTCAAGGCGATCGACCAGCGTCTCGCACTTTGGAGCGCGGTGCAGAATGCCTGGTACGGGCTGTCGCTCGGCTCGGTGTTGTTGCTTGCTGCCATCGGGCTTGCCATCACCTTCGGCGTCATGGGCGTCATCAATATGGCGCACGGCGAAATGGTGATGATCGGCGCCTATGTTACCTTTGTCGTGCAACAGTTCATTCGCAATTACAATCCAGGGCTGTTCGACTATTCGCTGCTGATCGCGATCCCGCTTGCTTTCATCGTTGCCGGCATGATCGGCGTCCTGATCGAGCGCACTATCATTCGTTTTCTCTATGGCCGCCCGCTGGAGACCTTGCTAGCGACCTGGGGCCTGTCGCTGATATTGCAACAGGCGGTACGTACCGGCTTCGGCCCGACCAATCGAGAGGTCGGCAATCCCTCGTGGATGTCGGGTGCTTTCGAGATCGGCCAGATCACTATTACCTACAACCGGCTCTGGATCATCATATTCACAATGATGGTGTTCGTCGCATTGTTGGCGATGCTGCGCTTTACGCGGCTTGGCCTCGAAATGCGCGCCGTGACGCAAAATCGCGCGATGGCGGCGGCGATGGGCATCCGGACCGCGCGTATCGATGCGCTGACTTTCGGCCTCGGCTCCGGTATCGCCGGCATCGCCGGCGTCGCGTTGACGCAGATCGATAACGTCAGTCCAAATCTCGGACAGAGCTACATCATCGACAGCTTCCTAGTCGTGGTGTTCGGCGGTGTCGGCAATTTGTGGGGTACGCTGGTCGGCGCGCTCACCCTCGGCATCGCCAACAAATTCCTCGAACCGTTTGCCGGAGCCGTACTCGGCAAGATCGCCATCCTCGTGCTCATCATCCTATTCATTCAGAAGCGCCCGCGCGGCATGTTCGCGCTCAAGGGCAGGGCAATCGAAGCATGATGTCGTTTCCGCTCACCCGTCTACTCGACCGTAGCGCCGTGATTTTCCTTGTTCTGCTCGGGGCGTTCGCGATTACATTCCCGGTCCTTAATCTGCTGGTGCCGGAAAGCTCGCCACTGCACGTCTCGACTTATCTGGTTGCGCTGTTCGGCAAATACGTCTGCTACGCGATGCTAGCGCTCTCGATCGATCTGATCTGGGGCTATGCCGCCATCCTGTCGCTTGGCCATGGCGCCTTCTTTGCGCTCGGTGGCTATGCGATGGGCATGTATTTGATGCGCCAGATTGGCACTCGCGGCGTTTACGCCAATCCGATTTTGCCGGATTTCATGGTGTTTCTGAATTGGCCAGAATTGCCAATCTATTGGTACGGTTTCAATTATTTTGCGTATGCGGCACTGATGGTGGTTGTGGCGCCCGGCGCACTTGCCTTCGTGTTCGGCTGGTTCGCATTCCGAAGCCGTGTCACGGGGGTTTATCTGTCGATTATTACGCAAGCAATGACCTTTGCGCTGATGCTTGGCTTCTTCCGCAACAATTTCGGCTTCGGCGGCAATAATGGTCTGACCGACTTCAAGGACATCCTCGGCTTCAATGTTCAGGTTGAGGCCACGCGAAACGCGCTGTTGTTTATTTCCTGTGTGGCGCTGGCAATCGGATTCCTGATCTGCCGCGCCATCGTCACGTCGAAATGTGGCAAGGTGCTGGTGGCGATCCGCGACGCGGAGACGCGAACCCGCTTTCTCGGCTATCGGGTGGAAGCCTACAAGTTGTTCGTCTTCACGCTGTCGGCCTGCATGGCGGGCGTGGCGGGAGCGCTTTATGTGCCGCAGGTCGGCATTATTAATCCGAGCGAGTTCGCGCCTGCCAATTCGATCGAGGCGGTGATTTGGGTCGCGGTAGGCGGCCGCGGCACCTTAACCGGCGCGGTGCTCGGTGCCTTCGTGGTCAACTACGCCAAGACCACATTCACTTCCGGCGTGCTGGCGCCGTATTGGCTGTTCATGCTGGGCGGACTGTTCATCGGCGTCACGCTGCTGCTGCCGCGCGGCATCATCGGTACCTATGAGCACTGGCGCGCCCAGCGCAGCGAGAAGATCACGGGTGCAACAACGGCGGCGATATCGCAAGCGGCGGAATGAGACTTTTATGATCGACCTACCCACCACGTCTTCATTGCTTTATCTCGACGGTATTACCGTAGCGTTTGACGGCTTCAAGGCGCTCAACGAGTTGTCGTTCATCATCGAGCCGGGAGAAATGCGCGCCATCATCGGGCCGAATAGCGCCGGAAAAACCACGATGATGGATATCGTGACAGGAAAGACCCGTCCCGACGCCGGCGATGTTTTCTTCCAGCAAGGCGCCCACGATCTTTCCAAGCTTGATGAGACCGAAATCGCCGAACTCGGCATCGGACGCAAGTTCCAAAAGCCGACCGTGTTCGACATGCACACAGTCGAGGACAATTTACTGCTGGCGCTCAAGAATGACCGGCGGGTGCGGGCGACACTGCTGTGGCATAGCTCGCCCGTACAGGACGAGCGTATCGACGAGATTCTCGAAACTATCCGGCTCACCGCGTTGCGCAACCGGGTCGTCGGCAGTTTGTCGCATGGGCAAAAGCAGTGGCTGGAGATCGGCATTCTGCTGGCGCAGGAACCCAAGTTGCTGCTGATCGACGAGCCGGTCGCGGGTATGACCGACGCGGAAACCCAGCAGACAGCCGAACTGCTCAAGGTGATTAACCGCACGCGTACAGTCGTCGTGGTCGAACACGACATGGCGTTCGTGCGTGAACTCGGCGTCAAAGTGACCTGTCTGCACGAGGGTTCGGTTTTAGCGGAAGGCACCATCGATCAAGTCTCGGCCAACGAGCGCGTCGTCGAAGTTTATTTGGGGCGGTAATCTTATGCTGGAAGTGAACACAATCGACCTGCATTATGGCGCGGCCCAGGCGCTGCGCGGAATTTCGCTGAAGGCGGAGCTCGGCAAGGTCACCTGCGTGCTGGGACGCAATGGCGTCGGCAAGACCAGCCTGTTGCGCGCCGTGATCGGCCAGCACCCGGTCAGTCGCGGTTCGATCAGGTTCGAGGGTAACGACGTCACCAAACTCGCTACCGTCGACCGTGCCCGGCGCGGCATCGCCTACGTGCCTCAAGGCCGCGACATTTTCCCGCTGCTGACGGTCAAAGAAAACCTCGAAACTGGCTTTGCCCCGCTTCCCCGCCGCCAACGACGGCTGCCCGAAGATATTTATTCGCTGTTTCCGGTGCTGCGCGACATGCTGGGGCGTCGTGGCGGCGATCTTTCCGGCGGCCAACAGCAGCAACTGGCGATCGGCCGGGCTTTGGTTATGCGGCCGCGCCTACTGCTGCTGGACGAGCCGACCGAAGGCATCCAGCCCTCGATCATCAAGGATATCGGACGCGCCATCAGTTATTTGCGCTCGCTCGGGGGCATGGCCATCGTCCTGGTCGAGCAATACCTCGATTTCGCCCGCGAGCTTGGCGACAATTTCGCTGTGATGGACCGCGGCGCGGTGGTCTATGCTTGCGACCGCGCCGGCATGGATGAAAGCGCGCTAAAGCGGGCGCTCGCGATCTGATACGGCTGGTTGGTGGAGAAACGGCGTGGCGATGGCGTCAGTGCTGCAAGAGCAGGCCGAAATCTTTGCGGCCAATCGGGCCGTTGGGCGCGTCGAACTTTCGGTAGGCGCGATGGGCGGCCGAACACGCCGGCGCCGGCTTCATGAGAATGGCTCGCTGCGGGTACGGTTTCCCAACGCCACCGCCGGACCGCTGGAAGCGATCATCATCAATACCGCTGGCGGTATGACGGGCGGTGATCGCTTCGCCGTCGATGTAGCACTCGGCCCCGACGCGGAGCTGGTGGCCGGCACCGCGGCGGCGGAAAAGATCTATCGTTCGACCGGACCGGAAGCCGAAGTCAACATTAATCTTTCGGTCAGTGAGGGCGGCCGGCTGGCCTGGCTGCCGCAAGAAACCATTTTGTTCGACCAAGCGCGGCTGTCACGGCGTTTCGACGTTGACCTCGCCGCCGGCGCCTCGCTGATCATGGCCGAGGCGGTAGTGTTCGGCCGCTCCGCGATGGGGGAAGGGGTGGCACAAGGCCGGCTGGCTGACCTTTGGCGCGTGAGACGGGACGGACGGCTGATTTATGCTGACGGGGTGCGGCTTGACGGCGCCATCGAAGCGAAGTTGGCCGCGCCGGCCGTCACCGCCGGCGGTGTCGCCATCGCTACCGTGCTGGTGACGCCTGCCGACGACACTGTCGTCGCCGCCGTTCGAGCTTGCGAGGGACGTTTTACAGGCGCTGTCGGGATTTCAAGTTGGAACGGAATCGCGGTGGCGCGGTTCTGCGCCGATGACGCAGCGTCATTGCGGCGCGATCTGGTCGTCGTCTTGGCAGCGCTCGGCACGCCGGTGCCGCGGCTCTGGCTCGCTTGAGAATATCATGAATCTGACGCCGCGCGAAAAAGACAAATTGCTGATCGCGATGGCCGCGATGGTGGCGCGGCGACGGCTCGATCGCGGCGTCAAGCTCAACCATCCGGAGGCGATAGCGCTGATCAGCGACTTCATTCTGGAAGGCGCGCGGGACGGCAAAACGGTTGCCGAGTTGATGCAGAAAGGCGCGCACGTGATCACTCGTGCGCAGGTCATGGACGGCATCGCTGAAATGATTCACGACATCCAAGTCGAGGCGACCTTCCCCGACGGCACCAAGCTGGTCACGGTGCACGAGCCGGTACGATAAGGAGCAAGTGATGATCCGTTTTATTCATCTGGTCTTAGCCGCGGCGCGATGGCGCTGGTTCCGCATGCGGCCTTCGCCCATATCGGCGTCGGCTCGACCGCGCCCTTTGCCGCCGGCTTCGCGCATCCGTTCAGTGGACTCGATCATATCGCCGTCATGGTGTCGGTAGGTCTGTGGGCGGCGCTCAAGGGCGGTCGCGCGCTTTGGGCGTGGCCGCTGGCCTTTGTCAGCGTCATGCTGGCCGGTGGCGCGCTTGGAATGGCGCAAATTCATGTGCCGTTCGTCGAGCCCGGCATTCTCGCTTCCGTGATGGCGATTGGATTGCTTGTGGCTCTGGCTATTGATCTGCCGGTCTGGCTCGGAGCGGGGGTGATGGGCCTGTTCGCCGTGTTTCATGGCCACGCGCACGGCACGGAGGTGGCGGAAAATGTCAGTGGGCTGGAATACATGGCGGGTTTTGCGCTGGCGACCGCTAGTCTCCATGCCGTCGGCCTGGGCATGGCATTTGGCTTGGCTGGCCTGAAGATGCGGGCAGCGATACGGCTTGCCGGAGTGGGCTGTGTCGCGCTCGGGATCGCCCTCGCCATTGGAATTGTGTGAGACAGCGATGCCGTTCGAGTCCGACCAAATCGCTGCGAAGCTCAACGAGCTGTTCTTGGAGGCATACTCCTGGGAGTGGTCGAAAGATCTTCGACCTGCCGAACAAGCCTTGGTCGCAATCTGGCCGCTGGAACAAGAGGTCTACAACGGCGGCTTCTTGCAATATTGCCAGAACCAAAGCGACTATCCGGAGGTAGCGCCAGTCGCAGAGCAGCTCAACAAGATCGGAATGACAAAAGCGGCTGCGATCGTCGAGCGCGCTCTTGCTCTCGCTCGATCACACATGGGGACTGGCTCCACCTATGTTTCCTTTCTTGATCTGCCTAAGCCCGTACAAGACGAGATCCCGGCGTGCGAGCGCGAATTCTACAAGACCCTCGATGAAGTCAATGCAGCCTTGTTTCGCTACATCTTGAGCCGCCGCGACGAAATCGATGCGCCGAGCGGGTACTGGACGGAATCAATTCAATGATCCCCGGTGAATTGTTTATCAACGACGGCGAGATTGAGCTCAATTCCGGCCGCAAAACTGCTACACTATCAGTCGCCAATAGCGGCGACCGGCCGATCCAGGTCGGCTCGCATTATCATTTTTTCGAGACCAATCCGGCGCTGAAATTCGAACGCAAAAAGGCGCGCGGGATGCGGCTCGATATCGCCGCCGGCACTGCGGTGCGGTTCGAACCGGGCCAAACTCGCGAGGTGACGTTGGTCGCCGTTGCCGGCAAGAAAACAATCTACGGGTTTCGCGGCGATGTGATGGGCAAGCTCTAGAGGGATTCGATGCCAGTCAAAATGAATCGCGCCGCCTATGCCGACATGTTCGGACCGACCACTGGCGACCGCGTTCGGCTGGCCGACACCGATCTCATTATTGAGGTGGAGAAAGACTTCACCATTTACGGCGAAGAGGTGAAATTCGGCGGCGGCAAGGTGATCCGCGACGGCATGGGCCAATCGCAAATAACCAACAAGCAAGGCGCGGTCGACACCGTCGTTACCAACGCGCTCATCCTCGATCATTGGGGGATCGTCAAGGCCGACGTCGGCCTGAAGGAAGGTCGCATCGCGGCGGTCGGCAAGACCGGCAATCCCGATATCCAGCCGGGAGTTAACATTGTCATCGGCCCCGGCACCGAGGTCATCGCTGGCGAGGGAAAAATCCTCACAGCCGGCGGCTTCGACACTCACATCCATTTCATTTGTCCGCAGCAGGTCGATGAGGCACTGATGTCCGGCGTCACTTCGATGCTAGGCGGCGGCACCGGTCCCGCAGCTGGCACCAACGCCACGACCTGTACGCCTGGACCGTGGCATCTCGGCCGCATGATTCAGGCGGCGGATGCCTTTCCGGTCAACCTGGGTTTTGCCGGCAAAGGCAACGCCTCACGCCCGCAGGCGCTCGAGGAAATGATCAAGGGGGGTGCCTGTGCGCTCAAGCTGCACGAAGATTGGGGGACAACGCCGGCCGCGATCGATAACTGCCTGGCGGTCGCCGACGACTATGACGTGCAGGTGATGATCCACACTGACACGCTCAACGAGTCGGGCTTTGTCGAGGACACCATCAAGGCGTTCAAGGGGCGCACCATTCACGCGTTTCACACCGAAGGCGCCGGCGGCGGCCACGCGCCCGACATCATCAAGGTCGCCGGCCTGAAGAATGTGCTGCCGTCCTCGACCAACCCGACCCGGCCGTTCACCCGCAACACGATCGACGAACACCTCGACATGCTGATGGTGTGTCACCATCTCGACCCGGCGATCGCCGAGGATCTGGCGTTCGCCGAAAGCCGTATCCGCAAGGAAACCATTGCCGCAGAAGACATTCTGCACGATCTGGGCGCGCTATCGATGATGTCGTCAGACTCGCAGGCGATGGGCCGGATCGGCGAAGTTATCATCCGAACCTGGCAGACCGCGGATAAAATGAAAAAGCAGCGCGGTCGCTTCAAACAGGAAAAAGGCGACAACGACAATGTGCGGGTCAAGCGCTACGTCGCCAAATATACCATCAACCCCGCAATCGCCCATGGGATCTCCAAGCACATCGGCTCGATCGAGAAAGGCAAGCTCGCCGACCTGGTGCTGTGGTCGCCGGCATTTTTCGGCGTCAAGCCGGACATGATCATTAAGGGCGGCTCGATTGTCGCGGCGCAGATGGGCGATCCGAATGCCTCGATCCCGACGCCGCAGCCGGTGCATTACCGGCCGATGTTTGGCGCTTTCGGCAAGGCGCTGACCGCCTCGTCTTTGGTGTTCGTGTCGAAAGCGGCGGCGAAAAGTCGGCTGCGCGACCAACTCGGCGTAGACAAGCAATTCGTCGCGGTCGAGAAGACCCGCAGCATCGGCAAGAAAGACATGGTGCACAATAATGCTACGCCGGACATCACCGTCGATCCGGAAACCTACGAAGTCACCGCCGACGGCGAATTGCTGACCTGTGCGCCAGCCGAGAGCTTGCCGATGACGCAGCGATATTTTCTGTTTTAAGTAAGCGTCAGCTGGAAATCAATGAAACGCGTCACCGAAATTAAGTCTGTGGGAGACTGGGATACCGGCTCCGCCGTCGATTTCGTCGTTCTCGACGCCCAAGACCGTCACCGCCGCCGTGCGGTGCTAGTCGGCGAGCACGGCGCGACCTATTTGTTGGATTTGCCGAAGCCGGCGCAACTTCGCGACGGCGATGGCCTGCTGCTGGAGGACGGCTTCGTCGTGCGGGTGTCGGGTAAACCGGAAGCACTGATTGAAATCGCCGCGGCTAGTCCGCGCGAGTTGGCGCGAATCGCCTGGCACATCGGCAATCGCCATATCGACGTGCAACTGTCCGGTGGCATGCTTCGCATCCGCCGCGACCATGTGCTGGAAGACATGTTGCGTAAGCTCGGCGCCACGCTGTCTTTCATCGAAGCGCCGTTCGACCCGGAAAGCGGCGCTTACGATCATGGCCATGGCTAAGAAAATCAGCACGCTCACCCGCTCGTGCCCACGAAAGCGGGGGCCAAGAGCCGTCGCGCCGGATTCTCTCTTGCGCAAAAATGAACGCAGCATCAGCACGCCGCCGGCCCTCTATCGTTTGATGACCTGGTTGTCACCGTCTTTTCCGGTCGGGGCGTTCTCTTATTCCAGCGGCATCGAATGGGCGGTCGAAAGCGGCGACATCAAGGACGCCAAATCGCTGCGGTCCTGGCTCGCCGTCATGATGGCGGAAGGCTCCGGCTTCTGCGACGGCGTGCTGCTCGCGCACGCGCATCGCGCGATCATGAATGGCGCAGGCAGGGATTTGCGCGCCGTTGCGGAGTTGGCGGCGGCTTTTATGCCGACGCGCGAGCGTCATCTTGAAACCACCGCGCAGGGCCGCGCATTTGTCGCGGCGACGCGCGCGGCCTGGCCGTGCCCGGCGCTCGATCAGCTGACTGAAATCTGGGACGGTCCTATCGCCTATCCAATCGCGGTCGGCGTTGCCGCCGCCGGACACGACATTGCGCTTGAGTTGACATTGTCAGCCTATCTTCATGCGGTGCTGGCGAACTGGATATCGGCTGGCCTTCGTCTCATTCCGCTCGGCCAAACCGACGGCCAGCGTATTCTCGTTGCGCTCGAAGGTGCGGTCGCGGCGACCTGTGCGCACGCGCGGAACGCCGCGCTCGATGACATTGGTAGCGCAGCGTTTCGCGCCGACCTTGCGAGCGCCAAGCATGAAGCGCAATACACCCGCCTGTTCCGGAGCTAACGCCATGAAAAATTCAAACGGCCCATTGCGGGTCGGCATTGGCGGCCCGGTCGGCTCCGGCAAGACTGCGCTGATGGACGCGCTGTGCAAAAAAATGCGCGACCGCTATGACATCGCCGCCATCACCAACGACATCTATACCAAATGGGATGCCGAGTTCCTGACGCGCTCCGGCGCGCTGGCGCCAGAACGGATCGCCGGCGTCGAGACTGGTGGGTGCCCACACACCGCGATCCGGGAAGACGCTTCGATCAATCTAGCTGCTATTGCTGACATGCGAGCGAAATTCCCAAACCTCGATTTGGTGCTGGTGGAATCGGGGGGCGACAATTTGGCCGCCACTTTTTCGCCGGAACTGGCCGATTTGACGGTCTACGTGATTGACGTTGCCGCCGGCGATAAGATTCCCTCGAAGGGCGGCCCCGGCATCACCCGATCGGACCTCCTCGTCATCAACAAAATCGACCTGGCGCCTTATGTCGGCGCCTCATTGGACGTCATGCGGCGCGACGCCAAGCGTATGCGCGGAGCGCGGCCATTCGTGATGACCAATCTGCGTCAAGGCGAGGGGATTGAGACGATCGTTGATTTTATCGAATCCAAAGGGGGCATCTCGGCGCCTTAAGTCTCCCCGCGCGCCCGGGTCAGCGCCCTTTGCACGCCGACCGTGCCATTAAGAGGAGAGGGCCATTGATTGAATTGAAATGACATGCTCCCATCAGGTTTATGCCCGGCGTCGAACGAAATCTAATGCGCATTCTCCCGCTGCGGGGGCTTTGAAAACGCCGACATGCCCAAAGGAGCCGCTGACTTCCAAGCTTGGCCGAGCGAATTGCGACTCCACAAGGACCGCAGGACACTGAGCGTAAATTTCGGCGGCAGCGAGAGTTTCGATCTGCCGGCGGAATATTTGCGCGTGAAGAGTCCAAGCGCCGAGGTACAGGGCCATTCGCCGGATGAGCGCAAGACCGTGCCGGGCAAGATCAATATCGGAATCATGGAAGTGCAGCCAGTCGGCAATTACGCGGTGCGGCTGGTGTTCGAC
>JBPCQM010000219.1:0-2608 GCA_050998115.1 Pseudolabrys sp. | reverse complement strand
ATGTTGCTGTCCGCGATGTCGCGCTGGGTGGCGGTGACGCATTCGGCCAGCCGCGAGATCGGCACGCAAACGTCGGTGGCGATCATCTGCGCGCCCGGACGCAGCGCAAAATTCGACATCGCGGCGTGATGACGCGCTTCCCATAATCGTGTGCGGTCCTCCGGCTTGGTGGTCCATTGGAACGGACCGCCGCCGTGCTCCGACGCGATCTCGCCGAAGCGCGACGACTGCTCGGCGACCGAGGCCGCGGTGCCGTGGAATTCCACGAACAGCATCGGCGTCTCGGCGAGGCCGAGCTTCGAATGCATGTTGATGGCCTTGACCTGGAGCGCGTCGAGCAATTCGACGCGTGCGATCGGAATGCCGGACTGGATGGTTTCGATGGCGGTGTTGCAGCAGGCCTCGACCGAAGGAAACGGGCAGGTGCCGCTGGAAATCGCTTCCGGGATGCCGGACAATTTCAAGGTCAATTCGGTGATGACGCCGAGCGTGCCCTCGGAGCCGACGATCAGCCGCGTGAGATCGTAGCCGGCCGAGGTTTTCCTGGCGCGGCGCGCGGTCGACATCACCTCGCCATTCGCCGTCACCACCTTGAGCGCCAGCACGTTGTCTTTCATGGTGCCGTAGCGCACCGCATTGGTGCCGGAGGCGCGCGTCGCCGCCATGCCGCCGAGCGAGGCATCGGCGCCGGGGTCGATCGGGAAAAACAGGCCCTGGTCGCGCAGATGCTCGTTAAGCGCCTTGCGGGTGAGCCCCGGCTCGATCACGCAATCGAGGTCCTGCGGATGCACCGCCAGCACCTTGTTCATGTCGCGGAAATCGATCGAGACGCCGCCTAGTGGCGCGTTGACGTGGCCCTCAAGCGAGGTTCCGGTGCCGAACGGGATGACAGGCATGTTGTGCGTGGCGCAGATGCGCACGATTTGCTGAACGTCGGCGCTCGATTGCGGAAACACCACGACGTCCGGCGGCTGGTTTTCATGCCAGGTAAAGGTATTGCCGTGCTGCTGGCGCACCGCCAGCGACGTTACGACGCGGTTGCCGAACGCGGCGTTGAGCGCGGCGATCGCGGCGGCTGTGGCTTTGGGGTCGCGCGCGGAACCGGGGACGACTGGTTTCTGCATGATGGCGGCAAACTGGCCCCGATGGTCAGAACCGTCAAGCTCCCCTAGTTTCACGTCGTTATAGGAACCAAGTATGCCGAGCGAATCCGAGATTCCTGCGCCATTCGTATCGTCTGTGATGAAAGTCGAGCCGCAATGGATCGACTACAACGGCCATCTCAACATGGCCTATTATAATGTGCTGTTCGACCGCGCGGTCGACGAAGTTTACGAATTGATCGGCATCGGCCCGAGCTATCTCCAGCGCGCCGGACATTCGACCATGACGGCAGAAGTTCATGTGCGCTATCTGCGCGAGATCCATGCCGAGGCGCCGGTGCGGGTGCGGTTTCAGTTGCTCGATTACGACGCCAAGCGAATGCACTATTTCGAGGAGTTGGTGCACGCGGAAGAAGGCTGGGTGTCGGCGACGTCTGAAAACATGACTCTGCACATCGACATGAACATGAAGAAGGTAGCGCCGTGGCCGGCCGAGGTGATGGAACGCCTGGCCCGCATCAAACAGGCGCACGCGGAACTGCCGGCGCCGGAGGGGGTTGGCCGGCGGATCGGCATGCCGAAGCCAAGTAACTACCGGTAATCGGTTGCAAAATCGGGATAATTGTCCGCCGCCCCTCACGTTTGCCGGCTTGCGGTGCCATATTCGGCGCGAAACAGAATCAAATGGCCGAACCGATCAAACTGCACCGAGATGACGTGACGCCCGTGCCCGGCGGCATCGCCGCGCGCGCGCTCGGGCAACGGGCCGCGAGCTACCTGAACGACCTGAACCCCGAGCAAAAAGAGGCCGTCGAGACACTGGACGGCCCGGTTCTGGTGCTGGCGGGCGCCGGAACCGGCAAGACCCGGGTGCTGACCACGCGCATCGCCCACATTCTCTCGCTGGCCCGGGCGCGGCCCAACGAAATTCTGGCGGTCACCTTCACCAACAATGCGGCGCGCGAGATGAAAAATCGCGTCGGCCAGATGGTCGGCCAGATCGTCGAGGGCATGCCGTGGCTCGGCACCTTCCACGCCATCGGCGTCAAGATTTTGCGCCGTCATGCCGAGTTGGTCGGACTGAAGAACAATTTCACCATCCTCGACGTCGACGACCAGATCCGGCTGATCAAGCAGATCCTCGAAGCCGACAAGCTCGACGAGAAGCGCTGGCCGGGGCGCGTCCTGGCGATGCTGATCGACGGCTGGAAAAACCGCGGGCTGACGCCGGACCAGGTGCCGGCTGGCGAAGCCGCCAGCTTCGCCAATGGCAAGGGCAAGAAGCTCTACGCCGCCTATCAGGAGCGGCTGAAGACGCTCAACGCCGCTGACTTCGGCGATCTACTTCTGGAGTGTATTCGCTTGTTCCGCCAACATCCGGACGTGCTGCGGGGCTACCAACGGCGATTCAAGTTCATCCTGGTCGACGAGTATCAGGACACCAACGTCGCGCAGTACCTGTGGCTGCGGCTGCTGGCGCAGACGCCGAGCGTATCCTCTTCCGT
>JBPCQM010000171.1:0-9286 GCA_050998115.1 Pseudolabrys sp. | reverse complement strand
GCAAAGGATCGCATGAATGTTGCCGAACGTGCTGCGATGATGATGTCGCGGGCCAGCGCGCTGTTGCAGCCGGCGCCGGCGCCGACGCCGTTGACCGCAGCGATTACCGGAAACGGCAGCGCGCGCAACTTGCGCACCAGCGGATTGTAATGCGCGTCCAGCGCTCCGCCGAGCACGACCTGTTTGCCCGACTTGGTAAGGCGGTCGCTCAAGTCCTGACCGGCGCAGAAGCCGCGGCCGGCGCCGGTGATGAGTAGCGCGCGGCATTTTTCGTCGCGTTCGGCGGCCTCAAGCGCGGCGCGCAATTCGTGATGCATCGCCTCATTGAAGGCATTGAGCCGCTCGGGGCGATTGAGCGTGATGACGCGATAGCCGGCGCGTTGCTCGGAGAGGATGCTGGGCTGCTCGGCCATCGCGCGCGCTCCGGTTATTTCCGGCCGAGAAATTTATCGAGCGTGCCGGTCTCGCGCTTGCCGCCGTCATGATCGGCGGCGAGCCGCTCATAGAACCGCGCCGCCGCGTCGAACATTTTGTGCTCGGCGTGATCGGCGCCGACGAAACCGGCGATCTCGTCCATCTCGGCGACCCAGCGGTAGGCCTTGGAATACATGTTCGGCACCATACGATTGAACCAGGCGAGCAAATGCGGCTGGCTCTCGGCGAGCTCGGCGGCGAGAGCGGGCGCCGCGCCGCCGCGTTGCGCAGCCAGCATCATGCCGGAGGCGAGCGCGGTAAGCCCCTTGGTGATACCGGCGTAAGACATTTTCAGCGCCGAGGCGGCGCTGACCGGGCCCTCCAGCACGCGCACGATCAGCCCGTAATCGTTCAGCGTGGCGAAGCGCTGGGCCGAGGGCCCGGCCGCGTAGATCTTGGTGTTGCTGGTGCCGGGCTGCGGCGGCGGGCCGATGATGCCGGCGCCGACGAAAGCGCAGCCGGTTTTCGCGATCACCGTCTCGATTTTGGCGACCGTTCCGGGATTAACCGCGTTGCATTCGACGTAGACCGGCTTCTTGTTGGCTGCGGTGAGGACAGGTTCCAGCCGCTGCGCCAAAGCGAGCGCGTCGCGCGGCGGCACGATCGACAGGAAAAAATCGGAGTCGCATAATTCGCGGTCATTGACCGCCACCATGCCGGCCTCGACCGCCCGTTTGGCGCTGGCTTCGCTGCGGCCGGTAAGCGAGGTGGTGACGCGCACGCCGTGGCCGGTGAGGCGCTTGGCGATGCCGGCGCCCATGCTGCCCTGTGCGATAATAGCGACGCTCGGTGTCAAGATCTGGCTCCCATGGTGGCCGGGCACACTGCCGGGCGCGTGTGACGCCGGTCAATGGCCAGGACAGCCCGCCGTTTGCGAGGTTTTCACCAATGGACCTTTGACTGCGAAAGCCGCTACATTAGTATCTTGCACGAACGGGCCAAAAAGGCCCAAACCTTGAAGAATTTGGGAGGATCAGATCATGCGTAAAGCGTTGTTGATCGCCAGCGCGGCGGCGTTGCTCGCAACGGGCCCTTCGATGGCCCAGAATAAAACCATCAAGATCGGGTTCATTTCCACTTTCAGCGGGCCGGTCGCCTCGATTGGCAACGACATGCGCAATTCGTTTGAATTGGCGCTCGACCATCTCGGCCGCAAGATGGGCGGCATTCCGGTCGAAGTAATCTACGAAGACGACACTTTCAAGCCGGAAGTCGGCAAGCAGAAAACCGACAAGCTGATCGAATCTGACAAGGTCGATTTCATCGCCGGTTATATCTGGTCGAACGTCCTGCTGGCATCGCTCAAGCCGATCGTTGACTCAAAGACCTTCCTTGTTATCGCAAATGCCGGTCCCTCGCAGGTCGCCGGTGAACTGTGCTCGCCGACGGTGTTCTCGACCTCGTGGAACAACGACCAGACGCCGCAGGCGATGGGCACCTACATGAATTCGAAGGGCGTCAAGTCGGTGTTCCTGATCGGCCCGAACTATGCCGCCGGCAAGGATATGCTCGCCGGTGTTGCCTCGACCTTCAAAGGCAAGGTGATCGGACAGGAGCTGACGACGTGGCCGGCGCAACTCGACTTCTCGGCGGAGCTTGCCAAAGCCAAGGCTTCGGGGGCGGAAGCGGTGTTCGTGTTCTATCCCGGCGCCGCCGGCGTGCAGTTCCTCGCGCAATACGCGCAGGCCGGACTGAAGGGCACCATCCCGCTTTATACCGCCTTCACTATCGACGAGACCACGCTGCCGCGTCAAAAGGAGCTCGCGCTCGGCGTGCCCGGCGCGCAGGAGTGGGTCAACGATCTGCCGAACGAGGCGAACAAGAAGTTCGTCGCCGATTACATCAAAAAGTTCGCACCCAATCGCCCGTCGTTTTACGGGGCGCAGAGCTACGATGCCGCAATGCTGATCAATTCGGCGGTGGTCGCCACCAAGGGCAATCTATCCGACAAGGCCGCCGTGCAGAAGGCGTTGGAAAACGCCGACTTCAAGTCGGTGCGCGGCAACTTCAAGTTCGGCAACAATCACGTGCCGATCCAGAACTTCTATCTGCAAGACGTGGTAAAGGACGACAAGGGCGAATTCGTGCTCAAGACCGTCGCCACGATCGTCAAGGACAGCCAGGACAACTTTCACGACAAATGCCCGATGAAATGATCGGCTCGTTTTAAGACGCGAGGCGGCGGAAGCGGGGGACGTTTCTGCCGCCTTGTTTTTAGGGTGGGCACGAGCGCCATGACTCTCTTCATCGAGCAATGCCTGAACGGCTTGCAGTTCGGCCTGCTGCTGTTCCTGCTCGCCGCCGGATTGACCCTGGTGTTCGGCATCATGGACCTGGTCAATCTGGCGCACGGCTCGCTCTACATGGTCGGGGCGTATTTCGCCGCGACGTTCACGGCCTGGACTGGCAATTTCGTGCTCGGTGTCATGCTGGCGCTGGGTGCTACACTGCTGGTCGGCATGGCCGTCGAGATAATCGTCATGCGCCGGCTATACGGCCGCGATCATCTCGATCATGTGCTGGCCACGTTCGGGCTTATTTTGTTTTTCGACGAGGCGGTGCGGCTGATCTGGGGCCCCGAAGGCTTGAGCCTGCCATTGCCTTCCTGGTTGAATACTTCGATCCCGATCCTGCCCGGCATCTCCTATTCCGCCTACAAGCTGGCGATCATCGTTGTCACGCTCTCGGTAGCCGGGTTTCTTTATCTGCTGGTGATGCGCACCCGTCTCGGCATGCTGATCCGTGCCGGCGCTTCGAATCGCGAAATGGTCGGCGCGCTCGGCGTCAACATCAAGCTGCTGTTCACCCTGGTGTTCGGTCTGGGCGCGGCGCTGGCCGGTCTTGCCGGGCTGATGCAGGCGCCGATCCTCACTGTGCAGATCGGCATGGGCGAGAACATCCTGATCCTCGCTTTCGTCATCACGGTGATCGGCGGCATCGGCTCGATCCGCGGCGCCTTTGTCGCGGCGCTGCTGGTCGGATTCATCGATACGCTCGGCCGCGCCTATTTTCCCGATCTGCTGCGCATGGTTTTGACCAAGGAGACCGCCGCCACCGCCGCGCCGGCGTTGTCGTCGATGCTGATTTACATACTGATGGCGGTCGTATTGACGCTTAAGCCACAAGGCCTGTTTTCGGCGGGCGGGAAATGAAGCGCTGGCTCACGATCCGTAATGCCGCGATCGTCATATTCCTGGCCGCGCTGGTTTTGCTGCCGCTTTATGCAGGACTGACCGGCAATCGCTTCGTCCTGACGCTGTTCACCCGCATCGTCATTCTGGCGCTGGCGGCCACCAGCCTCAATCTGATCCTCGGTTATGGCGGCATGATGAGCTTCGGCCACGCCGCCTATCTTGGCATCGGCGGCTATGCGGTCGGCATGCTGTCCTTCGAGGGCGTCGGCTCCGGCTTCATCCAGTGGCCGGTCGCGCTCGCCGCGTCGGCGCTGTTTGCGTTGGTGATCGGCGCCTTGAGCCTGCGCACCCGCGGCGTCTATTTCATTATGATCACGCTGTCGTTTGCGCAGATGGCCTATTACGTTGCGGCCGGGCTGGCGCGTTACGGCGGCGACGACGGTCTCACGATCCAGAAGCGCAGCGATTTTGCCGGGCTGATCAACCTGTCGGACAAAACGCAGTTCTATTATCTTTGCCTCGTTCTGTTGTTCGGCTCGGTCTATCTGGTGTGGCGGCTGATCAATTCTCGCTTCGGCATGGTCATTCAGGGCGCGCGCTCGAATGATGCACGCATGCGCGCGATCGGATTTCCAACCTATCGCTATCAGCTGGTTTGCTTCGTTATCGCCGGAACGATGTGCGGCCTGGCCGGCGTGCTACTCGCCACCAATACCGATTTCGTCTCGCCGGCGATGATGTACTGGACGCGGTCCGGCGATCTCATCGTCATGGTGGTGCTAGGCGGCATGGGCTCGCTGTTCGGGCCTTTGTTCGGCGCGGTCGCCTACCTCGTTCTTGAAGAAACGCTGCCGATTCTGATCAAACTGCTCGGCGCCCCGTTGTTTGGCGCAGCTGCGGGCCGTGCTTCGGAATTCTGGCAGATCATCATGGGCCCGCTGCTGTTGCTGGTCGTTTTGTTCGCGCGCGGCGGCATCGACGGCCTGCTGAAAAAGGTGTCGCGTGACTGAACCGCTGCTTCAGGTCGAGAACCTCTCGAAGCACTTCGGTGGCATCGCCGCCAGCGACGTGCTTTCGCTCAACGTCGCGCGCGGCGAGCTGCACGCGGTGATTGGGCCGAACGGCGCCGGCAAGACGACCTTGATCTCGCAACTCAGCGGGCAATTGGCGCCGGATTCCGGGCGGGTACAGTTTGCCGGTGAGGACATCACGGCGTTGCCGCGACATCAGCGCTGCCTGCTGGGGCTGGCCCGCTCGTTCCAGATCACGTCGTTGTTCCTCGACTTTAGCGCGCTCGACAACGTGATGCTGGCGGTTCAGGCGCATGCCGGGCACTCATTCCGGTTCTGGCGCGCCGCGCGTTCCGATCGCGCGCTGCGTGAGCCGGCGCGCGCCGCGTTGGAACGCGTCGGCCTTGCCGAACGCGCCAACCTGCCGGCTTCCGTGCTCAGCCACGGCGAGCACCGCCAACTCGAATTGGCGATGGCGCTGGCCGCCGCGCCGCGCATGCTGCTGCTCGATGAGCCGCTGGCGGGGATGGGGCCGGAGCAATCGGCGCGCATGGTATCGATGCTGCGCGCGCTCAAAGGCGAGATGACGATCCTGCTGATCGAGCATGACATGGAAGCGGTGTTTGCGCTCGCCGACCGCGTCACCGTGCTGGTTTATGGCCGCGTCATCGCATCGGGTACGCCGCAGGAAATTCGCGCTAATCCCCAAGTGCGTGATGCCTATTTGGGCGAAGCTGAGGCCACCGATCAAGGTGCGACCAATGGCTAATCTGCTTGAGCTTGAGGGCGTCGAAACCTGTTACGGCCTTTCCCAAGTGCTGTACGGCATTTCAATGTCGGTCGCGCCCGGCGAAGTGGTGACGCTAATGGGCCGCAACGGCATGGGCAAGACTACCACCGTGCGCTCGATCATGGGGTTGACCACGGCGCGGGCGGGCGCGATCCGCTTCAACGGCAACGACGTCGGTAAACTGCCGTCCTACCGGATCGCGCAACTCGGCATCGGCCTGGTGCCGGAAGGCCGGCAGATTTTCCCCAGCCTCTCGGTGCGCGAGAATCTGGTGGCGACGGCGGCCGGCAAAGGCGACTGGTCGCTCAAGACCATCTACGATTTGTTTCCGCGGCTCGCGGAACGAGCCGGCAACATGGGCAACCAGCTTTCCGGCGGCGAGCAGCAGATGCTGGCGATTGGCCGTGCGCTGATGACCAATCCGCGCTTGCTCATTCTCGACGAGGCGACCGAGGGGCTGGCGCCGCTTATTCGCGCCGAAATCTGGCGCTGCCTGGCGCAACTCAAGCAGGACGGATTGTCGATCCTGCTGATCGACAAGAATGTCCAGGCGCTGACCAAAGTGGCCGACCGCCATTTCATCATCGAGCGCGGCCGCGTGGTGTGGAGCGGGCGGTCAGATGAACTCGCCGCCGCGCCGGATATCCAGCGTCGTTATCTCGGGGTTTGATCAGCCTGTCATGGCCGGGCTTGTCCCGGCCATCTCGCTTAGGAAGGCTGTGCGCCCCTTGTCGGGATCACCGGGACATAGGCGATCGAAGCGACGCCGTCCTTCGGACGGCTATGCCCGGTGATGACAGGAAAGACTATTCTGCGGGTTGCGGGGCGACGGGCCGGCGGAAAGCGAATTCGCCGCCGCCGAGCCGGCGATGCAGCCGGTCGAGCAGCAGATAGATCACCGGCGTGGTGTAGAGCGTGAGCACTTGCGACACCAGAAGTCCGCCGATGATGGTGATGCCGAGCGGCCGGCGCAGTTCGGTGCCGGGGCCAGTCGCCAGCACGAATGGCAGCGCCCCGAGCATCGCCGCCATTGTGGTCATCAAGATCGGACGGAAGCGCTCGATCGCCGCCTCGCGAATGGCGCGCTCCGGCGATAGCCCGCGGCGGCGTTCGCTGTCGAGTGCGAAGTCGACCAGCATGATGCCGTTTTTCTTGACGATGCCGATCAGCAGGATGATGCCAATGAAGGCGATGACGGTGAGATCGGTACCGGACAACTGCAGGGCGAGCAGCGCGCCCAAGCCGGCCGACGGTAGAGTAGAGATGATCGTCAGCGGATGCGCCAAGCTTTCATACAAGACACCGAGCACGATATAGACCGCGATCAGTGCGGCGAGGATCAGCAATGGCTGCGCCCCGACGCTCTGCTTGAACGCCTTGATGTCGCCGGCAAAATCAGCGTGCAAGGTTTCGGGCAGGTGCATTTCGGCGACCGCCTGCTCGATGGCGGCGGTGACGTCCTCAATCTGGGCGTTCGGCGCCAGATTGTAGGTAATGGTGGTCGAGGGGAATTGCCCTTGATGATTGACGACCAGCGGCGCAATCGAGCGTTTGACGCGCGCCACGCTGGTCAGCGGCACCTGCGTGCCGCCAGTGCCCGCTACATAAATCTGGCTCAGGTCATTGGGATCGCGCAGGTATTGCGGGTCGGCCTCGAGTATCACGCGATATTGGTTGCGTGCGCCGTAGATGGTCGAAACCTGGCGCTGCGAGTAGCCGTCGTTGAGGGTGTTGTCGATATCCTGGATCTTGACGCCAAGCCGCGATGCGGCGGTGCGGTCGATCACCACGTTGGCCTGCAGCCCGCCCTGCTCGCGGTCGGTGCTGACGTCGATGACCCCGGCGATGGCTTTGACGCGATCCTGCACCTTCGGCAGCCAGCTTTGCAGCACCTCGATATCCGGGCTCCATAGCGTGAACTGATATTGCGAGTCGCTGGAGCGTCCGCCGACCCGCAGGTCCTGGGCCGGCACCATGAAGACGTAAATGCCGGCGATGCCGGCGACTTTCTCGCGAAGCCGGGCGATGACGCGCTGGGTGCTCAGGCCGCCACGTTCGCCAATCGGTTTGAGGCTGATGAACATGCGGCCGCGATTGACCGAGGCGTTGAAGCCGGAGGCGCCGACCGACGAACCCAAGCCTGCCACCGCCGGATCGGCCAGCACGATGTCCATCGCCTTGAGCTGCAAGGCTTCCATCGCCTCGAAGGAAATGTCGGGCGACGCGACGGTGCCGCCGAAGATCAGGCCGGTGTCGTCCTGCGGAAAAAAGCCCTTCGGTGCCTTGATATAAAGCCCGACGGTGAGCGCGATGGTGGCGACGAACACCAGCAATGTGAGGCCGCGGCGCGCGATTACGAGGTCGAGCGTGCGGGCGTAAAATCCGATCATGCGCGACAGCGTGCCTTCGACCAGCCGGTCAAGCCAGGTGGCGTTGCGGCTCGGTGGCGAGCGCACGAAGTAAGCGCACACCATCGGCGTCACCGACAGCGAGACCACGGTCGATACCGCGATGGCGAAAGCCAGCGTGACGGAAAATTCGCGGAACAGCCGGCCGACGATGCCGCCCATGAACAGGAGAGGGATGAACGCGGCGATCAGCGAAATGCTGATTGAAACCACGGTGAAGCCGATTTGCCTGGCACCCTTGAGCGTCGCGCGCAACGGCGACATGCCGGCTTCAAGATTGCGGAACATGTTCTCGATCATGACGATGGCGTCGTCGACCACGAAGCCGACGCTGACCGCGAGCGCCATCAGCGACAGGTTGTCGATGGTGAAACCGGCCGCCCACATCGCGGCGCAGGTGCCAGCCAGCGACAGCGGCACCGTGACGCCGGCGGCGAGGGTGGCGGCGGTGCGACGCAGGAATACGAAAACCACCAGCATCACCAGCAGCACGGTCGCCGCCAGCGTAAGCTGCATATCGGCGACGCTGGCGCGGATCGTCTGGGTGCGGTCGGTCAGCACCGAAATGACGACGCCGGCCGGAATCCACTGCCGCAGTTCCGGCAGCAGCCGGTAAATGCCGTCCACCGTGTCGAGCACATTGGCGCCGCCCTGCTTGGTGATGATCAGCAGCACCGAAGGATCACGGTTGAACCAGCCGGCGGAACGGCTGTTGCGCACGCTCTGCGTAATGCTCGCGATAGCCGACAGCCGGATCACGGTGCCGTTGACGGTCTTCACCACCACCGGATCGTAGTCGGCGGCCACGCGCAACTGGTCGTTGATTCCGATGGTAGTCGCGCGTTCTTTGCCGTCGAATGCGCCGAGCGGCCCGACCGAATTGGAATTGGTGATCGCGGTGCGCACCGCCTCCATATTGACGCCCATCGCGGCGAGGCGCGCGGGATCGACCCGTACGCGGATCGCCGGCTGCTCGGATCCGGCGACCGTGACGTCGGCGACGCCGTCGACCTGCGACAGCCGTTGTGCGATCACGCTGTCGGCCACATCGTATATTGCGCTCGCCAACATTGTCCTCGACGTCAACGCTAAAATCAGGATCGGCGCGGCGGCTGGGTTGGCTTTGCGGAAGGTCGGCAGTGTCGGCATGTCGGTCGGCAGGTCACTGAGCGCCGCGTTGAGTGCCGATTGCACGTCGCGGGCGGCGCCTTCGATGCTGCGTTTGAGGTCGAATTGCACCTTGATGCGCGCCAATCCGAGCGAGCTTGTCGAGGTCATTTCGGTGACCCCGGAAATCTCGCCGAGTCGGCGCTCCAGCGGCGCCGCCACCGTTGCCGCCATCGTGTTGGGGTCAGCGCCGGGGCGGCTGGCGCTGATATTGATGGTCGGAAAGTCGACGCTCGGCAGGCTCGCTACCGGCAAAAACCGGTAGGCCACCGCACCGATCATGAACAGGCCAATCGCCAGCAG
>JBPCQM010000109.1:0-10823 GCA_050998115.1 Pseudolabrys sp. | reverse complement strand
GGGTTCAGACTTGCCGGGGTTCAAAGGCGGGAAAACCGGCGGGTTTTGACGCCTCAACGGTTGCCGCTTTTGGTTTAGGGCTCAAAAAAGGGCTAATCGCCCGAATTGGGAGGAATTTCATGCCTGCGGTGTCCATGACGGTGAACGGAAAAGCGGTCTCCGGCGACGTCGAAGCGCGCACGCTGCTCGTTCAGTTCCTGCGCGAAAACCTGCGGCTTACCGGCACCCATGTCGGCTGCGACACCTCGCAATGCGGCGCCTGCGTCGTTCACGTCGATGGCGTCGCCATGAAGTCCTGCACGCTGCTGGCGCTGCAGCTCGAAGGCGCCAGCATCACCACGATCGAGGGCCTCGCGCCGGCCGGCCTGCCGCTGCACCCGATGCAGGAGGCCTTCCGCGACAATCACGGCCTGCAATGCGGCTATTGCACGCCTGGCATGATCATGTCGGCGCTCGATATCGTGCGCCGCAAAGGCCACGATCTCGACGACCACACCATTCGCGAAGAGCTCGACGGCAATTTGTGCCGCTGCACGGGCTACCACAACATCGTCAAGTCGGTCGCGGCTGGCGCCAAGGCTATGGCCAAGTAATTGCGATGACCGGCAAGCGGCTCTCTTGGCGTACTGCAAACGCCCCAATCTTGGCTAGGCGGCTGGGTAACGGAGAACACGAATGTATAATTTCACCTATCATCGTCCGACCAGCGCGCGGCAGGCCGCCAATCTGCTGGCGAAGAATCCCGAGGCGAAATTGCTGGCCGGCGGCCATTCGCTAATCCCGGTGATGAAACAGCGGCTCGCCCAGCCTTCGGCGCTGATCGACATCAACGGCATCGAGGATCTGGCCGGCATCGAGCTTAAAGGCCGCTCGATCGTGATCGGTGCCATGACCCGCCACGCCGATGTCGCCAATTCGAAGGTGGTGAAGGAGGCGCTGCCGGGCCTCGCCTCGGTGCCGGGCTCGATCGGCGATCCACAGGTGCGCAACCGCGGCACCATTGGGGGTTCCGTCGCCAATAACGACCCGAACGCGGATTATCCGGCGGCCTGCCTTGGTCTCGGCGCCACCATCGTCACCAACAAGCGGCGCATCGCGGCGGACGATTTCTTCACCGGCATGTTCTCGACTGCGCTGGAGGAAAACGAGATCATCACCAAGGTGATGTTCCCGATTGCCAAGAAAGCGGCTTACGAAAAATTCAAGCACCCAGCGTCGGGATTTGCGCTGGTCGGCGTGTTCGTTTCGAAACGAGGCGCTGACATTCGCGTCGCCGTTACCGGCGCCGGTTCGAACGGGGTGTTCCGCGTCAAATCGTTCGAGGAGGCGCTGAAGAAGCGCTTCGCGGCGAAGTCGCTTGAGAGCATGACTATTCCCGCTAACGGCATGAACGCCGACATTCATGCCGGCGCAGATTATCGCGCGCATCTGGTCGGCGTGTTGGCCCGCCGCGCTCTGGTGAAGGCGACTGCATGAATCGACGTCGTGTTAAGTAATGGTGCGAAGCGCGGCTATCGCTGGCGTGGGATCCGATGAGGCTGTTCTACGCCCCGCAGTCGCCTTTTGCGCGGAAGGTCTGCGCAGCGGCGATCGAACTCGGGCTCGCCGAAAAAATCAAACTGGAATACGCGGAAGTGGTGCCAGGCAGGCCGAACGTCGCCTCTGCGCGGGCGCGAAGTCCGCTTCGCAAGATCCCGGCACTCGTCACCGACGCCGGGGAAACCCTCTATGACTCAACCGTGATCTGCGAATACCTGGACGATATGGCGGGCGGCTGTCTGTTTCCGCGTGACCCGCCACGCCGCTGGCGCGTTCTGACCAATCATGCACTTGCTCAAGGAATGTGTGAGGCCGTCATCCTCTTGCGCTACGAGACGTGGTTTCGTCCCGAAACACTTCGGTGGCCGGTCTGGGCCGACGATCAATCGGATAAGATTAAGTCTGGGCTCGATTGGTTTGAGAGCAACGCGAGCGAATTGAACGATCCGGTCGACGTCTCGCACCTCGCGCTCGGAAGTCTGCTGGGCTACGTCGATTTTCGATTGCCCGACCACGGCTGGCGAACTCGATTCCCTTCAGTTGCGTCGTGGTTCGCAAAGCTCGACCAGCGGTCTTCGTTCGCCCAAACGAGACCTGTCGCCCCGCTCCAATCATAGAGGTAATCGACTAGCTTTTGCGGTCACGTTCGGCCAGCAGATCGTGCAGGTCGAGTGGATGGGTGAACATCTGCAAGCCGCCGTCCGGCCGTTTCGGCCACTTGTCCTTCGCACGGTCCCAATACAACTCTACGCCATTGTCGTCGGGGTCGCGCAGATAGAGCGCTTCGCTCACCCCGTGATCGCTGGCGCCTTCGAGCGGGATTTTCGCCGCGATCAGTCGTTGCAGCGCGTCGGCGAGCAGCCGCCGGGACGGATAGAGGATCGCAGTGCCCGGTGGTGCCGGGCGTGGGGCGGCTGTCCGCCTTTGCTCTCCCAGGGTATTGAGCCCGATGTGATGGTGGTAGCCGCCGGCCGAGATGAAGGCGGCGCCGGGGCGGCCTGTGGTCAGCTCGAAACCCAGCACCCCGGCGTAGAAATCGAGCGCGCGCTGCAGGTCGGCAACCTTGAGATGGACGTGGCCGATCCGCACCCCCGGCGTCGATAATGGGCATGCGAAGCGCCGGTTTTTCGAGGGTCTCTGGCTTTGACATGGCAAAAATCCTGAACGGGGCGGCAAACTGGTGCCTTTTGCGGACAATACCCACATGTAAGACGCCTGCTCCCTAGGATAAAGTCCCTGCATGACCATCAAAAACGCCGTTCCGGTCTCGATCGACGCCACCCTCGATCTCCTCGGCAAGGCCGGCTACATCGCTGACCGCTCATTATCGACCGTGCTGTTTCTCGCGCTGCGGATGGGGCGGCCGATCTTTCTTGAAGGCGAGGCAGGCGTCGGCAAGACCGAGATCGCCAAGGTGCTGGCGCAGACGCTCGGCCGGCGGCTGATCCGGCTGCAGTGCTACGAGGGCCTCGACGTCGCCGCTGCGGTCTACGAGTGGAATTACGGCGCGCAGATGATTGCGATCCGGCTTGGCGAGGCCGAAGGCACCGCCGACCGCGAGCGGCTCGAACACGACGTGTTTTCCGAACGCTTTCTGATCAAGCGGCCATTGCTGCAGGCGCTGGAGCCCGATCCGGCCGGTTCGCCCGTGTTGCTGATCGACGAGATCGACCGCACCGACGAAGCCTTCGAAGCCTTTCTGCTTGAAGTGCTGGCGGACTATCAGGTCACGGTGCCGGAGTTGGGAACCGTGAAGGCGGCGAACCCTCCGATCGTCGTTATCACCTCGAACCGCACCCGCGAGGTGCACGATGCGCTCAAGCGGCGCTGCCTGTACCACTGGGTCGGCTATCCCACCGCCGAGCGCGAGCTGAAAATTTTGCGTGCCCGCGTTCCAGGCATCGGCAAGAAATTGTCGGAGCAGGTGGTCGCCTTTGTGCAGGCGCTGCGCAAGGAGGATTTGTTCAAATCGCCCGGCGTTGCCGAGACGCTCGACTGGGCGGGCGCGCTAACCGAGCTAGACGCTGTCGCGCTCGATCCGGCGACCGTGACCGACACACTCGGCGTGCTTTTGAAATATCAGGACGACATTGCGCGACTCGACGGCAGCAAAGTGAAGTCACTGCTCGACGAGGTGAAGTCCGATCTGCGCGCGGCGGAGTAGCACAAACTCCGCTCATTCCCGCCCAAGCGGGAATCCAGTTCGGGGTCGCCGCTTTCGCGGGGACGAGCGGAAAAGGAACGGAAATTGGCGGAAGATAAGGGCACACTCGCCGACAACATCCTGTACTTCGCGCGAGCTTTGCGGGCCGCAGGGCTTCCAGTTGGACCCGGTTCGGTACTCGATGCGCTCGAAGCAGTCCGAACCGCGCAAGTCGGCGCACGTGAGGATTTCTACTGGACGCTGCATGCGGTGTTTGTGAAGCGCCACGAACATTCGATCTTGTTCGACCAGGCCTTCAAGATTTTCTTCCGCCGCCGCGGCTATTTCGAAAAGCTGATGGCGGCGATGCTGCCGCCGGCAAAACCTGACGCGTCGCACCCGCCTATGCCGGGCGCACAGCGTGTGCAAGAGGCCTTGTTCTCCGGATTGAATGAAAGCGCACTGGAAAAGTCCGAAGCCGAGATCGACATGCGGCTTACCGTGTCTGATCGCGAAGTGCTGCAGCGTAGGGATTTCGCGCAGATGTCGGCGGCCGAGATCGCCGCTGCCAAGGACGCCATCGCGCGGCTGGTTTTGCCGCTCGACCTGGTGAAGACGCGCCGCCTCGCCCCGCACCGGCGCGGCCATATCATCGACATTCGCCGCACGCTGCGCGCCAGCATGAAGGCGGGCGGGGCGGTGATCGATCTCAAATATCTCGGTCCTCGCCAAAAAGAGCCGCCGATCGTGGCGTTGCTCGATATTTCCGGCTCGATGAGCCAATACACACGGCTGTTCTTGCATTTCCTGCACTCTGTCACCGACGCACGAAAACGCGTTTCGACCTTCCTGTTTGGCACGCGTCTGACTAATGTCACCCGGGCGCTCCGCGAAAGGGATCCAGATGAGGCGCTGGCCGCTTGTTCGGCGCATGTGTCCGATTGGGCCGGCGGCACCCGCATTGCCTGGTCGCTGTACGACTTCAACAAGCGCTGGGCGCGGCGCGTGCTGACGCAAGGCGCAGTTGTGCTGCTGATCACCGACGGGCTCGAGCGCGACGGCGACGAGACGCTCGCTTTCGAGATCGACCGGCTGCACCGCTCCTGCCGGCGGCTGATCTGGCTCAATCCGCTGCTGCGTTTCGAGGGATTTGAGGCGCGCGCCAAGGGCGTGAAAACGATGCTGCCGCATGTCGACGAATTGCGGCCGATGCACAATCTGGAATCGATGACGGAACTGGTTCGCGCGTTGTCGGGATCGTCGGCAAAGCAATATGATCCCAAAGCGTGGCGCGCGGCTTGATCGGAAGGAGAAGCGCAAATGTTTGGACGTGACGAAGATATCCTCAAGGCGGCCGAAGATTGGAAGAACGACGGACGCGGCGTCGCTATTGCGACCGTGATGGAAACCTGGGGCTCTGCGCCGCGGCCGGTTGGCTCCAACCTCGTGATCGACCATCAGGGCAATTTCCTCGGCTCGGTGTCGGGCGGCTGCGTCGAGGGCGCCGTGGTCACCGAAGCGATGGACGTGATCGAAGGCGGCAAGCCGAAAATGCTCGAGTTTGGCGTCGCCGACGATGCTGCCTGGAAGGTCGGGTTGTCCTGCGGCGGCAATATCCGCGTCTATGTTGAAAAGGTGGGCTAGTGAAGCTCGATATTCTCAAAACGCTGAACGAAGAGCGTGCGGCGCGGCGCGCCGTCGCCGTCGTCACCGATCTGTCGAGCGGCGAGCAGCGGCTTGTCAAGGCAGCGGGTTCGGGCAAAGACCCGCTCGCCGAGTTGATCGACAAACATATTCGTAGCGGCAAGAGCGGCATGGAAGAGACGCCAAAAGGCAAAATTTTCCTGACCGTGCATGTGCCCTCGGCGCGCCTCGTCATTACCGGCGCCGTGCATATTTCGCAGACGCTGGCGCCGCTGGGCCAGATGCTCGGTTACGATGTCACCATTATCGATCCGCGCACTGCCTTTGCGACGCCGGAGCGCTTCCCGGATGTGAAAGTGATTGCGGAATGGCCGGACGTCGCGCTGCCGCCGCTTGGCGTCGACCGCTACACCGGCTTCGTGGCGCTCACGCACGATCCGAAGATTGACGATCCAGCCTTGCTGCACGCGCTGTCGCGCGACTGTTTCTACATCGGTGCGCTTGGTTCACGGAAAACCCACGCCAAGCGCCTCGAACGGCTCAAGCAGCAGGGTCTGACGGACGCCGACTTCGCGCGAATTCACGCGCCGATCGGGCTGGACATCGGCGCGGTGTCGCCGGCCGAAATCGCGGTGTCGATCATGGGCGAAATCACCGCGCGGTTGCGGCAGAGCACTGAGAAAAAATCAGCGGCAGCATGAAAACTCCTTTCTGACGAGACTAAACTATGAAATTCGGTCCGGTCACCCCTGAGGATGCGCTCGGCGCTACCGCGGTTCACTCGATCCGCAAGGACGGTCTCGTGCTCAAAAAGGGAACGCTGATCGGGACTGCGGAAGTGGCTGCGCTTAAGGCGGCTGCCGTTAGCGAAATCGTGGTGTCGCGGCTCGAGCCAGGCGACGTCTCGGAAGATCAAGCCGCGGCCGAAATCGCCAAAGCAACGGCAGGTGAGGGGGTACGGGTCGATCGGGCCTTTACCGGGCGTTGCAACCTGTTTGCCGCCGCCGCCGGCGTGTTGCTGGTCGATAAGGACACGATCGACGCGCTTAATCGCATCGACGAGGCGGTGACGTTAGCGACGCTGCCGGCGTTTAAGCCGGTAGTCGAAGGCGAGATGATCGCCACCGTGAAAATCATTCCGTTCGCCGTTGCGGCTGGACCGCGCGACGCCGCGCTGAAGGAGGCCGCTAAAGCCAAAGCCGCGATTCGCATTGCGCCCTATAAAATACGCAAGATCGGCGTGGTTTCGACGCTGCTGCCGGGGCTGGCGACGAAAGTTGTCGACAAGACGCTCAAGGTGATGGCCGAGCGCATCGCGCCGGCCGGCGCCTCGATTATTAGCGAGCGCCGCGTGCCGCACGATCAAGCCGCGCTGGCCAAAGCGATCGACGAATTGCTGAAACTCGGCACCGAGCTGGTGGTGGTGTTCGGCGCCTCGGCAATCGCTGACCGTCGCGACGTGATACCCGCGGCGCTTGAGGCGGTCGGCGGCACCATCGAACACTTCGGCATGCCGGTCGATCCGGGCAATTTGCTGCTGATCGGGCGAGCGAGGGGTGTGCCGGTTCTCGGCGCGCCCGGCTGCGCGCGCTCGCCGAAGGAAAACGGCTTTGACTGGGTGCTGCTGCGGCTGCTCGCCGGTCTGCCGGTCGGACGTGAGGACATCACCGGCATGGGCGTCGGCGGACTTCTGATGGAGATCGTCACCCGCCCGCAGCCGCGCGACAAACCGGCCCCCGAAATGGGCAAGCGCATCGCAGCCTTGGTGCTGGCGGCAGGCCGTTCCACGCGGATGGGCGCAGTCAACAAGCTGATCGCCGAAATCGGTGGCGAGCCGCTGGTGCGCATCGCCGCCGAGCAAGCCTTGGTCTCGCAAGCCAGTCCTGTGATCGTCGTTACCGGACATCAGCGCGAAAAAGTTGAGGCCGCGCTCGGAGGCCTCAATATCCGTTTCGTACATAATTCTGATTATGTGCAAGGGCTAGGCACGTCGTTGCGCGCGGGCATCGCCGCGGTGCCCGACAATGCCGACGGCGTCGTTGTTTGCCTCGGCGACATGCCGCAGGTCGATGCCGCCCTGATTGATCGTCTGGCCGCGGCGTTCGATCCAGCGCGCGGCGCAATGATAGTGATGCCGACCATCGAAGGCAGACGCGGCAATCCGGTGCTGTGGGCGCGCCGCTTCTTCCCCGAACTCATGGCCATTCAGGGCGATATCGGCGCCCGTCATCTGCTCGGCCAGTACTCCGAAGCGGTCGTCGAAATTCCCATGACCGGCGACGCAGCGCTGATGGATGTCGACACGCCCGAGTCGCTTTCCGCCGTCAAGGCAGAAATCGAGCGAGCTTAAGACTCGAATCATTGAACGGCGACGCGACTCACCCCCTTATTTCGTGGATGGAGAGGATGGGAACGCACGACCTTGGGACGTCGGCGCTGCGCGCAATAATCGCCGCGGCGCTGCTGCTCGCCATCACCCTTGTTTCGGTGGTGACGTTGCATACCGCGCGCGCGGCTGGCGCGCTGGCGGTCGGCAAGTGCGGCGCTTACGGCCAGTCTTTCGACTTCCCCGATGTCGCAGCCGCACGCGATAACGCGGTTGGCCAATGCCAGGCCGGCACTTGCCGCCTGGTGGCGACGATACAGCGCGGGCTGCGCGGCGCGTTTTCGATCGACGGTACCGATCCGTGCGGTTTAACGGCTGGGGCAAGGGGCCCAAGCTCGGCCGGGCGCAAAACGACGCGCCGCGGTCCTGCTATAAGGCCGGCGGCAAGGACGGCGTAATCCGCACTTTCTGTGCGACGCCAAGGGCTGAGCACCAGGCCCGCCCTTTAACCTATTGAGATATCTGAACTATTTTTCACTTGCGTAACAATTTATTGTATGGTTTATGACTGACTGGTCAGTCAATAAATCCGCTTATTTTTGGGTATTGGCATGAACCGCAAAAAATTTTCCCGACGTGCCGTTCAGCTTCCGCGTCGCGATCCCCGCACACCCGCCCCGCGCGGCAAGAATGCGCGAGCGCAACGCAGCGCCGAGCGGCGTGATGCCATTCTGGCCGCCGCGATCGAGGAATTCTCCGATCAGGGCTTTGCCGCGACGCGGCTTGAGGATGTGGCCAGGCGTGCCGGCGTCGCCAAGGGCACGATCTATCTGCATTTCCGCGACAAGGAGAGCCTGTTTCAGGAATTGATCCGCACCATGCTCACGCCGGTTGTCGGCTCGATCGAGGCGCTGCGTGATGCAGATGTTCCGTTGCGCGTTTTGGCGGACCGGCTGGTCGATCTTTTCGTCAATGAGATTTTCTCGACGCGCCGGCGGGACGTCATCCGCTTGATGCTGCTGGAAGGCCGCCGATTCCCGAAACTCGCTGAATTCTACTATCGCGAAGTGCTGTCGCGAATTCTTGGTGCGATGCGCACGCTACTCGAACGCGCCGCCGCGCGCGGTGAGGTGCCGGCGTCGTTGGCGCGGTTTCCTCAACTACTGGCGGCCCCGGGCCTGGTCGCGGTGGTGTGGAGCGGCCTGTTCGACCGTTTCGAAGCTCTCGATGTTGGCGCGCTGATGAAAGCGCATCTCGACCTGTTGTTTAGTCAAAGGAGCGCATCATGATAGCAATTCGGGCGGCCGGTCTTGCCGCGGTTGCAGTGTTGGCGCTCACAGGTTGCGGCCGAAGCGGAAATAACAACGCGCTGCAAGGCTGGGTTGAGGCCGATCTGGTTTTCGTGAGCCCGGACGAGGCTGGCCGGGTTGAAAATCTGGCGGTACGTGAAGGCGATCGGGTCGATACCGGCACGTTGCTTTTTACCGTCGACCCTGATTTGCAGCAGGCCGACGTCGCCGTGGCTGAAGCAAGTTTAGTCAACGCCAAGCAGGCGTATGACCGCGCGGCCGAATTGCTCAAGACTGCTGCGGGAACGCAGAAAACCCTCGAAGACGCGGGCGCTGCATTGCGCTCGGCACAGGCGCGGCTTGATTCAGCGCGCACGCGGCTGGCGCGACGCCGTGCAATGAGTCCCGACGCCGGCACGGTCCAGCAAGTCTATTTCCGCCCCGGCGAAACCGTGCCAGCCGGGCGGCCGGTGGTTTCCCTGTTGCCGCCGCCCAATCTCAAGATCCGGTTCTTCGCGCCCGAAGCGATGTTGCCGCGGATCAAGATCGGGCAATCCGTGGAGGTGAGTTGCGACGGTTGTGACAAGGACTTGACCGCGAAGGTCAGCTTTATCGCCGGCAGCGCGGAATTCACACCTCCGGTGATCTACAGCCTGGAGGAGCGCGCCAAGCTCGTGTTTCTGGTCGAGGCGCGGCCCGACATGCCCGATAAATTCCGCGTCGGCCAGCCAATCAGCGTCTCATTCCCCGACTGGAACGGGAAATGATCTCTCAAGCGAGTGCACGGTCGCCGGTAAAGTCGAATAGAGAAGACGTTGTCATCGATGTCGAGGGCCTGACCAAGAAGTTCGGCGACCGCACGGTGGTGCGCAACCTCTCGATGCAGGTGAGGCGCGGCACTATTTATGGATTTCTCGGTCCCAACGGATCGGGCAAGACGACCACCATTCGCATGCTGTGCGGTCTGCTGACACCCGATGAGGGCGAAGGCACCTGCCTCGGCTTCAACATCCGTACCGAGGCCGACAAGATCAAGCGCCACGTCGGCTACATGACGCAGCGCTTCAGTCTGTATCAGGACCTGTCGGTGCGCGAGAATCTGGAATTCGTCGCGCGGCTCTACGGTGTGCCCGATCCGTCGCGTGCGGCTCGCGCGGCGATCGAGCGGCTCGGCCTTGGCGGGCGCGAGGAGCAACTGGCGGGAGAATTGTCCGGTGGTTGGAAGCAGCGCCTCGCGCTGGGCGCCTGCACCATGCCGAGCCCGCAACTTTTGCTGCTCGACGAGCCGACCGCCGGGGTCGATCCGAAAGCCCGGCGTGAATTCTGGAACGAAATCCATTCGCTTGCCGCCGAGGGTCTCACGGTGCTGGTCTCAACGCACTACATGGACGAGGCGGAGCGCTGTCACGAGATCGCCTACATCGCTTATGGCGAACTGCTGGTGCATGGCACCGTCGACAAGGTGATCGCCGGCTCGCACCTGACCACGTTTACGGTAAGTTCGTCCGACAGCAACTCGCTTAACCGGCTCGCCGAAGAACTGACTGGCCGCCGCGGCGTCGACATGGTGGCGCCGTTCGGCACCAGTTTGCATGTGTCTGGTCGCAACGTCACCGCGCTGGAAAAGGCGCTGGCGCCCCATCGCAAGCAATCCGGTCTGACCTGGAAGAAATCCGAGCCTTCGCTTGAGGACGTGTTCATCGAGTTGATGAGCCGCGCCAAGGACAATTACCAATGAGCGCCGCCATCAACGAGGTGATGCCGCGCTCAACGGTGCCGAAAGAACGCGGCCAAGGGTTCTGGCGGCGCACCTACGCAATGATTGTCAAGGAGTTTATCCAGCTTAAACGCGATCGGGTGTCATTTGGCATGATCGTGATGG
>JBPCQM010000094.1:0-6034 GCA_050998115.1 Pseudolabrys sp. | reverse complement strand
TCGTCGCGCCGCGGCCGATCGGCTGGATCACTTCGATGAACGCCAAGGGCGAGGTCAATCTCGCGCCTTATTCTTCTTTCAATGGCGTGCTGAGCCGGCCGAACCTGGTGATGTTTTCCAGCGAAGGCTTCAAGGATTCGGTGCGCAATATCCGGGAAACCGGTGAATTCGTCTGCAATCTGGCGACCTGGGACCTGCGCGAGGAAATGAACGCGACGTCGGCGCCGGTCCCTTACGGCATCAATGAAATGGAGCGCACCGGATTGAACCCCGCGCCGTCCAGGCTGGTGAAGCCGCCGCGGGTCGCAGCATCGCCTTGCGCGCTCGAATGCAAGATGCTGCAGATCGTTCCGCTCAAGGGCCTCGATGGCGCACCGCTCGACGGTCATGTCGTGATCGGCCAGGTGATCGGCGTTCATATCGACGACCGCTTCATCAACAACGGGCGGCTCGACACTGCCGCGATGAAGCCGATCGCCCGTTGCGGCTATGACGAATATGCGGTGGTCGAGCGGATGTTCGCCATGACGCGGCCGACCAGCTGATCGTCTTAACCATCGGTAGCGGCAAATTAACGGACCTGGCGCACTTTGGCGTCGCCTTGCGCACCATTCCGTCACACCGGCACGCCACGATTTTCACCATGTCGTCGAAGCGTGCTTGTCCGGCGGATGACGGGGCGCGATCATCTGCGGGACGGGGAAGGAATATGTTCGAGGGATTGTTCTCGCGCTCGCGCAATGGCGATCGCGGCGCCGAAGCGACCACCGTGGCGATCAAGCCGGTGGATGCGCGTCCCAGCATCGGCCTGGCGCTCGGCGGCGGCGCGGCGCGAGGCTTCGCCCATATCGGCGTGATGCGCACGCTGCTCGCGCACGGCATCGTGCCCGACGTCATCGTCGGCACCTCGATCGGCGCGGTAGTCGGCGGCTGCTACGCCGCGCAGCAACTCGACACGCTGGAAGAATGGGCGCGCGGCCTGAGCCTGCGCCGTATCTTGAGCTATCTCGACGTCAGTCTGTCGGGCAGCGGCCTGATTCGCGGCAATCGTCTCACCGAACGGCTCACCGAGGGGCTTGCCGACACCAAGATCGAGAGCTTGCCGCTGCACTTCGCCGCCATCGCGACCGAATTCAACACCGGCCACGAAATCTGGCTGACGCGCGGGCGGCTGGTTGACGCGCTGCGCGCCTCCTATGCACTGCCCGGCATTTTCCCACCGGTGCGAATCAGTGGCCGCTGGCTGGTCGACGGCGCGCTGGTCAACCCGGTGCCGGTGTCGGCGGCGCGTGCGCTCGGTGCCCGGCTGGTCATCGCAGTGAGCCTGAACTCGGACCTGTTCGGCCGCGGCACTATTATTTCCAATCACGGCACCGACGACAGTGACACTGCTTCCGTGGTGGATAGCGAGACGCACGGCATCGCCCGTCTGTTCAGCGGCCAGCGCTCGCTGCGCCAGATTTTCGGCAGCCGCGACCGGCCCGGGATTCCAACCGTCATGGTGGAAGCTTTCAACGTCATGCAGGATCGAATTACCCGGGCGCGCCTCGCCGGCGATCCACCCGACGTCTTGATATCGCCGAAACTCGGTCCGGTCGGCTGGTTCGATTTTCAGCGCGGTGCCGACGCCATCAGGATCGGCGCCGAGGCGGCGGAAAAAGCCATGGAACAGATCAACGAGGCGGTCGCCGCGCTGTCGCATCCGGCGTCGGTGAACGACACGGCGAAATAGCAGTTACACGGTCTGGATATAGTCCCGCATCGCCTCGGTTTCCTGCTCCATCGCCGCAAGCCGGTCCTTGACGACGTCGCCGATCGAGATGATGCCGACCAGTTCGCCATCGCGCAGCACCGGGACGTGGCGGAATTTTCCGGCCGTCATCTGTTCCATGATCGAGCCGATCGCGTCATTCTCGCCGCAGGTGACGACCTCGCGGGTCATCACCTGTCCGACCGGCTCGTTCAGCGCCTCACCGCCGCGCGTGGCGAGCGCGTGCACAATGTCACGCTCGGACAGGATGCCGGCCAGCCGCCCGCCGGCGCCGCGCACAACCAGCGCGCCGATGTGACGCGCCTTCATGAGTTTTGCGGCCGAGGCGAGATCAGCCGTCGGCTCGATGGACAAAACGTCGCCGCCTTTGATCTTCAGTATCGATGTCACCGTCATGTGGATCTCCTTGCGGACCTCCGTGCGGACAGCTTGCGCGGGACGCGCGAACGGCAGGTCCCGGCGTTATGGAGAACAATCGGCCCGCCGCTCCAGTTCCGTCAAGCCAAGCCATGCCACGCGCCTAAGGCCGCGTTGCGTCGATGGTGGACGGAGTGGCGCCGGGATCGACCGGATCGAACAGCCCGAACAAAAATAATCCGGCGAGGAAACCGCCGATATGAGCCTGCCAGGCCACCGGCTGGCCGCCGCCGCCGACCGAGAACTCGCCGATCCCGAACAGCAAATTGACGCCGAACCACGCCGCAAGGAATCCCAACACGCGCGGATCGCGCAGCACGCCGGACAGCGGCAGCGCCGGCATCCGGAAAGCTTGATCGTCGATACCGCGCGCAAATCCGAGCGGACCGCCGCGCTGGAATACAAACCGCATGGCGCCCGCCATGGTGCCGGAAATCGCAGCCGAGGCGCCGATCATCGTGAATTCCGCGCCCGGCCGCACCGCGAATTGCATCAGCGCGCCGGCCGCCGCGGTTACCGCGAAGAACAACAAGAACCGTAACGCTCCAAAGCGCCGTGCCACCGCGCTACCGAACGGCAGCAGCCAGATTGCATTGACGATGAGATGCATCCAACTGGCGTGAAGAAAAGCATAGGTGACAAAGGTCCAGATTTGCGCGCTGACGCCGCCCGGCAACTGACCGCCCAGCAAGACCGTCGCGTCGTAGCGCGCCGGGATAAATGCAAACAGCAAGAGGAACTCGATATCCTGCGGACCGGTGAGCACGAAAATCCGCACCAGATGCACGAGCATTAGGGCGCCGAGCAGCGCAATAATAACGGACGGGACGTTGAAGATCGGCTCGTGTGGCAATGGGCAATCCGTCGGGTGGTGCCCCAGTAAGACGACTTGCACCCGCGCAAGCAAGCGGGCCTTTTCTATGATAAAAAGAAAAAGGAGGGCTTGCGCCCTTCTGGTCTGAAGTCTTTTTGCGGCGCTGCCGGGAGGTCTGATAGCGCGTTGCCGCGGTGTGGATCGGCGCCAACCATAGATGCGCGGCGCCGCCGCGCCAACCCGATTGCGGTCTTAACGCTAACTCGTGCCGGTTTGCGCCCCGCGTCCCGCGCACCGGTTAACGGCACGCGCCCTGCAGTATTCACTGCGTCGAGGCGAAAGCGGAGCGTTTTGTCCCGTTCGGGGACAAAGCGGTTCGCAATTCGTCCCGCGACGGAACAGGGGGCGGCTATGCGACACACTTCGACGCGCGAACTGTTCGCGTATTGGGATGCGCGGCGCGGCGAGCGGCCGGCGCCCGAACGCGCCGACATCGACCCGGTGAAGATCCGCCATATACTCGGCGACGTTTTCATCCTGACCATTGATTTTGCCAGCGAGCACCGTTTCCGCCTGGCGGGAACGCAAATGTGCGCGCTGTTTGGCCGTGAACTGAAAGCGGAAGCCTTCGCCGCGCTGTGGGATGAGGCGAGCCGTCCGGTGGCGCAATACCTGCTCAAGGTGCTCGCCGAGGAAAAAATCGGCGGCGTGGCCGGCGTGGTTGGGCATACCGGTGACGGCGACAGCGTCGATCTGGAGCTGTTGATGCTGCCGCTGATTTCACAGGACGGCATTGCGGTTCAGGTGCTCGGCCTGCTGGTGCCGAGCGAAAAACCATATTGGTTCGGCGACAGGCCGGTCGCTACGCTCGAACTGGGCCAGATCCGCCATATCGGCCCGGCGGTCGACCAACTCGGCGGACGCCGCCTTGTGACAGGCGGCGCCGCCGTGCAAGTACGGCGTGGCCTTATGGTCTATCAAGGCGGGCGTAGCTCGGCGCCGAGTGACTCACCAAGCGGCTCAAACAGTGAGAAGGCTGGCTAACGAGGCGTTAACAATGGCGGCTTAGGCTCGCGGGAACTGGAAAATCGCTGAGAACCCCGACCCCCGATGGCGATACCGGCGACCAAATCGAAAATTTTGCCATTGGCCGAAGAGCGCCGGCGGCATCAGCGCGTCAAGGTTTCTCTGCTCGGTCGCTACATGCTGACCGATCGCCAGGAATATCCCTGCCAGGTTACCGACATGTCGCCCGGCGGTATGGCGATTATTGCGCCCGTCGTTGGCAATCCAGGCGAACGGGTGATCGCCTATGTTGATCATCTCGGCCGGCTGGAGGGCGCCATTGCCCGCCATATCACCAACGGCTTCGCCATGACCATCGGGGCGACGTCGCGCAAGCGCGACAAGCTTGCCGCGCAGCTCACCTGGCTCGCCAACCGCCATATCCTGAATTTGCCGGAAGACCGCCGCCACGGCCGTTTCGTGCCGCGCAACCCGGTCACCCGGCTGATCATGCCGAACGGCACCAACGTCACCTGCCGCGTGATCGACTTATCGGCGTCGGGCGCCGCCATCAGCATGGCCGAAAACCTTCGTCCAGCAGTCGGCGCGATGGTCACCGTCGGCAAGAGCCAGGGCCGCGTGGTGCGCCACATCGAAAACGGCTTCGCGGTCGAGTTTACCCGCCTGCAACACCCGGATTTTCTGGAAGACAACGTCACCGGCGAGTAAACGCAGGCCGCTATAAAAGCGGCGTCGCATCTGCCGTGAGGCGTCGCATACGTCGCTTTCCGCGGATTTTCGCCGCGCCCGCCAACTTCCCGACACAGTAAACCGGTGGGCGCGAACGCGTTGTTCAGCGCGCTCAAGCGGTGGTCCGCCGGTTAACGTATAAAATTTTACGCAGATTGTATTTGAAACAATTATACACAAATTAGATCTTAGTTTGAATAGTATTAGTCTAATAATTTACTTGGTTTAACTTAAAAATCAATCGCTAGATTTAGCCGCGCTGCAAAAGCTTTGTGCGAAACCCTGCCCCAACAACGGGGAAAAAAGGGGCCGCACAATGGCGGGGCGTCGCAAACGAGTTCTGAAGTCTGTCTGTTTCATCGCGCTGACGGCGGCAGCCCTATTGGCCGTGCCGAATGCCGCACTAGCGAGCAGCGAAAAGCCGCTTTTCGTGACCACCGGCGAGACGGCCCGCGCGCCGATCGGCTGGTTCGAATTCTGCGTCGAATACAAACCCGAGTGCGACACCCGGCCGTCGACGCCGCGCGACGTGGTGCTGTCGCCGAAAGCCTGGGCCGATCTCGAGCGCGTCAATGCCTGGGTCAACGACACCATCAAGCCGATAACCGACCTCGAGCACTGGGGCGTGGTCGAGCGCTGGAATTATCCCGACGACGGTTACGGCGACTGCGAGGATTACGTGCTGCTCAAGCGGCGCATGCTGATGCAGGCCGGCTGGCCGCGCGAGGCGCTGCTGATCACCGTGGTGCGCGACAAAAAGGGCGAAGGCCACGCCGTACTCACGGTCAAGACCAACAAAGGCGAGTTCATTCTCGACAACCAGGAAGGCGACATTCTGCTGTGGTCGCACACCGGCTACCGCTTCGTGAAGCGGCAGTCGCAAGCCGACCCCAATGTGTGGATCGCGCTCGGCGAACCGCGATCTTCGCCGGTCGCCACTTCGTCTCGCTGAGATCAAAAAGAAAGGTTTCGCGCACCCGGTCACGTCCCCACCCCTCCCCGTCCCCAGACCGGATGCGTGAGCGGCCGGCTCTCCCCCAAGAGCCGGCCGCACCCTGTTTAAGGACAGGTCAGGATAGACGCTCAACCAATTTTCTTGAGCGCCTTGGCGTATTGCCTGGAACGCTGCACATAAATCTCGGCGCCGCCGCGGATCATCGCGGCGGCTTTGTCGTCGAGCGTGCGAACGACCCGCGCCGGTGCACCGACGATCAGCGAATTGTCAGGAAATGTCTTGCCCTCGGGCACTATAGCGCCGGCCCCGACCAGACAATTAT
>JBPCQM010000089.1:0-39519 GCA_050998115.1 Pseudolabrys sp. | reverse complement strand
GCAACCCTATCGCCGGATCCCCTTCCCAACCAGCAAAATCCGTTCGTGTGTGACAGGAGTTGAGGTGGCGGAAGTTGGTGGGGTTTCCGGGGGTTTTTCCGCCGGACGCCCCTTGATCGTATCAGCCGGCCTGTAAGTCGGGTTCTGTACGGCACGTGACGAGCGTCACGCACGTGACGGCCATTCCTCTGCTACGCCGGTTGCCCGGCGCATCAAGCCACCTACCCGAATGACTGGCCCGGACGGACCTGAAGCTTGCGCTCCGCGTCACTCCTATTCGGTCTTGCTCCCGGTGAGGTTTGCCATGCCGCCTGCGTTGCCGCCGACGCGGTGCGCTCTTACCGCACCTTTTCACCCTTGCCTGCCGAGACCTTTCGATCCCTGCCGGCGGTTCGTTCTCTGTGGCACTGTCTCTGGGGCCGATCCCCGCTTGCGCGGGAACAAGCCCCGCCGGACGTTATCCGGCACCGTTCGTCCATGGAGCCCGGACTTTCCTCCCCGGCCACCTTTCGGTGATCGCCGGAGCGGCCGTCCGGCCGACTGACGGGATAGGGATGGGGGCTGCGGCTGCCGCGGTCAAGCCGCGCCGGGGCGAATGGTTTGCAAAAAAACTGGCGGGCCCGCGGCCGGATTGCGGACCCGCCAGAATGAGGCCGGATGGCCTCAAGAGCGCTTGGCGGTCGCGGTAAGGCCCTGACTCGACAATTTGATCCGCGCATAAGCGTGCCTGAACAGGTCCGGCATTTCGCGCAGCAGGCTTCGCAATGCGTCGGAGCGCGCAGCCTTGGCCGCTTCGATGGCGTCGTCGATTTGCTGGGGAGTGGACGGAGGATTGCTGAAAATGTGGTCGTACATGAAGGCCTCCTGAAACTGATGGTGCAACCTATTTCTTCTTTTTTGATATATAATCAGCTAAAACAACGATACATTTGTGAAATTCAGGCATGAATATGAAAATCGCCTCCGATCTGCGGGTATTTGTCCGCGTGATGGATCGCGGCAGCTTTTCGGCCGCCGCCGAGGACCTCGGGCTGACGCCTTCGGCCGTCTCGAAGCTGGTATCGCGGCTGGAGGACCGGCTCGGCGTGCGTCTCCTGGCGCGCACCACGCGGCGGTTGGTGTTGACCGCCGAAGGCGAGACGTTCCTGGCGCGCGCACGGCGCATCATCGCCGATATCGAGGAGGCCGAGGCCGAGGTGATGCGGGTGCGCGGCGCGCCGCGCGGTCGCCTGCGCATCAATGCCGGCACCGCGTTTGGCCTGCATCAGCTCGCTCCGGCGCTGGCCGATTTTCTGGCGCGCTATCCCGACATCAATGTCGAACTCGCGATCACCGACCGGCTGGTCGATCTTGTCGAGGAGCAGGCCGACCTCGCGGTGCGCTCCGGGCACATTCCGGAAGGGCCGTTCGTCACGCGCAAGATCGCCGATCTGCAGCGGGTGATTTGCGCGGCGCCCTCGTATCTCAAGCGTCGCGGCACGCCGCGCGCGCCTTCCGACCTCGCGCGGCACGACTGCATCACGATCGAAGGTCCGGGCCTCGATCAATGGCCGTTCGAGACCGGCAACGGCGTCGCGGTGACGCAGATCAAGTCGCGGGTGCGCACCGACGACGCCGAGGCCGCATTGCGCCTGGCGATCGACGGCGCCGGCATCATCCGTATGTCCGACGCGATCGTCGGCGATCCGTTGCGCAAGGGCGAACTGGTCGCGCTGCTCGCCGGCGCGCATCACGTCGAACCGTTTCCGCTGATGGCGATTCATCCGCAAGGCCGCCAGCGCCTGCCGCGTGTCGCCGTGTTCCTCGATTTTCTGATCGAGCGATTCGCTCACGCACCGTGGCGCACCGCGACGACCTGACCGGGGTTCAGCTCAGCGGCGTCGGCCGGGTTTCCATCAGCGCGCGAAACGTCAGTAGCGTCGAGGCATCGGCAATGCCGTCGACTTTGGCCTGGCGGAAATGCCGCTGGAACGCGGTGACGACTTCGCGGGTCTGCTGGTCATAGCGGCTGGTGTCGCTGATCGCGTAGCCATAGGCATGCAGCGCGCGCTGGAATCGGAGCACGCTGTCGTTCCAGTCGCCGGGCTTGAGACCGCCGCCTTCCAGCGTCAGCGGCGCCGGGCGCACCCAGTGACCGACATTGGACTCGCTCAACAGCTCCCAGGGGAATTTCTCGCCGGGATCCTGCTTGCGGCCGGGCGCGACGTCGGAATGCGCCAGTACGCGGTCATTTGCTACTTGCCGCCGCCGCGTCAGGATCGAGCGGCACAGCGAGATCACCGCCGCGATCTGGCGCAGCGGGAACGCCGGATAGCCGAGTTCATGGCCGGGATTGACGATCTCGATGCCGATGGACCTGGAATTGATGTCGTTCTCGCCGGCCCAGGATGAAATGCCGGCGTGCCAGGCCCGCAAATTTTCCGGCACGCATTGCACGATACGGCCGTCCTCGAACACGACGTAGTGCGAAGACACCCTGCTATCCGCCGAGGTCAACCGGTCGAGCGCCGCGGCGCCGCTCTCCATGCCGGTGTACTGCAGGACGATCATGTCCGGCGGCGCATTGTCCTTGCGTTCGTCGAAGTTCGGCGATGGCGCAATGTCGGCGACGATGAAGCTGTCAGCGGTGAAATTCGCCATAGGCTCTCACATCTTACGTGACGCTCAAAATGTAACGCGATCATCGACGAAAATCGCTAACCCGCGCTAAATATAAATAGCGGCCCAGGCGCAACGACCTGGGCCGCATTTTCATTTTCAAGGCGCGGAGCGGCTACTTCACGTCTGCTACTTTGTGCTGGCCGGGGGCGTGTTGGTCGAGGGGTGTGGCGGCAGCCCGGCGGGCGATCCGCCCGGCGCCATGCCGGTCGTGGTGCGCGGCGGCTGGTAGCGGGTGAAGTTCTGCGCCTGCTTGAGGTCGTCCTTGCTCATGGCAACCTTGAGCTTGTCCGGCGCGCCGTTGGTGCCGGCCACGACTTCGAACGAACTTGGCGGCAACGCAACCTCCTTGGAGCCGACGCCGAGGAAGCCGCCGACGCTGACGAGGAAGGCGTCGATCTTGCCGCTCTTGTCGAACAGCATGTCGCTCACGTCACCGATCTTCTGGTCATCGCTGCCAAACACGTCGGTGCCCTTGAACTTCGACGCCAGCCATTGATCAGGCTGCTGCGATGAAATGATGCGGCCGCTGGCAGCGGGAGCAGGTGTCGTCGTGCCGGCGGGGGCGCTACTGGGCGGCGACATTGGCGACTGCGCGAGCGCACCGGACAAAGCGAGCGAACTCAGCGCGGCGCCGAGCATGAGTTTTTTCAACATGACGGGCCTCCTTGAGGTTAGTGATCGGGCGGGATGCCCTGTTGAGTTAACGTCCCGGGGTAAGCCGCCGTTCCTGCGGAACCTGTGCGCAACCCGCCCAATTCGGCCGGTTCCCTCCTGAATGATCCGCCCCGACAGCGCGCCGCGTCGGCAACAAATCCTTAAGTTTAAAAGCCGCTTAATGGGGCACAACGGCCTGCTGCTTCGCCTGAAGCGTTCGGCCGCACGGTTCCATTGATGCCTATATATGCTCATGATATCCCACAAAAATGCATATTTCGGGACGACCGTTCCAGAAAGCGCCGCTGCCGTCCGGGTTTTATCAGCGTGGCGGAGTGCCGGCTTCAGCCTTGACGCTCTGCGGCACCAGCGAGACCCGGCTCGGCGCTCGGGCTACGGCGCCGGGAGCGCGGGAATGACACGGGGCGGCGACAGCTTTGCGGCTGTCGCTGGCGGGCCAGCGCCCCACACTCCCGTGCTGGTCCGTCAGGTCGTCGAGCTGCTCGATCCGCAGCCGGGCAAGAGCTACATCGACGCGACGTTCGGCGCAGGAGGTTATACCCGGGCATTGCTCGCGGCGAACTGCCGGGTAATCGGCATTGATCGCGATCAATCGGCGATCGCCAATGGCTTTGCTATGGTCGAGGCTGCCAAAGGCCGTCTGCAACTGGTCGAGGACAAATTCTCCAATCTCGAAGACGCCGCCAACGGCGAACTCGTGGATGGTGTGGTGTTCGATCTCGGCGTCTCCTCGATGCAGCTCGACCAGGCCGCCCGCGGCTTTTCATTTCGCCAGGACGGCCCGCTCGACATGCGGATGGGTGGCGAGGGACCGAGCGCCGCCGACGTGATTGCTGCCGCGAGCGAAAGCGATCTGACGTCGATTATTTCGACACTCGGTGAAGAACGCTTTGCCCGCGCGGTGGCCCGCGCCATCGTCAAGGCGCGCGCCGAGGCGCCGATCAAGACCACGCGCCAGCTTGCCGGTCTGGTTGGCAGCGTCGTGCGCGCCAAGCCGAACGAAATCCATCCCGCCACGCGCACGTTCCAGGCGCTGCGTATCTTCGTCAATGATGAGCTCGGCGAACTGGTCGCGGCGCTGGCGGCGGCCGAGCGCGTGCTTAAGTCTGGCGGGCGGCTGGTGGCCGTGTCGTTTCATTCGCTGGAAGACCGCATCGTCAAGTCATTCTTCAATGAGCGCAGCAGCACCAGCCCGGGCTCGCGCCACGCACCGCAAGTCAAACGCCCGCAACCGACGTTTCAGGTGCTGACCAAGCGGCCGGTCGTCGCCGACGAGGGCGAAGTCGCGCAAAACCCGCGTGCGCGTTCCGCCAAATTGCGCGCCGCGCAGCGCAGCGATGCGCCGGCGCGTGCCACCATGCCGGAACTGCTGCCGCGCCTGCCGTCGCTCGCCAACACTATGGAGGGCCGCTGACCATGCGCCTTCTCAACATCCTGGTGATCGGCGCGCTGATCCTGGCGGCGTCCTTTGTCTATAAGATCAAGTTCGACTCGACGCTGCAGGCCGAGCGGCTGGCGCGGCTGCGCGGCGAGTTGCGCCAGGAGCGCGACGCCATTGCAGCGTTGCGGGCGGAATGGGCGCGGCTCGACAATCCGGGCCGCTTGCAGGCGCTGGCGCTGCGCTATCTGCCGCTGCGGCGCATCGATCCGCATCAGTTCGACGACTTCGCACGGCTGCCGGAGCGCCCGGCCGCCGTGGCGGCGCCCGACCCCGTCGGCGCCCTGATCGAATCCAATGACGTTCCAGCGACCGGCAGTGTCGAGGCGCCTCGATGACGGCGGCTAACCCGCACGTGGCCGGCAAGCCGGCCGAGAGCCGGCTGCAGCGCACGCTGCGCTCGCTGCTCTATGGCAACAATGTCGACCGCGCAGTCAAGGCGCGCGCGCGGCTCGGCCTCGCGATTCTCGCCTTCGCGACGATCTATTCGGTGATTGCGCTGCGCCTCGTGATGTTCGCGGCGGTAAGCGACAGTCACGGCACGCGGCGCAGTGTCGCCCAGGACGCCGTTGCCACCGCGCGGCCCGACATCCTCGACCGCAACGGCCAGGTGCTGGCGACCGATCTCAAGTCGCCCTCGCTGTTCGCCGAGCCGCGCAAGCTGATCGACGTTGACGAAGCGGCCGAACTGCTGACCGCCGAATTGCCGGACCTCGATGCGCCGGAATTGCGCGAACGCCTCGCCTCCAAGCGCGGCTTCGTCTGGCTTAAGCGCGAAATCTCGCAGCAACAGCAGAAGGAAATCCACCACCTCGGCATTCCCGGCGTCGGATTTCTTCCCGAGAACAAGCGCGTCTATCCGAACGGCCCGGTGATGTCGCATCTGATCGGGCACGTGAACATCGACAATCAGGGCATCGCCGGCATGGAGAAGTGGCTCGACGGGCAAGGGCTCGCCGCGCTGCACATGGCGGGCCTTGCCTCTGACCGGCTGCAAAAGCCGGTCGAGCTCGCGGTCGACCTGCGGGTGCAATATGCGCTGCGCGACGAACTGGTCGCGGCGCGCAGCAAGTTCAAGGCGATCGCCGCCGCCGGCGTGATCGCCGACGTGCGCACCGGCGAGATCATCGCGATGGTGTCGGAGCCCGACTTCGATCCGAACAATCCGCGCGAGGCCAACGACCCGACTCGCCTCAACCGTCTCACCACCGGCGTCTATGAGATGGGCTCGACCTTCAAGGCGCTGACGCTGGCGATGGCGCTCGACAGCGGCAAGATTTCGCTCGCCTCGAGCTTCGACGCGCGGGTGCCGCTGCGCTACGGCAAATTCGAGATCCACGACTTCCATGCGCAGAAGCGCGTGCTCACCGTGCCGGAGATTTTCACCTATTCGTCTAACATCGGCACCGCGCGCATGGCGCTGTCGCTCGGCGTCGACTACCACAAGGCGTTTCTCAAGAAACTCGGCCAGCTCGACCGGCTGCGCACCGAACTGCCGGAAAGCGCCGAGCCGCTGGTGCCCAAGCGCTGGGGCGAACTCAACACGGTGACCATCGCATTCGGCCACGGCTTGTCGGTCGCGCCGCTGCAGGCGGTGATGGGCATTTCGGCGCTGGTGAACGGCGGCATGATGATCCCGCCGACCTTTCTCAAGCGCAGCGAGGCCGAAGCCGCCACCTTGGCGCACCGGGTCATCAAGCCGGAAACCAGCGACAAAATGCGTTATCTGATGCGGCTCAATGTCGAAAAGGGCACCGCGACGCGGGCTGACGTCCCGGGTTACTATGTCGGCGGCAAAACCGGCACCTCGGACAAAGTGGTCGGCGGGCGCTATTCCAAGATCAAAGTTCTGACCAGTTTCACCGCCATTTTGCCCGCGGATAAGCCGCGCTATTTGTTGCTGGTCATGCTGGACGAACCACAGGGCTCCGCCGAAACCCACGGCTTCACGACCTCCGGGTGGAACGCGGTGCCGGTTGGCGGCGCGGTGGTGGCGCGCGTCGCGCCGCTGCTTGGGCTGCAGCCGCGCTTCAATCTGCCGGCGGCCGATCAGGCGATTCTTGCCAGCGCGAAGGTCACGCAGTGACGCTCGGCGAGCTTTTGCCCGAAGACAGCGCCGACGCGCGCTTCGCGAACATCGGCGTTACCGGCGTTGCCGCCGATAGCCGCAAGGCGGCGCCGGGTTTTTTGTTTTTCGCAATTTCCGGCGCCAAGGCAGACGGCGCGCATTTTGCGCAGGCCGCGGTGCGGGCCGGCGCCGTCGCGGTGGCTGCCGAGCGGGCGATCGACATTCCAGGCGCGGCGTTTGTCCGGGTGAAGGATGTACGGCGCTCGCTCGCTTTGGCGGCGGCGAGATTCTATCCGCGCCAGCCCGCCACCGTCGCCGCCGTCACCGGCACCAGCGGCAAGACCTCGGTCGCGGCGTTTACGCGGCAGATATGGAGTTCGCTGGGGCAGCAAGCGGCGAGCATCGGCACCATCGGCGTGGTGTCGCCGAAGGAGGAAACCTACGGCTCGCTGACGACGCCCGATCCGGTCGAATTGCACCGCACGCTTGACCGGCTGAGCGGCGAAGGCGTCACGCATTTGGCGCTTGAAGCGTCCTCGCATGGGCTCGACCAGCACCGGCTGGACGGCGTGCGGGTTTCGGCCGGCGGCTTCACCAATTTGTCGCGCGACCATCTCGACTATCATCCAACCATCGAGGCCTATCTCGCCGCCAAGCTGATTTTATTCGAGACGCTGCTGATGCCGGGTGGCACCGCGGTCATCAGCGCAGACAATTGCTACGCGCATCGCGTGGCCGAGGCCGCGCACAGGCGCGGCCTCAAGGTGATGACGGTCGGCGAAAGCGGCGAGAGCATCAAGCTGACCGGCGGCAAGGTCGAGGGCTTCGCGCAGATCGTCGCGCTCACGCACGCCGGGAAACAATATTCGGTGAAACTGCCGCTGGTCGGCGGTTTTCAGGTCGAGAACGCGATGGTCGCGGCCGGGCTGGCGATCGCCACCGGCAGCGAGCCGGGCGGCGTGTTCGCGGCGCTGGAAAAGCTCACTGGCGCCAAGGGCCGGCTGGAACTGGTCGGCAGCAAAAACGGGGCGCCGATCTTCGTCGATTACGCCCACAAGCCCGATGCGCTGTCGAAGGCGCTCGACGCGCTGCGGCCTCACGTCAAAGGCCGGCTGATCGCGGTGTTCGGCTGCGGCGGCGACCGCGACAAGGGCAAGCGGCCGCTGATGGGCAAGATCGCAGCAGAGAAAGCTGACAAGGTGATCGTCACCGATGACAATCCGCGCAGTGAAAATCCGGCGGCGATCCGCGCCGAAATCCTCGCCGGCGCGCGAGAAATCAAATCTGGCGTGCACGAGATCGGCGACCGCGCGCAAGCGATCCGCTCGTCGATTGCCGAACTTGAAAGCGGCGATGTCCTGCTGATCGCCGGCAAGGGCCATGAAAGCGGGCAGATCATCGGCGACAAGATATTGCCGTTTTCCGATCACGACGCGGTCGCCGCGGCGTTGCGGGGCAACGCCGCATGAATGGGCTAATGGAACGCATGCGCGGCTGCACGCTTAGGCGAACTCCCTCTCCCCTTGGGGGAGAGGGTTGGGGTGAGGGGGTTACTGACGACCGAGAAGCCCGCCCCCTGTTACCCGGCGCACTTCGTGCGCCGACCTCTCCCCCTAGCGGAGAGGTGAAGAAAGAGGTCGCGTCCGGGAAAAGGCGTGCGAGTTTCCCATGACCGCCTTGTGGACTCTGGACGCTATGACGGCTGCCATGCGCGCGCAAAAGTCCGGCGTGCTGCCGGCCGAGGTCAATGGCGTGTCGATCGACAGCCGCAGCATCGCCAAGGGCGACGCCTTCTTCGCCTTGACCGATGTTCGCGACGGGCATGAGTTCGTCGCCGCCGCCTTGCAGGCCGGCGCGGCGCTCGCGGTGGTCGCGCAGGACAAGCATGCGCAGTTTGCCGCCGGCGCGCCGCTGCTGGTCGTGCCGGACGTGCTCGACGGCTTGCGCGATCTCGGCCGCGCCGCTCGCACGCGCTCCAACGCGAAAATCATTGCGGTCACCGGCTCGGTCGGCAAGACCGGCACCAAGGAAGCGCTGCGGCTCGCTTTGACGCCGGAAGGCGAGACCCACGCCTCGGTCGCCTCCTACAACAATCACTGGGGCGTGCCGCTGTCGCTGGCGCGCTGTCCGCCGAGTGCCCGCTACGCCATCTTCGAGATCGGCATGAACCACGCCGGCGAGATCACGCCGCTGACAAAGCTGGTGCGTCCGCACATCGCGATCGTCACCACGATCGCGCCGGTGCATCTGCAATATTTTGGCAGCCTGGAAAAAATCGCCGAGGCGAAAGCCGAGATTTTTTCGGGTCTCGAGCCGGGCGGCGCGGCGATCCTCAATCGCGACAACGCGCAATATGACCAGCTGGCGCGCGCCGCCAACGCCGCCGGCGTCAAGCGCGTCGTCACGTTCGGCGAACACGCCAATGCCGAAGCGCGGCTGCTGAAATTTTCCCTGCATGCGGAATGCTCGACCGTGCAGGCCGAAATTCTCGGCGTTCCGGTAACCTACAAGCTCGGCGCGCCGGGCCGCCATCTGGTGCTCAATTCGCTCGCCGTGCTGGCGGCCGTATCGCTGGCCGGCGCCGATCTCGCGCTGGCGACGCTGGCGCTCAACAGGCTGGAGCCGGCGGCGGGGCGCGGGACGCGGATGACACTGTCGGTTCCGGGCGGCAGCCTGTTGCTGATCGACGAGAGCTACAACGCCAATCCGGCCTCGATGCGCGCCGCGATCGCGTTGCTCGGCCAATCGCCGGTTGGTCCGCGCGGTCGCCGCGTTGCGGTGCTTGGCGACATGCTGGAATTGGGCGCGCAAGGCGCGGCGCTGCACCGCGAACTGGCCGGACCGTTAAAGGCGGCGGCCGACCTGGTGTTTTGCAGTGGACCGCAGATGCGCGCGCTGTGGGAGGCCCTTCCATCGGAGCGCCGGGGCGGCTATGCCGGAAGCGCGGCCGAGCTGGAGGCAACTGTGCTCGACGCGATGCGTGCCGGCGATGCCGTGATGGTCAAGGGCTCGCTGGGGTCGAAAATGGCGCCGATCGTCAAGGCCATGCAGCGGCGGTTTCCGCGGGCCGCGGCGCTGGAGTCCGCGCAAGACTGAGGGCCGCGATCAAAGGCCGGATCAACGGCCAGAATTGAAGACTGGGGCTGAAGGTTTCGACCGATGTTTTACTGGTTGATCGAGCTCTCTGACAAAGTCTCGTTCTTCAACGTTTTCCGTTACATCACATTTCGCACCGGCGGCGCCATCGTCACCGCGCTGGTGTTCGTATTTTTGTTCGGGGGTCCCTTTATCGACATGTTGCGGTTGCGCCAGGGCAAGGGCCAACCGATCCGCAGCGACGGTCCGCAATCGCACCTCGTCACCAAGATCGGCACGCCGACCATGGGCGGGCTGATGATTTTGTCCGGCCTTTTGGTGTCGACCGTTTTGTGGGCGAACCCGTCGAATCCCTATGTGTGGATCGTGCTTGGCGTCACGCTCGCGTTCGGGCTGATCGGATTTTACGACGACTATCTCAAGGTCACCAAGCAGTCGAATACCGGCTTTGCCGGCCGCACGAGGCTCGGCGCCGAAGCGCTGGTCGCGCTCATCGCCTGCATGGCGCTCGCCCATCTTGGCCGCGGCACGATCGCGACGTCGCTGGTGTTTCCGTTTTTCAAGGAACTGGTTTTCAATCTCGGCTGGTTCTTCGTCGTGGTCGGCGCGTTCGTCATCGTCGGCGCCGGCAACGCGGTCAACCTGACCGACGGCCTCGACGGCCTCGCCATCGTTCCGGTGATGATCGCCTCGGCCAGCTTCGGGCTGATCTCGTACCTGGCGGGCAATGCGGTGTGCTCTGAATATCTGCAGATCCATTACGTCGCCGGCACCGGCGAACTCGCGGTTCTGTGCGGCGCGCTGATCGGCGCCAGTCTTGGCTTCCTGTGGTTCAACGCGCCGCCGGCCTCGATCTTCATGGGCGACACCGGCTCGCTGGCGCTTGGCGGCATGCTCGGCTCGGTCGCCGTCGCCACCAAGCATGAGATCGTGCTGGCGGTGATCGGCGGTTTGTTCGTGCTCGAAGCGGTGTCGGTGATCGTCCAGGTGGTTTCGTTCAAGCTGACCGGCAAGCGCGTATTCCGGATGGCGCCGATCCATCATCACTACGAGCAGATGGGCTGGACCGAGCCGCAGATCGTAATCCGGTTCTGGATCGTGGCAGTGGTGCTGGCGCTGGCGGGGCTGGCGACGCTCAAGCTGCGATGATCCAAGTTTTATGATCCCTGTCCACATCTTCGCGGGGCAAACCGTGGCGCTATTCGGCCTCGGCGGGTCGGGGCTGGCCAGCGCCAAGGCGCTGATCGCCGGCGGCGCCGAGGTGGTCGCGTTCGACGACGAACCGGCGAAGCTGGCGCAGGCGCAAGCCGCCGGCATCGCTACAGCCGATTTACACGAGATCGATTGGTCGAAAATCGCGGCGCTGGTGCTGGCGCCCGGCGTGCCGCTGACCCACCCGAAGCCGCACTGGAGCGTGACGCTGGCGCGCCAGCATGGCGTGGAGATCATCGGCGATATCGAATTGTTCTGCCTCGAGCGCGCGCTGAGTTCGCCGGCCTCGCCCCTCATCGCCATCACCGGCACCAATGGCAAATCGACCACCACGGCGCTGATTGCGCATATTCTGCGCAGCGCCGGGGTCGACGTGCAGATGGGCGGCAATATCGGCGTGCCGGTTCTCTCACTCGCGCCGTTCGGACCGAACCGCTGCTATGTGATCGAGGTCTCGTCCTACCAGATCGATCTGGCGCATTCGCTGGCGCCAACCGTCGGCATCCTGCTCAATATTTCCGAAGATCATCTCGACCGCCACGGCAGCCTGGAAAATTATGCGGCGCTCAAGGCGCTGTTGCCGGCCAAGGTCGGAACCGGCGGTACCGCGGTGATCGGCGTGGACGACGATGCGAGCCGGCTCGCCGCCGACCGCATCTCCCGCGCCGGGCGAAAGGTCGTGCGCATCTCGGTGACGCAGACGCTGACCGACGGCATTTACGCGAAGGGCACAAGGATCGTGCACGCATCCGGCGGCAAGGGCGTTCCCATCGCGCAGCTTGCCGGCGTCGGTTCACTGCGCGGCGCCCACAATGCGCAGAACGCCGCCGCCGCGATTGCCGCCGCGCTGGCGTTCGGCCTCGGCATCCCGGCAATTCAGAAAGGGCTGACAAGCTTTCCCGGCTTGGCCCATCGCATGCAAGAGATCGGTCGCAAAGAAACCAAATCGGGCAAGATTCTGTTCGTCAACGATTCCAAGGCGACCAATGCCGACTCGGCGGGCTGCGCGCTGGCGAGCTTCAACGACATTTTCTGGATCGCCGGCGGCAAGCCGAAAACCGGCGGCATCACCTCGCTCGCCGAATTTTTCCCGCGCATCCGCAAAGCCTATCTGATCGGCGAGGCGGCGAAGGAATTTGCCGCCACGCTGAAGGGCAAGGTGGCTTACGAAATCGCCGGCACGTTGTCGCGCGCGCTCGATCTGGCGGCGGCCGACGCAGCGCGCGCGGACCTCAAAGAGCCGGTGGTGTTGCTGTCGCCGGCCTGCGCCTCGTTCGACCAGTACCGCAATTTCGAGGTGCGCGGCGACGCGTTCCGCGATCTGGTGCTGGCGATGCCGGGCGTGGTGGCCGCGCGCTGAGGCTTTGCCAGCGGTTGTGGCAGCACTGTTGTGCGTATGGCACGATTTCCCCTCTCCCGCTTGCGGGAGAGGGTGGCCGGGTGAGGGGACTTTGCGCGAGGGTCAGAAACGGGACGTAGCGCGAGAGCTTCGTTGCAAGTCGACCGATGTCGAGCGCGCCGTGTGGCTTCTGCTGCGTGACCGTCGGCTAAACGGCATCAAATTTCGTCGACAGGTTCCAATTGGGCCTTACGTCGCGGACTTTGCGTCAATCCAGCATCGGCTCATTGTCGAACTGGATGGCAGCCAGCATGCTGGCAGCTTAAGCGATGCGGTGCGAGATACGTTTCTTGCGGCCGATGGTTGGCGGATCTTGCGGTTCTGGAATAATGACGTGCTGAGCAATCGAAGCGGCGTACTCGAGGCAATTCAGCAGGCCCTCACCCCAACCCTCTCCCGCAAGCGGGAGAGGGAGTAGGTGAACAACGCCTCGCGCCTTAACCATTCGTCAACCACGCGCGCGCAGGTTGCCGGCCTGGGGTCTCCATGGTTTCGCGCACTGAACGCACGCCTTTCGGCGAATGGTGGTGGACGGTCGACCGGCTAACGCTCGCCGCGATCGGCGCCTTGATGCTGGCCGGTATCGTCCTGTCGCTCGCCGCCAGCCCGCCGGTCGCCGGGCGCATCGGGCTTGAGCCGTTCTATTTCGTCAACCGGCATATTCTTTTCGTGCTGCTGTCGGTGCCGGTGATGATCGGCGTGTCGTTTCTCAGTCCGCGCCAGATTCGCCGCCTGTCTCTGATCATATTCGCGGTGAGCTTGATCATGGTGGCGGCGACGCCGTATGTCGGGCCGGAGATCAAGGGCGCGCGGCGCTGGCTGGTTCTGTTCGGCATGAATATCCAGCCGTCGGAGTTTCTCAAGCCTGCTTTCGTCATCATCGTCGCCTGGCTGTTCGGCGAGTCGGCGCGGCACCCGGAAATGCCGGCCAACGCCATCGCGCTCGCTTTGCTGCTGCTGGTGGTGGCGCTGCTGGTGCTGCAACCGGACTTCGGCCAGACGCTGCTGATTGCGCTGGTGTGGAGCGCGCTGTTCTTCATGGCCGGCATGCGCGTGGTCTGGGTGTTCGGGCTGGCGGTGGCGGCGAGCGCCGGCCTGATGGGCGCCTACTATACGGTCCCGCACGTCGCCGGCCGCATCAAGCGCTTCCTCAATCCGGCTTCCGGCGACACCTTCAACATCGACATCGCCACCGAATCTTTCATGCGCGGCGGCTGGTTCGGGCAGGGTCCGGGCGAGGGCACCGTCAAGCGCCTGCTGCCGGAAAGCCCTACCGACTTCGTGTTCGCGGTGGCGGCGGAGGCATTCGGCGTCGCGCTGTGCCTGGTGCTGGTGGCGCTGTTCGCCTTCATCGTCATCCGTGCGCTCATTCGCGCAATGCGCAACGACGATCCGTTTACCCGCTTTGCCGCGTCCGGCCTCGCCATTTTGGTTGGCGCGCAATCGGCGATCAATCTGTCGGTCAACCTGCATCTCATCCCCGCCAAGGGCATGACGCTGCCGTTCATCTCCTATGGCGGCTCCTCGATGATCTCGCTCGCTTACGGCGTCGGCATGCTGCTCGCCCTGACGCGCGAGCAGCCGCGCGCTTTGATGATCGCGCCGGCAAATTTCGACGCAGCCGGGAGCGCGGCGTGAGTTTCCTCGTCACGGCCGGGCAACGCCGTCGAAGACGGCGCTTCGCGCCTTACGTCCCGGCCATCCACGTCTTGCTCTTTACCTTTGACAAGAAGACGTGGATGCCCGGCATAAAAGCTTGTGCTCGGGCCGGCGCAGGCCGGGCCCGAGTGCCGGGCATGACGACAGAGCAAATTGGCCGACCGACATGAGCCCCGATAACGCCCCGCTCGTGCTGGTCGCCGCCGGGGGAACCGGAGGCCATCTGTTCCCGGCCGAAGCTCTGGCTGTTGCACTGCGCCAGCGCGGCGCCCGTGTCGCGCTGGCGACCGACACCCGCGCCGCGCATTACGGCGGCGAATTTCCCGCCGGCTCCGTCCACGTCATTCCAAGCGCGACCTTGCGCGGCCACGGTCCGCTCGCTTATGCGCGCACGCTGACCACCCTTACCTTCGGCCTCGCCAAAGCCTGGTTGTTGCTTCGGCAGATGCAGCCGGCCGTGGTCGTGGGGTTCGGCGGTTATCCGACGGTGCCGCCGGTGTTCGCCGCCGCGATGCGCGGCATTCCGACCGTGCTGCACGAGCAGAACGCGGTGATGGGCCGCGCCAATACGCTGCTCGCCGCGCGGGTCACCGCCATCGCCTCGAGTTTTGCCGAAGTGAAGATGGCCGACGCGTTCAAGAGCAAGACCACATTCACCGGCAATCCGGTGCGGCTGAACGTTATAGCCGCGTCGGCCACGCCTTACATCCCGCCTAGCTCCACCGGTGCGCTGCGCGTTCTGGTGTTTGGCGGCAGCCAGGGCGCCGGCGTGATGGCGGATATTGTGCCGACGGCCATCGGGCGGCTGGCGCCTGAACTCAGAAATCGCCTTATCGTGGTGCAGCAGGCACGCGGCGAAGGCTTGCCGCGAGTGCAGGATTTTTATGCGCGGCTTGGCGTCAACGCCGAGGCCGCAGGCTTTTTCGGCGATCTGCCTGACCGGATCGCGCACAGCCATCTGGTCATTGCGCGCTCCGGCGCCTCGACGGTGGCGGAGCTCTCGGCGATCGGACGGCCTGCCATCGTGGTGCCGCTGCCGCATGCGCTCGATCAGGATCAGCTCGCCAATGCGCGCGTGCTGGAGAGGGCGGGCGGCGCGATCATGATCAAGCAGGCGGATTTTACGCCCGAACGTTTGGTGTCCGAGCTCACCGCCTTGTTGTCCGATCCGGCGCGGTTGGCGGGGATGGCAGCGGCGGCGAAATCGGCCGGCGCGCTCGATGCCGCCGAGCGGCTGGCGGATGTGGTATTGAAAGTGGCGAACCCCTGACCGTCATTCCCCGCGAAGGCGTGGCATCCAGTATCCAATACCTTTCGATTTGATATGCGGTGCCACAACTCATTTTCTGTGATTACTTGACCATCCGCTTTCGCGGATGATGACCACCGAGGGAATTGAATGAAACCGCCGCGTGAATACTCGGCCAGCGCAATCCGAACCGGTGTCCGGCGCATCCCGGCGAATTGCTGCGTGAAATCATTCCGCCGACCGGCAAGACTAAATCCGAAATCGCTGCGCTACTGGGTATTTCGCGCCAGCACCTCTATGACGTGCTGGCGAAGCGTAAGCCTGTATCGCCCGCCGTTGCCGTTCGGCTCGGCAAGCTGTTCGGCGATGGCGCTGGAGTCTGGGTGCGAATGCAGGGCGCTTATGATATCTGGCGTGCCGAGCGCGACCTCGCCGGCGTCATCAGAAAGATTCCTCGTTTGAAGGCGGACGCCGCGTGATTGCCAGAGGGGCTGACATTTCATGAAACTACCGCGCGATATCGGGCCGGTGCATTTCGTCGGCATCGGCGGAATCGGCATGAGCGGGATCGCCGAGGTGCTGGCCAATCTCGGCTACACCGTGACCGGCTCGGATGTGGCCGACAGCGCCAACGTCAAGCGGCTGCGCGACAAGGGCATCAAGGTCGCGATCGGCCACAAGGCCGACAACATCGATCATTCCGACGTCATCGTGGTGTCGTCCGCGATCAAGCCGAACAATCCGGAATTGATCGCGGCGCGCGCGCAACGCCTGCCGGTGGTGCGCCGCGCCGAGATGCTGGCCGAATTGATGCGGCTGAAAAGCTGTGTCGCGATCGCCGGCACCCACGGCAAGACAACCACCACAGCGATGGTGGCGACGCTGCTCGACGCCGGCGGCTTCGACCCGACCGTGATCAACGGCGGCATCATCAACGCCTATGGCACCAACGCGCGGCTGGGGGCCGGCGATTGGATGGTGGTCGAGGCCGACGAATCCGACGGCACCTTCCTGAAGCTGCCGGCCGACATCGCCATCGTCACCAATGTCGACGCCGAGCATCTCGACCACTTCAAGACGTTCCAGGCGGTGCAGGAGGCCTTCGTCGATTTCGTCAGCAACGTGCCGTTCTACGGCTTCGCGGTGATGTGCACCGATCATCCGATCGTGCAGCGGCTGGTCGGCCGCATCACCGACCATCGCGTCGTCACCTACGGCGAAAACGCGCAGGCCGATGTGCGACTGACCGACCTCAACAATGCCGGCGGCAAGTCGCGCTTCGCGGTGCGGTTTCGCGACCGCGACGGCAAGGAAATCCACGCCGTCGAAAATCTCGAACTGCCGATGCCGGGCCGCCATAACGCGCTCAACGCCACTTCCGCCGTCGCGGTGGCGCATCAGCTCGGCATCGCCGACGACAAAATCCGCGCGGCGCTAGGAAAGTTCGGCGGCGTCAAGCGGCGCTTCACCAAGGTCGGCGAGTGGAACGGCGCGATCATCGTCGACGATTACGGCCACCATCCGGTCGAGATTGCCGCCGTGCTGAAAGCGGCGCGCGAATCGACCAGGGGCCAGGTGATCGCGGTGGTGCAGCCGCACCGCTACACGCGGCTGAAAACATTGTTCGAGCCGTTCTCCACCTGCTTCAACGACGCCGACGCGGTGATCGTCGCGCAGGTTTATCCGGCCGGCGAGGCGCCGATCGAGGGCGCCGACCGTGACCATCTGGTCGCGGCGATGCGCGCGCGCGGCCACCGCCAGGTGATCCCGCTCGACGGCGCGGAAAATCTCGCCGGCATCGTCAAAGACCTCGCGAAGCCGGGCGATTATGTCGTGCTGCTCGGCGCCGGCAACATCACGCAATGGGCCTACGCGCTGCCCGGCGAGTTAAAGGCGCTGGATTAAGTGGCGCAGGTTGAGCTAGCCCGCATCGCACGCTATTTTAATGGCAGGAGTTCGCGATGAACAAGGCATTGCTCGACCAGTTGATGCGGCTAACGCCGGCCGAACGCATGGATCTCGCCTGCGATTTGTGGGACAGCCTTCTCGGGCAATCGGACGAGCCGCCGCCGCTGACACCGGAGCAGATCGCTGAAGTCGAGCGCCGGCTTGCCGAGCACGAACGCGATCCGACCCGGGCGCAGCCGTGGGAAACGGTGAAAGAGCGGTTGTTGGCGCGTTACGCTAAATGAGCAGAGCGCTCGTTATCGAGCCTAAAGCTGAAGCGGAAATAGCCGAAGCACTAAACTGGTATGACCAACGCAGTGAAGCGGCGCGGGCCGGGTTTGAAAGGGCGCTCGAACATGCGCTGATGCAAATCCGCGACAATCCGCTGCAATTTCAGCGAGTTTATCGCCAAACACGCCGCGTTCTTGTCGGACATTATCCTTATGCTTTGATTTATGCCGTGAATGAACAAGAAATCCTGATCATCGCTTGCTTTCACGGCCGCCGCGATCCGCGCCGATGGCGGGAGCGCGCGCTCAGATGAGCCTTCCCGACATCGTCGGCGCGCTGAAAGCGCGCATGCCGAAGCTGCGCGGCCGCCTGCTGGCCAACCAGCCGCTCGCCGAGCTGACCTGGTTTCGGGTCGGCGGAGCCGCGCAGGCTTTCTTCATGCCGGAGAATGAGGATGATCTCGCTTATTTCCTACGCGAGTGTCCCGCCGACACACCCGTCACGGTCGTTGGCCTCGGTTCCAATCTGATCGTGCGCGACGGCGGCGTGCCGGGCGTCGTGATCCGGCTCGGCCGCGGCTTCAACGACATCTCGGTCGAAGGCCACAAGGTGCGCGCCGGCGCGGCTATGCCCGACGTCAAGGTGGCGCGCGCCGCGGCGGATGCCGGCATCGCCGGCCTGTCGTTCTTGCGCGGCATTCCCGGCGCAATCGGCGGCGCATTGAAAATGAACGGCGGCGCCTACGGCCGCGAGACCAAGGACGTGCTGATCGAGGCGCGCGCGGTCGATCGCGCCGGAAAAATCCAGGTGCTGTCGAATGCCGACATCGGCTTCGCGTATCGCCACAGCGGCGTGCCGGACGGCTACATTTTCACGCAGGCGACATTTGTCGGCGAGCCCGGCGACCGCGCCGTAATCGGCGCCGAGATGGACAAGATCACGCAGGCGCGCGAGACAACCCAGCCGATCAAGAGCCGCACCGGCGGCTCGACCTTCAAGAACCCGGCAATAAACAATCCAACTGGCCAAAAAGCGTGGGAATTGATCGACGCCGCCGGCTGCCGTGGCCTGGTCGTCGGCGGCGCGCAGGTGTCGGAATTGCACTGCAATTTTCTGATCAATCGCGGCGACGCCACCGCACGCGACATTGAAACATTAGGTGAAACCGTGCGCGAGCGCGTCAAGGCGAAGTCGGGTGTCGAGCTGGAATGGGAAATTAAGAGAATTGGGTTAGCTGATTGACGTGTCCCGAGCGCAGCGCAGCACGGCCATAAGCGCGTTCACGCGCGTCTTCAACGCGCTATGGTGGTGCGCTGCAGACCCGGGACCCCGGTTAAAAAGAAAGCTGGGTCCCGGATCAGCGGTGCAGCACTTCGCTTCGCTCGCGCCGCACCGCATCCGGGACACGAGGGCCGAATGAAACACGTTGCGGTTCTGAGGGGCGGCTGGTCGGCGGAGTGCGAGGTGTCGCTGCGCTCCGGCGAAGCCTGCGCCGCCGCTGCGGAGCAGGCCGGCTATCGCGTGACGCGCCTCGACGTCGACCGCGAGATCGCCGTCCCCTTGCGCAAACTCAAGCCGGATGTCGCGCTCAACGTGTTGCACGGCCGGCCCGGCGAAGACGGCACGCTGCAAGGTCTGCTGGAGGTTCTCGGCATCCCGTATTCGCATTCCGGCGTGCTGGCCTCCGCGGTCGCGATGCAAAAGGATATGGCGAAGCTGCTGCTCGCCGCCGCCGGCGTGCCGGTGCCGCAAGGCGTGGTCGTCTCGCGTTTTGAAGCGGCGAAGCGGCACGTGCTGCCGCCGCCTTACGTCATCAAGCCGCTCGCCGAAGGCTCCAGCGTCGGCGTCTTCATCGTGCAGCAGGACCACGCGCATCCGCCGCAGGAGCTCAACCGGCCGGACTGGGCCTATGGCGAGATGGTGCTCGCCGAGAAATATATTCCCGGCAAGGAATTGACCTGCGCGGTGGTCAAGGACGAGCCGACCGGCGTCATCGAGATCGTGCCGGCGGTGAAATTCTACGACTACCAGGCCAAATACGCCCCCGGCGGCTCCAAACATTTGCTACCGGCGCCGGTCTCGGCGGCGGTCTACCAGGAGACCCGCCGGCTCACATTGGCCGCGCACCGCGCGCTCGGCTGCCGCGGCGTCACCCGCGCCGACTTCCGCTATGATGACAGCCTTGCGGGGATCACGGGACTGGTCTGCCTGGAGGTCAATACCCAACCGGGCATGACGCAGACCTCGCTGGTGCCGGAGCTTGCCGCGCACGCCGGCCTCGACTTCCCCGCGTTGGCGCGCTGGATGATCGAGGACGCCTCGCTCAACCGGTGACCCAAGCAGCGCCATCAACCGAGAAACCTTCACTAATCGTTTACCAAATCCGCTGAAGACTAGGGGGCCGCGCGCGCGCGAGGGCGGCGGCGCGGTTGCGCGCGTTTCGGGAAACTCTCCTACCACTTGAAAGCCTGCGATGGACGATCGAGGACGCCTCGCTCACTCGCTGAGACCGCTGTCGGGAAAAACTGCGTCCGCTATGCTGGTGCGCGTCATGCGCGCGTGGCGCGCGGCGCGCCGCTGGCTGGCGCCGCTCTTTGAGCTCGATCCGCCGCGCGGGATCGGCGCGATCGCCGCCGGCGCGCTGCTGTTTGCGTCCTCCGCCTATGGCGTGATGAAGGGCGGCCATCTCGCCGAATTGACGGCTCAACTGCAATACATCTGCGACAGCGTTGGCAACGGCGCCGGCATGCGGATTTCCTCGGTCGCGCTGTCGGGCGAAACGCAATTGGGCCGCGAGGACATCCTGACGCTGGCCGGCGTTTCCGGCCGCTCGTCCTTGCTATGTCTTGACGCCGCCGCGGCGCGCGACAAGCTCAAAGCGAGCCCGTGGATCGCCGACGCGACCGTGCTCAAGCTTTATCCTGGCCGCCTGCAGATCGAATTGCAGGAACGCAGCGCCGCCGCGCTGTGGCAAAACGCAGGGCAAGTGTATGTGATCGCCGGCGACGGCACGGTGCTCGAGCCTTTTGCCGGCACGCGCTTTGCCGAATTGCCGCTGGTGGTCGGCGAGGGCGCGCAACTCAAGGCGCGCGATTTCCTCACTTTGATCAGCCGCTATCCGGTGCTGCGCGACACCGTGGCGGCGGCGGTGCTGGTCGCCGACCGGCGCTGGAATTTGCGGCTCACGAGCGGCATCGACGTGCGGCTGCCGGAAAACAACGTCGAGGCCGCGCTGCAAACGTTGGTGCAGCTCGACCGCGACAAAAAGCTGCTGTCGCGCGACATCACCGCGATCGATTTGCGGCTCTCCGACCGCGTCACCGTGCGGCTGTCCGACGCCGCCGCGCAGGCGCGCGAGGAAGCCGTCAAGGAAATGATCAAGAAAGAAAAGGCCAGGCGCAAAGGCAGCGAAGCCTGAGCGGGAGCCTGTGAGTCCTGGATCACCGGCGCGACGCTAAATCCGTCATCCTGAGGCGCGGCCAACGGGTCCGGCTGCGCCGGCCCGATGATAAACTCCGCCGCGCCTCGAAGGATGAACGGCCAAACCGCTGCCAGCTTGGCCGATGCGTGCGTGCCAATGCCGCGTCATCCTTCGAGGCTCGCCGCGAGGCGGCTCGCACCTCAGGATGACGGCGTCTTTGTCCGCCGGCCGTCCCGCAAAGCGGGCGGCGGTTTGCAAAATTTTCCGGATTCGATAGGCTGACCGCGGGGGCATGCGCCACGGAGACGCTCCATGAAAAAGCTTTTGGTAATGCCACTTGCCATCGTCTTCACCCTCTCTGTGATACCGGGCGTGCTTGCGCGAGGCGGCGGGTCACATGGTGCTCGGCATTCTGATTTGACCGTCACAAAGTCCACCGATACGGCCTCACCGAAAATGATGAAGGCTGCCACCGGCAAAAAGACCGGAACAAGCGTAAAGTTCCGGTTTGACTCAAAAGCCGTTAAATATTAGCGGCGGCGGCATTGCGCGTTCAGTTCGACGAGGAAATGGCGCGGCTGGAGATCGCTTAGACGGCTACCGGCGTTTCGCCGTTGGCCGTTCGCCTGGCCCCTTCGCAATAATCCGCAAATTTTACTAATCGTTTACCAAATCCACTGAAGACTGGAGCTGCGCGGCGCCCGGTGCGGCGGCGGCCGCGGCTTTGCGCGCACTCCGATGGTCCGCACGGAACGAAAGACTGCGATGGACGCTCGCCGACGCCTCGCTTACGCGGCCAGGGACCCTGTGACAGCCGGAACACCCGCATGAGCGTGCTGCACCTCGGCCTCACGCCGAAAATGAAACCGGTGTCGCCGCGCCGCTCCGCCGCGGTCGCAGCCCTCGACATCGGCACCAGCAAGGTGGTGTGCCTGATCGCCCAGCTCGAGCCGGCGCCGCCGCAGGACGTGTTGCGCCGGCGCAGCCACGGCGTGCGCGTGCTTGGCTTTTCCCATATCGCGGCGCGCGGCATGAAGGCCGGCGGCGTGGTCGATCTGGTGGCGTGCGAGCAGATCGTGCGCCAGGCGATCGACAGCGCCGAGCGGCAGGCCGGCGGGCAACTGGAATCTGTCGTGGTTTCGCTGTCGGGCGGCCGGCTCGGCAGCGAACTGTTCAAGGCCGGCATTGAGTTGTCCGGCGGCAGCGTCGGCGACGGCGATATCACCCGCGTGCTGGCCGCCGCGTCCCGCCATTCGGTGCGCGACGGACGCGCCATCCTGCATTCGCTGCCGGTCGGCTATGCGCTCGATGCCGCGGCCGGCATCCGCAACCCGCGCGGCATGGTCGGGCGCCGGTTCGGCGTCGACATGCACATGGTCGCCGCCGAATTCGCCGCCGCCCGCAACCTGATGCTGACGGTCGAGCGCAGCCATCTGGCGGTCGAGGCGATGGTCGCCTCGCCTTATGTGGCGGGCCTTGCCGTCCTTGCCGATGACGAGGCCGATCTCGGCGCCGCCACCATCGATATGGGGGCCGGCACCACGACGATGGCGGTGTTTTCCGGCGGCCGGTTCGTCCATGCCGACGGCTTTGGCCTCGGCGGTTCGCACGTCACGCTGGATATCGCCCGCGGCCTGAACGCCCGGATCGCCGACGCCGAGCGAATCAAAACGTTTTATGGCACTGTTTTGTCGGGTGGATCGGATGACCGCGACATGATCAGCGTGCCTCCGGTTGGCGACGACGATCGCGAGCCGCCGCAATTTGTCTCCCGGGAGACGCTCATGCGCATCATCAAGCCGCGCGTTGAGGAAATCCTGGAGATGGTGCGCGACCGGTTGGCAAGCTCACCGTTTGCCGCGGAGCCGCGCGCGCGCGTGGTGTTAACCGGCGGCGGTAGCCAGCTCTCAGGGCTGGTCGATCTCGCCGCGCGTATTCTCAACCGGCCGGTCCGGATCGGACGCCCGCTCGGCGTTGCCGGATTGCCGGAGGCGGCCAAGGGCCCGGCCTTCGCGGTCGCGGCCGGGTTGCTGGTGTACCCGCAAGCAGCGCATCTCGAACACTTCGAACCGCGGCGAACGCGGCATCTGATGACAGGAACCGGCGGTTATATGGCGAGGGTTGGACGATGGCTTCGCGAAAGTTTCTGACCCTGTATCCCGAAACCCAAAGACCCGAAACCCATGTCGCACCGGCGCTGAACCGGCGCGGCCCCATTGGCGTGCGCGCGACGCACGCCGACCGTGAAATCACAGAGGCAACCCAATGAGCATCAATCTGAAGATCCCGGACATTCGTGAGTTGAAACCCAGAATTACCGTGTTCGGGGTGGGCGGCGCCGGCGGCAACGCGGTCAACAACATGATCGCGGCGGGCTTGCAAGGCGTCGACTTCGTCGTCGCCAATACCGACGCCCAGGCGCTGACATCGTCCAAAGCCGAGCGTATCGTGCAGATGGGCACCCAGGTGACTGAAGGTCTCGGCGCCGGCTCGCAACCCGAGGTCGGCCGCGCCGCCGCCGAGGAAACTATCGACGAGATCCGCGATCACCTGACCGGCGCGCATATGGTGTTCGTCACCGCCGGCATGGGCGGCGGCACCGGCACCGGCGCGGCGCCCGTCATCGCCAAAGTCGCCCGCGAGCTCGGCATTCTCACGGTCGGCGTCGTCACCAAGCCTTTCCAATTCGAAGGCGCGCGCCGCATGCGCTTTGCCGAAACCGGCATCAGCGAATTGCAGAAATACGTCGACACCCTGCTGATCATCCCGAACCAGAATCTGTTCCGGGTGGCCAACGAAAAGACCACATTCGCGGACGCTTTCGCGATGGCCGACCAGGTGCTGTATTCAGGCGTCGCCTGCATCACCGACCTGATGGTCAAAGAAGGCCTGATCAATCTCGACTTCGCCGACGTGCGCGCGGTGATGAAGGAGATGGGCAAGGCGATGATGGGTACCGGCGAGGCCTCCGGCGAGAAGCGCGCGTTGACCGCCGCCGAAGCCGCGATCGCCAATCCGCTGATCGACGACGCTTCCATGAAGGGTGCGCGCGGCCTGTTGATCTCGATTACCGGCGGCAAGGACCTCACGCTCTATGAAGTCGACGAAGCCGCGACTCGTATTCGCGAGGAAGTCGATCAGGACGCCAATATCATTGTCGGCGCGACGTTCGACGAAAGTTTGGAAGGCGTCATCCGCGTCTCGGTGGTTGCGACCGGCATTGACCAGCAGGCGATCCAGCGCGCTCCGGCGCCGGAGAGCCGCCTCACCGAGCTGACCAGCAAAGTACGCGGCGAGACCAAGCGCATCGCCGAGCGCATCGAACGCGCGACGCCCGCGGTGGCGGCCAATTACGGCGATGCCGCCCATGCCGCGGTGGCGGCGGCGATCCTGCCGCCGGCGGTGCGTGACGACGTGTCGATCCGCCCGATGCCGATGAAGCCGTCGCTGTTTGAGCCGCCGGTGGAATATCCGGCGCCGGTCGAAGCGCAGCGTTCAGCCGAGTTCATTCCGCCGGCCGCCGAGCGCATCGCGGTACGCACGCCGCGCATGCCGCGCATCGATGAGTTTCCAATCCCGGCGCAGAACGAAATCCGGGCCAACGGGGACGAACTACGACGCGATTTGCCGGCGGAACACCCGGAAAAACAACGGCTGTCGCTGATGCAGCGCCTTGCCGCGGTTGGTCTCGGCCGGCGCGAGGAAACCGCGCCGCCAACGGCGCCGCAGACCGCGCGTCAGCAACCGTCGGCGATGCCGCAGGTGAAGCGGCCGCAGCGGCCGTCTGCCCGCGCTCCGGAAGGCCGCCATCCTGAGAGCAGGGCTGTTGACCCGGTCTCGGAATATGCGCGCCGCCCTGCGCCCCAGGGTCTCGACACCCACGGGCGGCCGGCAGTTGTGCATAACCCCGGCGAGGAGGATCAACTCGACATCCCCGCCTTCCTTCGCCGGCAAACCAACTGAGCGACAAGGAAGGGCGCGGCGGCCGGAAAAGTCCGACCGCCGCGCCTTTCGCTTCTGGCGGCTCTAGCACCTTGATTCATATGCTGTTTTTGGCGTCGTCTGATGCTCCCGTCCGCTTATTGTAATTTTCCACTTAGTGGTTGACGGGTTGGCCAATGGTGTGGCGGTTGAGCCGCAGGGACCGGTAAATGCGGCGGAAAAAGGTAATAGTCGGTAAGAAAGCGTGAGTTGGAGCCAGCCCGAACCCCGCCTAAGTTATCGCCATTGCAGGGCCATTTCGCGTTCCGAGTTCGCGGAATGCGTCCCGTCACGGTCTCGCAGAGTGCGGCCCGATTGGGCCGAAGTTGGGGCCGCAGGGCTCGTTAAGTCACGGACTGCGGTAGGGGTTCAAGGGAATGACGACGGGCGGCAGGCAAACCACACTGCGCGACAATGCGGCCGTGTTCGGCATCGGCGTCCATTCCGGCCTTTCAACAACGCTTACGCTTCATCCCGCCGATGCTGACACCGGCATCGTTTTTCTCCGCGCCGCCACCGCCACTCATCCGGAGCGCGAAATTCGCGCCGATGCGCGCGCCGTTACTGCCACCGAGTTTGCGACCGTGCTGGGCGATAGTTCCGGCGCGCTCTGCTCCACTGCGGAACACGTGCTCGCCGCTTTGCGCGGACTCGGCGTCGACAACGCCGTGATCGAACTGGATGGCTCCGAAGTACCGATTATGGACGGCAGCGCCGCGCCGTTCGTCGCGGCGATCGATCGCGCCGGCATCACCACCGTCAACGCGCCGCGCCGTTACATCAAGGTGCTCAAGCCGGTGCGCGTCGTCCAGGAACGCGCGGAGGGCGAGCTGCGTCCCTATGCGCATGGCTTCCGCGTCGAGGCCGAGATCGAATTCGACAATCCGATGGTCGGCCGTCAGTCGCTGGCGCTCGATGTTACGCCCGAGTCGTTCCGCCGCGAGCTGGCCGGCGCGCGCACCTTCGGCTTCATGCGCGACGTCGCGAAATTGTGGGGCGCCGGTTACGCGCTCGGCGCATCGTTCGAAAATACCCTCGTCGTTACCGAGGATCGTGTGCTTAATCCGAACGGCCTGCGCTATCCCGATGAATTCGTCCGTCATAAGATTCTCGACGCGGTCGGTGATCTGGCTTTGGCCGGTGCGCCGCTGTTGGGGTCTTACCGGGCGGTCCGCGGCGGCCACCGCCTCAACCACAGCGTGCTGACCGCGCTGCTGGCTGACCGGTCGGCCTGGACCGTGGTGGAAGCAGCGCCCCAGCGTCGTTCGCGCGGCCATGCCGACCTTACGGCCGGCGTTCCGGCAGCGGCTTACGGGCCCGAAGTCTCGTAATCAAGCCGGTTTAAAGCTTTTGACGCCATAATCCGGGCTGAATGTCCGGCTTAATCATTTGTCGTTACTGTGCAATATCGATTAAATCATTGCGGAACTTGGGCGACGCCGCCCGCCGCGCTCAGAGGAAGCGGCTCGAACCGGCCATGATGCCATCGCAAGCAAAGTTCAATCGCACCGGTTGGCGCACGCGCTTGTTTGTACGGGCGCTGGCCTTGCTGCTGATTGCCGGTGCGCTGCCGGCCTGCAGCTTGTTTGATAAGGACGATGTCGTTCCCGATCAGGCGGCCGACAAGCTTTACAACGAAGGCCTCTATCTGCTGAACGAAAAACGCAAGCCCAAGGAAGCCGCCAAGAAATTCGAGGAGGTCGACCGTCAGCATCCTTATTCGGAATGGGCGCGCAAATCGCTTATCATGTCGTCGTTCGCCTATTATCAGGCGGGTTCCTACGAAGACTCGATCAGCGCGGCGAAACGCTACGTCACTCTGCATCCGGGCAGTCCCGACGCCGCCTATGCGCAATATCTGATCGGCTCGTCCTACTTCGACGAAATTCCCGATATCTCCCGCGATCAGGCACGCACCGAGAAGGCGCTCGCCGCGCTCGACGAGGTGTCGCGTAAATATCCGACCAGCGAGTACGCCACCAGCGCCAAGCAGAAGATCGACGTGGCGCGCGACCAACTGGCTGGCAAGGAAATGGCGGTCGGGCGCTACTACATGGAGCGCAAGGATTTCACCGGCGCTATTAACCGCTTCAAGGTCGTGGTGACGCAGTATCAGACCACCCGCCATGTTGAAGAAGCATTGATGCGGCTGACCGAGGCCTATATGGCGCTCGGCATTATCGCCGAAGCGCAGACCGCCGCCGCCGTGCTGGGGCACAATTTTCCGGACAGCCCATGGTACCGCGATGCTTACAACCTGGTGAAAACAGGTGGCCGCGAGCCGTCCGAAAACCAAGGCTCCTGGATGAGCAAGGCGTTCAAGAAGGTCGGGCTGGGTTAGGCTCTTACTTGTCATGCCCCGCGAACGCGGGGCATCCAGTATACGCCGACGATTCTTGTGAAAACCGTTACCTCGGCGGTTACTGGATCATCCGCTTTCGCGGATGATGACGGATTGAGGACACCATGCTCTCCCGGCTTTCCATTCGCGACATCGTCCTGATTGACCGGCTCGACATCGATTTTGCCGATGGCCTTGCCGTGCTGACCGGCGAAACCGGCGCGGGCAAGTCGATTCTGCTCGACGCCTTCGCGCTGGCGCTCGGCGCGCGCGGCGACGTTTCGCTGGTGCGTCATGGCGTGGAACAAGGCCAGGTCACTGCCGCGTTCGATCTCGGTCCAAAGCATCCGGTGCGCAAGCTGCTCAAGGCCGCCGACATCGACGCGCCCGACGAACTGATCCTGCGCCGGGTGCAATTTGCCGACGGAAAGACTCGCGCGTTCGCCAACGACCAGCCGGTCAGCGCGCAGACTTTGAAGCAGCTCGGCGAAGCGCTGGTTGAGATTCACGGCCAGCACGACGACCGTGCGCTGGTCGACGCCGCGACGCACCGCCGGCTGCTCGACGCTTTCGCCGGCTTGGAGGGCGAGGCGGTGAAAGTCGACACGCTGTGGGAAGCGCGCCGCGAAACGCTGGCGGCCGCGCAAGCCCATCGCGCCGAAGTCGAAAGTGCCAAGCGCGAAGCCGACTGGCTGCGCCACGCGGTTGAGGAGCTCGACAAGCTCAACCCGCAGACCGGTGAGGAAACCGCGCTGGCTGACCGCCGGACCACCATGATGCAGGCCGAGAAGGTCGCCGAGGATTTGCGCGACGCTTTCGATACGCTGGCTGGCAGCAATTCCAGCGTGCCGGCGCTGTCCGGCGCGATCCGCCGCCTCGAACGTCGGGTGCCGCAGGCGCCACAATTGCTGGAGCCGGCGGTGAAATCGCTCGATGCCGCGCTCAACGCGCTGGAAGAAACCCGCGCGCATCTTGAGGCTGCGTTGCGCGCCGCCGATTACGATCCGGCCGAGCTTGAGCGCATCGAGGAGCGGCTGTTCGCGCTGCGCGCCGCCGGCCGTAAATATGCGGCGCCGGTCGATGAGCTGGCGGCGCTGGCGGCGAAATACAACGATGACTTGGCGCTGATCGATGCCGGCGCTGAGAAGCTCAAAGCGCTGGAAGCCGCCGTCACCAGGGCCGACGCCGATTATCGCGCGGCCGCGCTGGCGCTGTCGGAGGCGCGCAAGTCCGCCGCCGCCAAGCTCGACAAGGCGGTCAATGGCGAGCTCAAGCCACTCAAGCTGGAACGCGCCAAATTCTCGACCGAAATTGCAAGTGAAGACGCAGCGGCCGGACCTTCGGGCATCGATCGCGTCGAGTTCTGGGTGCAGACCAATCCGGGCACCAAAGCCGGGCCGTTGATGAAAGTCGCCTCGGGCGGCGAATTGGCGCGTTTTCTGCTGGCGCTCAAGGTCGTGCTGGCCGATCGCGGCTCGGCGCCGACTTTGGTGTTCGACGAAATCGACACCGGGGTTGGCGGCGCGGTGGCCGACGCGATCGGCGCGCGGCTTGCCAGCCTCGCCTCCGGCGTCCAGGTGTTGGCGGTGACCCACGCGCCTCAGGTCGCGGCCCGCGCCGGCCGGCACTATCTCATCAGCAAGGACGCGCTCGACAAGGGCAAGCGCGTCGCCACCCGCGTCACCGAGCTTGAGCACGCCCGCCGCCGCGAGGAGATCGCCCGCATGCTGGCCGGCGCCGAGATCACCAGCGAAGCGCGCGCCGCCGCCGAGCGGCTGATCAAGGCGGCAAGCTGATATACTGCGGCCATGGCGTCCCGCGATTTTTCCAGTGTTCCGGTTGCCGACCTTACTCCGGCGCAAGCCAAGGCCGAACTGATGCGGCTGGCGTTCGAGATCGGCACCCATGACAAGCGCTACTACCAGGACGACGCGCCGGCGGTGTCGGACGCCGAGTACGACGCGCTGCGCAAGCGCAACGCGGCAATCGAGGCGAAATATCCGGAATTGATCCGCGCGAATTCGCCGTCGAAGCGGGTCGGCGCCGCGCCGTCGCGCGGCTTCGCCAAGATACGCCACGCCGTGCCGATGCTGTCGCTCGACAACGCGTTTGCCGACGAGGACGTGGTCGATTTCGCCGCACGCATCCGCCGTTTCCTTAAATTGAACGACGGCGAGGAGATTGTGTTCAACGCCGAGCCGAAGATCGACGGTCTGTCGATGTCGCTGCGTTATGAGGAAGGCGGACTCGTCACTGCGGCGACGCGTGGCGATGGCGCCGAAGGCGAGGACGTCACCGCCAACGTCAGGACCATCAAGGCGGTGCCGCACCGGCTCAAAGGCAAGAAGGTCCCCGCGGTCTGCGAGGTGCGCGGCGAAATCTACATGACCAAAGCGGATTTCCTGGCGCTCAACAAACGCCAGGCCGGGCAGGGCGGCCAGATTTTCGCCAATCCGCGCAATTCCGCGGCCGGCTCGCTGCGTCAGAAAGACCCATCGGTCACCGCGTCCCGCCCGCTCGGCTTTTTCGCCTATGCCTGGGGCGAAATCAGCGAGATGCCGGCGGATACCCAGTCCGGCATGATTAAATTTTTCGGCAAATGCGGCTTCGACACCAATCCGCTCACCAGAATCTGCACATCGGTCGAGCAGTTACTGGCGTTCTACCGCGCGATCGAGCAGCGCCGCGCCAGACTCGACTACGACATCGACGGCGTCGTCTACAAAGTCGACCGGCTCGATTGGCAGCAGCGACTAGGCTTTGTGTCGCGCACGCCACGCTGGGCGACCGCGCACAAATTCGCCGCCGAGCGGGCCACCACGGTGCTGCGCGACATCGAGATCCAGGTCGGCCGCACCGGCGCCTTCACCCCGGTTGCCAAGCTGGAGCCGGTGACGGTCGGCGGTGTCGTGGTGCAGAACGCCACGCTGCACAACGAGGACTACATCAAAGGCACCGGCGGCGACGGCGAGGCGCTGCGCGAGGGCCGCGACATCCGGATCGGCGACGCCGTCATCATCCAGCGGGCCGGCGACGTGATCCCGCAGGTGGTCGACGTGCTGATCGACAAGCGGCCGAAATCTGCCAAGCCGTATCACTTTCCCAAGAAATGCCCGTGCCATCTGCACACCGACGTGGTGCGCGAGGAAACTGCGACCGGCGAGGCGGGCGCTCGCTCGCGCTGCACCGGTGAATTCGCCTGCCCCTACCAAAAGACCGAGCATCTGCGGCTGTTCGTGTCGCGCCGCGCCTTCGACATTGAGGGGCTGGGCGAGAAGCAGATCCAGCTGTTCTTTGAAAACAAGTGGGTCGAGGAGCCGGCCGACATCTTCACCCTGAAGGAACGCAACAAGAAGCTGAAGCTTGAGGAGATCGAAGGTTTCGGCGAGACCTCGGTGCGCAATCTGTTCGGCGCCATCGACGCGCGCCGCGAAATATCGCTGGAGCGCCTCATCTTTTCGCTCGGCATCCGCCATGTCGGCGAAACCACAGCGACGGCGCTGGCGCGCGGCTTCGGCTCGTGGAAGGCGTTTCACGATGCCGGGTTGAAAATCGCCAAGGGCGACGCGGAAGCGGCCGCCGAGATGGATGCGCTCGACCAGATCGGCGAGACCGTGGTCGAAGCGGTCGCCGCCTATTTCGGCGAGAGCCACAATCGTGGCATCGTCGAGCGGTTGACCGAGCAAGTGACCATCCTCGACGCCGAAAAGCCGCGCACCGACAGCGCGGTGGCCGGCAAGACCGTGGTGTTCACCGGTTCACTGGAAAAGATGACGCGCGACGAGGCGAAAGCGACCGCCGAGCGGCTCGGCGCCAAGGCGTCCGGCTCGGTATCGAAAAAAACCGATTACTTGGTGGCGGGCCCCGGCGCCGGCTCGAAGCTCAAGGACGCGCAGAAGTTCGGCATCAAGGTGCTGAGCGAGGACGAGTGGCTGATGTTGATTAAGGGGTGGGATCCGTCATCCTGAGGTGCGAGCGAAGCGAGCCTCGAAGGATGAACGGCCCGTGATGGGTCGTCACCCTTCGAGGGCCGCTTCGCGGCCACCTCAGGGTGACGGTTCGTTACAACCCCGCGTCGCCTGTTCCAGCCACGTGCGCGTCGGCCCGTCAACCAAAGGCCCGATCGTCTCGCGCACCCGCGCATGATAGCTGTCGAGCCAGGCGCGCTCCTTCGGCGTGAGCATCGCCGCGTCGATCAGCCGCCGCTCGATCGGCGCCAGCGTCAGCGTTTCGAAGGCGTTGAGCGGTTTCTCGGCGCCAACCGGCTGAGGCTCGGCGATCACCAGCACCAGGTTCTCGATGCGGATGCCGTAGCGGCCGGCTTTGTAATAACCCGGCTCGTTTGACAGGATCATGCCACGCCGTAGCGCCACGGTCCCCAATTTGGAAATGCGCGCCGGCCCTTCGTGCACCGAGAGGTAACTGCCGACGCCGTGGCCGGTGCCATGGTCGTAGTCCAGACCTGCCTGCCAGAGTGAAACGCGCGCCAGCGGATCGAGCTGCGCGCCGCTGGTGTTCTCCGGAAACACCGCGGTGGCGATGGCAATATGGCCCTTAAGCACGCGGGTGAAGCGGTCGCGCATCTCCTCCGACGGATCACCGGCTATTAGCGTGCGAGTAATATCGGTGGTGCCGTCTTGGTATTGCGCGCCAGAATCGATCAAAAACAATTCGCCGGGTGCGATCTTGCGATTGGTGGCGCGGGTGACGCGATAATGCACAATGGCGCCGTTCGGCCCGCTGCCGGCTATGCTCGGAAACGACACGTCTTTGAGCTCGCCGGTGTCACGACGGAAATTTTCCAGCGTCTCCGTGGCGTCGATCTCGGTCAGCTTGCCGCGTGGAGCCTCGCGCTCGAACCAGGCGAGAAACCGAGCCATTGCGGCGCCGTCCCGGCGATGCGCGGCGCGGGAACCCTCCATTTCCGCAGGGTTCTTGATCGCCTTCATCAAGGTGATCGGATCGGCGCCGCGCGACAGCTTGACGCCGCTTTCCGTCATGGCGCGGGCCAGCGCGTCGGCGGCGCTGGCGCGGTCGAGCCGCACGGTCTTGCCCTTGAGCGCCTTGAGGTCGAGCAGCAGGTCGGCCGGTGCGGCGATCTCGGTGATATCGGAAAGTGTGGCGCGCGTCGCATTGTCGAGCTTGCGCGCTTCGACGTAAAACGTAGAGCGGCCGTCCCGCGGTACGACGGCATTGGCGAGCACCACCGGCACATGCGGCAAATCGGAGCCGCGGATGTTGAACAGCCAGGCCACCGCCTGCGGATCGGACACCAACAGCGCGTCGGCGCGCACCTTTGCGAGTTCGGTCTGCAGGCGCTTGAGCTTGCCGGCGCTGGCCTCGCCGGCGAATTTCACGTCGTGCAGAACCACCGCGCCGGAGGGCGGCGCGGGGCGATCGCTCCACAAAGCGTCGACCGGATTGTCGGTCACCGGCTTTAACGCCGCGCCGGCCGCGGCGCCGGCAGCGGCGAGCTTCTTGACTTGGTCAGGCGTGTGCAGCCAGGGATCGTAGCCGAGCGTGGCGCCGGCGACCAGATTGGTTTCCAGCCACGGCTCCGGCGGCGCCTCGACCAGATGCTGGATGTCGAACAGCTTGGTGTCGGTCTGCGCGTGCGCCTGCGCCGTGTAGCGGCCGTCGACGAACAGCACGGCGCGGTCCGTGAGCACGATGGCAAAGCCTGCCGAGCCGGTGAAGCCGGTGAGCCAGGCAAGACGTTCTTCGGAGGCGGGGACGTATTCGTTCTGCTGGCTGTCGGCGCGCGGCACGACGAAGCCGTCGAGACCGCGCTTGTTAAGCTCGGCGCGCAAGGCGGCGACGCGGCCGGCCACGGCGGCGGGGTCGTTGCTGTCGTCGAATTCCTGGAAGCGCGCGCCGGACATGCGGTCGCACTCTAGGGACGGTGCTACGGCGCGGCAACGCGGCCTGCGCCTGGCGCGTTGGGCGAGGAGAAGATTTGAGCGTTTGCCGCTTGCTCGGCGACAAAAATAACTCCGGTGGTTTGCATTTGTGCAGCGCATCAAATGCGACAAAAGACCGTAATGAACCTTACCCTTGAGTTAAACGAATCATACGGGAATCATTGGGCTCCTATGCGTTCTTACGGGTGGTTCCATTCGCCTTAAACTCCTATGTTGCGTTGCAATAGAAGGAGACTTAAATGGTTGCAGTGACTTATGGCGTCGCCCGCAATGCGGCCCGCGTCCGAAAGACGAAAACAAAGACCAAAACGAGCAAGCAAGCTCCGGGCTTTTTCGCTCGCCTCATGGTCGCGATGATGGACGCGCGGTTGAAGCAAGCTCATCGCGAGCTTGAGCTGCATCGTCATCTGTTTACCGAAGGCGACGAGCCGTTTCGCTGGCGCTAATCGCTCGCGACCGGCGCGTTACGCAAACCGCCCCGGCCTTGGCTGGGGCGGTTTTCGTTTGGGCCGCCGCAGCAGCAAGGTGATCCAGCCGTCAAGCAGAATTCGCCGTTCAAGCGCGAAACCCTGCGCGCGGTAGGCTGCCAGAACGGCATTGGCCTGTGATGGCAGCAGTCCGGACAACACGACATGGCCGCCCGGCGCGCTGAGCCGCGCCAGCGGATACGCCATGCGCAGCAGGGGGCCGAGCAAGATATTGGCGAAGATCAGATCGAAGCGGCCGCGCACACTGTGCGTGCCGTTCGCGCGTGACAGGTTGACCAGCGTCGCGGCGCGGTTGAGCCGCGCGTTCGATTTCGCCGCGGCTACCGCGACGGGATCGATGTCGGTGGCGACGACGCGGCGGTGAAATAGCCTCGCCGCCGCTATCGCCAGCACGCCGGAACCGGTGCCGACGTCGAGAATGCGGGGAGCCGCGAACCTTGAACCGTCATCCTGAGGTAGCCGCCGATAGCAGGCATAGCCTGCGTATACTTGGCTACGGTGGCGGCCCTCGAAGGATGAACGGCCAATTGCCTTGAGACCGGGGCCGTCGCCCTTCGAGGCTCGCGCCTCAGGGTGACGGCGACAATACTGCCGCCGCTTCACCAACCCGTCCAGCGCCAGCAGGCAACCCCGGGTGGTGCCGTGATGGCCGGTGCCGAAGGCCAGCGCGGCTTCGATCTCGATACCGATGGCATTCGGCGCGACGCGCGCGCGGTCGTGCGCGCCGTGCACGACAAAACGGCCGGCCTTGATCGGGCTCAAGCCGGCCAGGCTGGCGGCCACCCAGTCGCGTTCATGGACGGTCTCGAACTGCAGGGGGCCCGCCGCCGCATCGCCGCCGGCGCTCGCCACCAGCGCGCGCAAGGAAGATTGATCGGGGGGGTTCGAAAAATGCAGCTCAGCGGCCCAGCCGCCATCGGCGGATTCGAAGGCGGCGGTGACGGCGCCTTCGACGCTTTCGCCGACCAGTGCAGCGACCCGGCGGATCCTGGCCTCGTCGCCGGTCAGGCGGGCCATAGTGGTTGGCGGCATGGGCTCCTCGCGCAACCTTTTGCCATTTGCGCCCTGACGCGCAATGCCTATCTAGCGCCAGTGACCATCAAAACAGCCACGCAAACCGAGACCGCCGCGCTGACTTTGGCGCAGCGCCAGGGCTGGCCGGCGGATTTGCGCGCGTTGATCGAGAAATATCCGCACGATACCTGGTCGGGCCATGAAAATCTTGGCACGCGGCTTCGACGTATTGGAAAACGACCACGGCGCGCGGCATGAGGGGCGAGCGTCGGTGACGGCGGCCAACGCGTTGCTGCGTGCGGTGCGCGGCGACGCCGACGCGCTCACGCACGCCGGCGACGATTATGCGAAAGCGAGCGGCGACTTGGTTGCCGGCTTGCGCCGGCATCTCGACGACGAAGAGGACTTGATTGTGCCGTTGATCCTCGACCGCGGCGAGGACCAGCTTGGCGTTGGCCACTGAGAAAATTCCTCAGTGGCGCTTGAAATACTGCACCTCGCGCTCGTGCTTTTCGGCGGCTTTTTGCGTGCTGAAAGTGCCGAGGTTGCGGCGCTTGTGCGTTTTCGGGTTCGTCTTGCGCGAGTAGAGCCGGTACTGGCCGGAGGCGAGCTTGCGCATCATGGCGAACGTTTTCGCAGCGACAGATTCACGGCGATGCGCTCCGCGCGCGCGACAGTTCCGTCAGTTCCAGTTGAACAGACGCGGCGAACGCCGATACATCTGCTCCTGGTCCGCCGGCACCACCTGGAGACCGCGCGAGTCGCGGCCGATCACCAGATAACGCCGGCCCTGACGGTCGTAGTAGTAGCGCGCATCGGAAGCAGCGAGGTTGTCGCGGCCGCCGTCACGCTCCTGCTGCGCGCGCTCGATCGCAAGATCGCGGGCGCGTTGCTTGGCGGTGTGGGACGGCGCGCCGGTAACGCCTTCGTCGGTGTCATCGATAGCCGCGGACGCGACCGGCGCCGGTCGCTGCGGGCGCGCCGCGACCGGCGGCGGCGCCGTGATCGGGATGTCGCCTTTCACCACCACCCGGGTGTTCGCCATCTTTTCCTGCTTGACCAGCTTGAACAAGGCCGCGGCGTTCTGCGGCGCGAGCCGTACGCAGCCGTGCGAGGCCGGCGTGCCGAGCTGCTTAACCGCGAAACTGCCGTGGATGGCGTGGCCGGTCTGGCTGAAAAAAATCGAATTCGGCATTGGCGCGTCGTCCCATTCGACGCTGTAGTGGTCCTTCTCCATGCGGAACGGCTTGTAGTCGCCCGACGGCGTGTCGCGCCCGGCGATGCCGGTCGAAACCGGCCAGTTGAACATCGGCAGGCCGTCCTGCTCGACGGTCATGTGCTGGATCGATTTGTCGATGGTGATGAGGAGCGACGCCTTTGCCGGCGCGGCCGCCAAAACGCCGGCCACCGCCAATGCCGCGATCAGCCACCCGCTCCCACGCTTCATCATGACATTTTTCCTAAACCCAGGCAGTGCCGCCACCGCACAATAAGCGCGGCCGCGCCACTTAGGTTCCGGCCATCTCAGCAAAGCGGGTTGGCCGGCGCAAGCGGGCTGACGGGCCTAGGAAGCTGGGGCCGGGACTGCCATAATTGGGCAATTCGGCGCGACAGCCGAACCGGGAGGTTTTGATGGCCCAAGCTCAGCTGAAATCCCAGCGCAAGTCAGGTTCTTTGCGCGACTGGCCGTTCCAGGTGACGCCGTTGCATCCCGCACTCGGCTGCGAGATCACGGGCATCACGCTGGAGCAGGCGGTGTCGCCGGCCTTGTTCGTGAAGGTCTATGAGGCTTTCCTCGACTACGAGTTGATTTTGTTCCGCGATGTCGATCTGCCGCCGGCGACCCAGGTCGCATTCGCCAGGAATTTCGGCGAGGTGCAGGTTCACGTGCTCGACCAGTATCACGGCTATAAGGCGCACCCGGAAATCTACATGCTGTCCAACAAGGACAGCGACGGCAAACCGAGCGGCAAGCACCCCGACAAAGGCACGCTGTATTGGCACACCGACGGCTCCTGGCGGGAGCGCACCGGGCAGGCGACCATGATGTATTCCGAAGAATTGCCGCCGCCGGGTCAAGGCGGCGAGACGCAATTCGCCGACATGTATGCCGGCTACGAGCTGCTGCCGGCCGACATCAAGAAGAAGATCGAGGGCAAAAACGCCATCCACAATTTCACGTTCTCGCGGGCGCGCCGCCACGGCGAGGATCCGCTCACGGCCTCGCAGTCGGCCACGGTGCCGCCGGTGCCGCACCCGATCGTGCGCACCCATCCGGAGACCGGCCGCAAGGCGATCTTTCTGGGCGACCACGCCGAATCGATCGAGGGGATGCCGTACGACGAGGGCCGCGCGCTGATCGAGCAGATCAACCTGCTGACCACGCCGCCGTCGAACATCTATTCGCACGTCTGGCAGCCGCGCGAGTGCATGGTGTGGGACAACCGCTGCACCCTGCACCGCGCTACCGGCTTCGACGAATCGAAATACATCCGCGTGATGCGCCGCTGCACCATCGTCGGGGACAAGCCGTATTAGCTTCGACCCGTCACCCTGAGGTGCGAGCCAACGGGTCCGCGCGAAGCGCGGCCCGATGACAGGCTCCGCGAGCCTCGAAGGGCGACGGCCCGGACGTTTCAGCGCCTTGCCCGTCCATCCTTCCAGGGCCGCTGCGCGGCCACCTCAGGATGACGGATCAAGTTCACATCGAGGCAAGTATGCTCCCCAAAATCCCGAGCCGGACCGACGCCTTCGTGCAATGCGACTGCGGCGGCACCATGAGCATCCAGACCGTGGAGCCGATCCCCGAGCAGCCAGACAAGATGCGCCACACCTACAAATGCCTCGACTGCGGCAAGGAGGCGCAGTTCGAGGTCGACAAGAAGAAGCCCGTCGGCCCTTCGTCATCATCTCCGGGCGCTTGACCCGGGGATCACGCACGGCTGCGTTCCCCGGATGCGGCGCGGCACGTCTTCGTGATGCGCCGCTGGTCCGGGGCCTTCGTGAGCGCGGAGAGCGGAACAGTCCCGGTTCTGCGTCGCACCGTTACGCTGCGTCGCGCCCGGGACGCCGGATTTCGCAACCGGCCCTTTCGCCGGGCCGGTTCGTGCCTACATGCGCTCCACGCCGGACCGCGTGAGGAAGCCGCCATGTCGCCGCCGCTGATCGTCAATCTGCCCCACCGGCTCGGCAAGGACGAGGCGGCGCGCCGCATCAAGGCCGGGCTCGGCCGCGCCCGCAACGAGTTCGCTGCCCTGCTCACGCTCGAGGAGGAGCGATGGGACGGCGACCGGCTCACTTTCGCGGCGCGTTCGCTCGGCCAGCGCGCCGCCGGCACCATCGACGTGCGCGATGACCACGTGCGGCTTGAGGTGACGCTGCCTTGGCTGCTGGCGCGCTTCGCCCACGCAGCGCAGCGGGTGATCGGGCAGAAGGGCCAATTGATGCTGGAGAAGAAACCGCCTTCGGCGTGAGGGGCTCACGTTCCCCGGATGCGGTGCAGCGCGTAGCCCTTGCGCCGCGGTGCGCCGCTGATCCGGGGCGCAGCTTCGAAAAATAACCGGGTCCCGGTTCTGCGCCATAGCGCGTCAACGACGCGCGTAAACGCGCTTATGGTTCACGCTGCGCCGCGCCCGGGAAACGAGCATCATTCCCCGCCAAGTTCGAGAGCCCAATATTTGCGGCCATTGTCCCCCACAGCCGACGCAATGCCATACGCCGACACGTCGCCGCGCAGCATGTTGTTGCGGTGGCCGCCGGAGCGCGCCCATTGGCGGATTGCGCAGTCTTCGTCGGCGCAGCCATACGAGACGTTCTCGGCGTGGGTCGAGCCGATCGAGGCGCCGATTCGCGCGCGGAAGTCCCTGTGGTCGATGCGCCCGCGGCCCGCCATGGCGTTCGCCTGCTGGTAGGCGAGCCCGGCGAGCCCCGCGCTATAAGACAGCGCCGGCCGTCCGTGCTGGGCGCGGAAGGAGTTGAGGTCGAGCGCGAGGGCGCTGGTAATGGGGAGAACGAGCGGTGAAATCAGCGCTAACAATGCCTGGTGGCGTAACAATGTGCGCATGGGAATGGCCTCTCACCTGCTTTGCGTTGGCTACCCGAATCATTGTGGCATCTTGCGGTTCATCGTGAACAGGAAAAACTGTGCGGCCATCTCGTTCTGCACCCATCGAGCCTTTCGAGCCGCTGCCGCTTTTTGGCCGGCCGCGATCTGGCGCCGCGGCGGCCCGGCGCCCAACCAAAGGGGCCGGCAAGTCTTTCTTTGACGAAATCCGCCAATTCCGTGAATTCGGCGCCCAGACTCGCCGGCTCGTCGAGGCGGGGATTCCGTACTTCGTCAACGAGTTTTGGACGGCGGGCCAGCGGCAGGCGCATTCGCTGCATGAGGTGTCCTACCGTGCCTGTTTCAAGGCGCAGCTTCCGGAGTTCTTCATCGCGCGCCTAACGGCGGAAGGCGACACCGTTTACGACCCCTTCATGGGGCGAGGCACGACGCCGATTCAGGCCGGGCTGATGAACCGCAGGGTCGTCGGCAACGACATCAATCCGCTCTCGGTTTTGCTGGCGCGACCACGCCTTAATCCTCCACGTCTCGATGAAGTAGCAAAACGTCTTCGTCAAATCCCGTGGGATGCTGGGCAAATCGAACGCGACGACCTGTTGGCGTTTTATCATCCGGCCACGTTGCGGCAATTGAATGCGTTGCGCGCGTGGCTGTT
>JBPCQM010000279.1:0-24909 GCA_050998115.1 Pseudolabrys sp. | reverse complement strand
ACCAACGCCAAGGTGCGCGAGAACTATTCCCGCCGTTTCCGCGTGCGATTTCCGAACGAAGAATTGCCCGCCGCCCGCAGGGTCAAGACGACGCCGATCTACGACGAGCTGGCGCAGCGAGGCGCGGTGTTCGGCGCAGCGTACGGCCTTGAATATGCGACGTGGTACGCGCCGACCGGCACCGACCACACTGAGCAATGGGGCTTCGAGCGCACCAACGCATTCGAGCCGATGCTCGACGAGGTGCGGAATGCGCGAACCAATGCCGGTCTTATGGAAATATCGACTTATGCGAAGTATCAAGTGACCGGTGCTAGCGCGGAAAATTTCCTCTCGCGCATCTTGGCCGGGCGCATCCCGAAACCAGGACGCATCGCGCTCAATCCGATGCTCAATGATGCCGGCAAGATCATCGGCGATTTCACCGTGGCAAAACTCGCCGATCGCGAGTTTTTCATCATCGGTGCCGGCGTCGCCGAGCATTACCATATGCGCTGGTTCGAGCGGCATCTGCCGCCCTCTGACGTGACGATTAAGGCGCTCGGCACCGACCTTGTCGGCCTCACCGTGGCTGGGCCGAAATCCCGCGATGTCCTGGCGCAATTGGTCAGTGACGACCTCTCGACCGCCGCGTTCCCGTTCCTGTCGATCCGCCGGATGGAAGTCGGCCTTGTCCCGGCACTGGTCGCGCGCATCAGCTTTACCGGCGATCTCGGTTATGAAATCTGGGTAAAGCCGGAGCATCAGCGCGCGCTGTTAGACGCGCTTCTTGCCGTAGGTCAGCCTCAAAACATCGGCCTGTTCGGCGCTCGCGCGCTCAACGCCATGCGTCTGGAAAAGGGCTACGGCTCCTGGGCGCGCGAATACCGGCCGATCTATACGCCGCGCGAGGCCGGCATGGATCGCCTGATCGCGATGAACAAAGGCGACTTCATTGGTCGTGACGCCGTAGTCCGGCTCTCGAACGAAACGCCGCCGATGACCCTGGCGAAATTCGCAGTGGACGCAAACGGTGCCGACGCGTTCGGCGACGAGCCGATTTTGTGCGGTGGCAAGGTGGCCGGCTGGGTTACGTCCGGCGGCTATTCACCCACCAACGACCAATCGATCGCCATGGGCTACGTCTTCTCGGAATTCACCGATCACGACGACGACTTCACCATCGAGATTGTCGGCGAGAGCCGTCCGGCGCGCCGATTGCCGCGGCCGCTATTCGATCCGGAGGGGCTGCGGCTCAAGGCCTGAGCGCGGGCGTTTTCAGACGGGCGCGAGAACCGCATCCATCAAGGCGGATAGTGCGTCTCGGTCAGAGTCGAGAGCGCTGACGCTCTGCTCGATCGCTGAGCGGCGCCCGGGCGACAATCCGGTCGCGAGCATGCGAAATTTCGAAAGCATCTCACGATCCGGCAGTGCATCTTCCGGGTCGCCGCGGGCGGCGGTCGGCGGCGACACCAACCGCTCACCGTTTTTCATTTCGATACCCACGATCGCCAAGCGTTCCTGCGGAAACCGGTCGCTGAAGGACTTGTTTTCGACCAGCCGAATGCGCCGCAGCATTTCTTGGACGTTAGGATCATTCAGACCCGCATCGCCGAGTTCGGCGACGCCGATCTGACCACGCGCCACGATCGCGGCGACAGGAAAGCCGATCGCGTATTGCGCCTCTTCCGTATTCCGAGGCAGTCGCGTTCCCAGACGAACCGCCTCGGCGAAGGTGCGGATTTCGATTGATACGATGTCTTCGCGGGCCGGTTGATATTGCGCCATCAGATTGGCAACCGCCTGCATGGCGGGTTGCGCCCAACGGCACACCGGGTGCGGCTTGAAATATTGCCGCCCGATTTCCCATTGCCGTCCGAGATCGCTCCACACCGGCGCCGCCGCTTCGCTTTCGATCAGCAAGGCTGGCGCGCCGGTAAACCCATCCGCCGCCAGGCAGGCCGCGGAGACGCCGGCGAGAGCGCCCCAGCCGGAGCCGTCCTTCACCATGGTCGGGTAATCGATGCAGCGCATCATCTGACTGCGGGGGCCATGATATTCGGCAATACCAAGCGCGTGACGCGTGACATTTTCGTCGAGCTGGAGAACTCTGGCGCCGATCGCCGCGCAGCCCAAGGCGTTCCACGCGCCCGACGTATGGTAGTCCAGCGTTGTGGCGTGCAACGCTATCCCCGCGCGGATGGCGGTCTCATAACCGAGCACGAGCGCTGCGATGAATTCGCAACCGTCCAACCGTTTCGGCCCCTCGGCGAATGCGAGTAATGCCGGGAGCAGGGCGACGCCGGCGTGGCCTTTGGTCAGGCGATGCCCGTCGTGGCCGTCAAAGGCATCGATGGTGGAAGCGCCGGCGTAGGCTGCGCCAGTGGGACCGGCGCGGCGGCCATCGAAAATGATACGCACGCCGGAGCCTGCCGTCCCCATCTGGCCGACGGCAAAGTCGCGCGCGATGCGCGAGAGCTGGGTTTGCACACCGCTCGCCGCGACCCCGACCAGATCGAGCAGGCAGCGTTTCGCGATTGCCACGACGTCGGGTGGCAACTCCTCGAAGCGCAGGTTATGGATGAATTCAATGGGCTGGACCGTCGTGCACGCGGCCAAGGTATGATCCTGCATATCCGCTTGCGCCCGGCAAAATCAAAGATGACCACGGACCATTGGCATGCGGCGCGTGACCCGATGTTGTCCTTTCCACAACGCGGAAGGCATGGAGCGGAGGACGTCCCCGCTCCACGCCGCGCGTTCGATCACACCAAGCCCTGCGACTTGAGGAAGCTGGTGGACACCTCCTCGATCGTCTTCTTTTCCACATCCACCATGGCGTTCAACTTTGCCATGGTGGCGTCATCCAGCTTGGCGGAAAGGCTGTTGAGGATATCCGCCAGCTTCGGATTCTTGTCGAGTGTTTCCTTGCGAACGACCGGGGTCAGCGCGTAGCTCGGGAAAAATCCCTTGTCGTCCTTGAGCACGACGAAATCGAAGGCCGGAATACGTCCGTCCGTCGCGAACACAAGCCCGACGTCGACCTGAGAGTCGCGCAAGGCGGCATAGACGAGGCCGGTATCCATGCGAACGATATTCTCGCGGCCGAACTCAAAGCCATAGGCAGCCTGCAACGGTGTTAACCCGTCCGGCCGGGCGTAAAATTCGGCGTTACAGCCGAACTTCAAATGCTGGCCGGACTTCTCCTTGGCAGCGAGATCCGACAGGCTGTTGATGCCCTTGGCGGAGGCATCGGACTTGCGCATCGCCAGCGCGTAGGTGTTGTTGGCCTTTGATGGATTGAGCCAGACCAGCCCTTTGGCGCCATCGAGCTCCTTGACGCGCTTATAGGTCGCAGCCGCGTCCATCTTTTCCGTGACTTTATTAAAGGTGATCAGCGACGTGCCGGTGTATTCCCAATAGAGATCGACCTGCCCGGCCTCCAGCGCCTGGCGCAACGGCGCAGTGCCAAGCCCGGCACGCTTGTCAACCTTAAAGCCTTTGGCCGTGAGCAATTGCGTCGTCATCTCCGACATCAATTGCTGCTCGGTGAAGTTCGTGCCGCCGACAACGATAGTCTGCGCGGAAGCAGACGCTAGGCCGGCGGCCAGCGTGGCAACGACGAGAGCGCTTTTCACTAGACTGTATGCACGCATAGGTTTCCCCTTTTTGCTGGTTTCTTGGCCGCTGCGTTACCGCAACGGATTGACGCCCCGCGGGACCAGCCAATACTGGCACTGGCCGACAAGGTAATCGACAAGGATCGCGAGAAGCGCAGTTGGAATGGCTCCCGCGAGCAACAGGCTTGGCTCCATCAAGTCGATGCCGGTAAAGATGAGCTCGCCGAGGCCGCCGGCGCCGATCAAAAAGGCGAGCGGCACGGTGCCCACATTGATGGCGAGCGCGGTGCGCAGTCCGGCGAGGATGACGAACATCGCGTTCGGCAGTTCCACCCTGAACAGGATTTGCATGTTCGTCATGCCCATGCCCCGCGCCGCCTCGATCAGGTACATCGGAACCATGCGCAAGCCGGCGACCGTATTGAGCACGATCGGCAATAAGGTCAGCATCACTAGACCGAATATCGCGGAGGGCGCGCCAATGCCGAGAATCGACATCGACAGGGCGAGGATCGCCAAGGTCGGAATTGTCGTTCCGAGATTGACGAATTGGGTGATGGCGCTGGCATAAGGGCGAATGGCGGGGCGCGTCAGGATGATGCCGAGCGGCAGCGCGATCGCAATGGCGATCGAGCCGGAAATCAGCACAAGCTTGATGTGCTGACGCGACAGGTAAACGATGTCCGGCCAGTACTTGACGAGCGCGGGCAACACTCCCCGCGCCTGGAGATAGGCGCCGGCCAGGAATATCCCGAGCAAAAAGAGTAGGCGCGCCGGGCTTCGCAGTGAGGCCGTTGTTATCATCGCTAGCTCGCGTAGCTTGCGCCGAGCAGCTGGGTGATGCTGCGTTGATTGATGTAACCCTTGTAGAAGCCGTCATCGTCGACGCAGGCGAGCCAGGTTACGCCGTGGGTAAACATCATGGACACGGCGTTGCGGAGATCATCCTTGACATTGATGACCCCAGGCAGCGCCTCGACATGCTCGCCGACGGTTCCCTTGGTGTCGCGCGCTTTCTCGATGCGGATCATACCACGCGCGCGGCCGCGCGGGCCGACCATGACGATCGAGACATGGCCGTTGTCCTCCATGCGGCCGACCGCGACATCCAACGGATCCTCGGCCCGCACGCTCGCCGCGTTGCTCATCATGGCGTCGGCAACCTTGACCAGGCGCAGCCGCTTCAGCGTTCTGTCACCGCCTACGAAATCGGCGACGAAGGCGTTGACCGGATTTGCCAAGATATTGTTCGGCGTGTCGTATTGGATCAGGCGTCCGTCGCGGAAGATCGCGATATGCGACGCCATCTTGACCGCCTCGTCGATATCGTGACTGACAAAAACGATGGTTTTCTTCAGCTCTGCCTGCAATTTGATGAATTCGTCCTGGATCACCTCGCGATTGATCGGATCAATGGCGCCAAACGGCTCGTCCATCAGCAAGACCGGCGGATCAGCCGCGAGCGCCCGCACCACACCGACGCGCTGCTGCTGGCCGCCCGACAATTCCTTTGGATAGCGCTTGAGGAATGTCGCCGGCGGCAGATTGACCATCTCGAGAAGCTCGGCGGCTCGCTTGCGCGATTTGCCGCGGTCCCAGCCCAAAAGATCCGGCACGACGCAGATATTGTCTTCGACGGTCTTGTTTGGAAACAAGCCGATCTGCTGGATCACATAACCGATCGAGCGCCGCAGCATGACATCGTCAACCGAGGCGGTATCGCGTCCGTCGACGAAAATCTTTCCCGACGACGGCGGGATCAGGCGGTTGATCATCTTCATCGTCGTGGTCTTGCCGCAACCCGACGGGCCGAGCAGCACGCAGACGGCGCCCGCGGGCACTTCCATGTCGACGCTGTCGACGGCGATGATGCTGGCGAAAACCTTGCTGACGCGTTCGAGCCGGATCATGCGTCCCTCAATCCTGGTGAAGTGAGCGCTCGCTGCAGCGCCAGCAGTGAAAAATCGGCGATGATCGCCAGCAGGCTGACCGCCAGCGCGCCGGTGATCAACTGGCGAACGTCCGTCTGCGAAATCCCGCGCGAGATGAATGTGCCGAGCCCCCCGGCGCCGATATAGGTTGCGATAGCGGCGATGGCGATGTTTAGCACGACCGCGTTGCGCACGCCGTTGATGATGACCGGAAGCGCAATCGGCAACTCGACATCGCGCAGGCGCTGGATGGTGGTCATGCCCATCCCGCGCGCCGCTTCGCGCAGCGCAGGATCGACATTCATGATCGCGGTGTAGGTGTTCCTGATGATCGGCAGTTGCGAATAGAGAATCAGCGCGATCACCGCCGGCAGATACCCGATCCCCTGTCCGATCACCGAGAGAATGGGAATGAGGATGCCGAACAGCGCGATCGATGGAATCGTCATGATGACAGAAGCGGCGTAGAGCACGCGATCGGCGGCCGCCTTGCTTTGTGTGATCAGGATTCCGATGGTGACGCCCGTCACAATCGCGATTGAGACGGCGACGCTCACGAGCAAGACGTGCTCGACCGTGCGGTGCCAGATCACCGGCAGGTTGGCCAAGATGAAGTGGATCGTCTGCAAGCTCACTCCCCTACCAGCCGCATCGGTCCTTATCCCCTCATCATGGCAAAGCGCCGCACGGTGCCTGTCAGAAATACGACATGATCATGCCCGATTGCGACCGCGCGTTGCCGGCAATATCCGTACCGGTGGCGCGGCGCCGGCTCGCATTTCCGACGGACGTACCCCGTAGATCCGCTTGTACCACCCCGAAAAATGCGACGTGGAGGTAAACCCGGCCCGCACGGCCACATCGATAACCGGCCGGTTTGATGTGATCAGTAGCTCCCGGGCACGCTCGATCCGCAACTGCATGTAGAGCCGCAACGGCGACTGCCCGGTATGACCGAGCATCAGGCGTTCGAGCTGCCGCGGGCTCAGACCGACACGTTTGGCGATATCGGGAAGCGGCAACGGGTTCTCAATATTTCGTTGCATGATGCCGATAGCCTGTTGCACTTTTTCCGGCATACGGCTCAGGACGTCGAGGCGGCCGCCCCGTTGGTCCTCCCGTTCGTCGCGGATGCGCTCATACTGGAACTGGTTGGCAACGCCGCGCGCCAGTTCCGCCCCGTGCCGATCTGCGATCAGGTGCAACATCATGTCCATCGCCGCGGTGCCGCCCGAGCAGGTAACGCGATCGCGGTCGATCTCATAAATCTTGTTGGTGCAATCGACTTCAGGGAAAGCCTCGCGAAACGCCGAGCGGTTTTCCCAATGGATGGTGCAGCGGTAACCGTTCAGCAGTCCGGCTCGCGCCAGCAGATAGGTCCCCGTGGACAGCGCGCCGACCCCGATGCCGCGCCTTGCCGTCTGGCGCAAGATCGTCAGGTAGCGTTTCTCATCCAACTCCTGAATGCGCATGCTTTCGCACACAAACAGTCTATGCGCTCCCACCAGCGCTTCGGCGTGTGAAATTGTCGGCAGTGCGATTCCGTTCGAGGCTTCAACCGGAGCGCCGTCAAGGCTTGCGAGACGCCACCGGTAGGCCTCGCGGCCCAGCAGCCGATTGAGCGACCGCAATGGCTCGATCGCGCACGCCAGGCCCATCATCGAAAGGCCTGGGACCAGCAAAAAAACGAAGATTTCGGGCGATTCACTCGGCCCGGCCAAGGCGGCGTTACTCATGTCCGAAACATATCACCACTCCTCCCGTCTCGTCGCAATACCGATGCTTCATGTCGGATTTTGCGATTCCAGCCGCGGAACGGTTTGCGATAAGGCGGCGGACGACCTTCAACGGATCCGCGATGTCTGGCGACCGTCTGCGCGCGCTGCTCGACGACTACCGGCCCGGCTATTCATTGCCGCAGGCCTTCTACGCCAGCGATGACATTTTCGACGCCGATCTAGCTTCGGTTTTCGCGCGCGAATGGCTGTTCGTCGGCAACACCTGCGAGATCAAAACGCCTGGCGACTATCTCACTTTCGAGATTGGCGCCGCGTCGGTCATTGTGTTGCGCGGCTCTGAAGGCGAGGTGCGCGCCTTCCACAATACATGCCGCCATCGCGGCTCGCGCATCTGCCTGAAGGAAGCCGGTCACGCCAAGCGTCTCGTTTGCCCGTACCATCAATGGGTCTACGAGCTCGACGGGCGGCTTCGCAATGCGCGGCAAATGCCGGCGGATTTCGACAAATCCGCCTTTGGCCTCAAGCCGGCGCCCGTCGAGGTCATTTGCGGGATGATCTACATCTCGCTTGCCGACGCCCCGCCCTCGCTGGATCGTTATCGCGCCGCCGTTAAGCCGTATATCGCGCCGCACCGGCTGGATCGCGCCAAGGTCGCATTCACGACGACGACCGTCGAGCAGGCCAATTGGAAGCTTGTTATCGAAAACAATCGCGAATGTTATCACTGCGCCGCCAATCACCCCGAATTACTGACGACGTTTGTTGAATTTGAGCCGCACGATCACGCCCGGACGCCCGCGCAAAAAGACTTACTGGAGCGTTCGACCACGAAATGGGACAAGCTCAAGTTGCCCTATCGGCTGGTCGAGGGCGCCGGATTTCGCTGCACCCGGCTTCCTTTCCATGACGGCACAGTGTCCTTCACCACCGACGGCAAATTAGCCTGCAACAAGCTGCTCGGTGACCTTACCGAACCGGAGCTCGGCTCGGTGCGTATGTTTTGCGCGCCCAACAACTGGAATCATTTTCTGTCGGACCACATCATCCATTTTCGGGTGCTGCCTTTGTCCGCCAACCAAACGGCGTTGCGCACGACCTGGCTTGTGCACGAGGATGCGGTCGAAGGCGTCGATTATGATGTCGAGCGGCTTACCGAAGTATGGCGCACAACCAACGATCAGGATCGCCGCCTCGTGGAGAACAATCATCGCGGTCTCCTGTCGAGCGCCTATCAGCCGGGGCCCTATGCCCCGTCGGAATTTATGCTCAAGGATTTCTGCGATTGGTACGTCGGCAAGTTGAACGCATACGCCGCAAAGCCTGCCGCCACCGCACCGCGCAAGGTGAACACTCTGGAACTGGTGAATTAGGGGTATCCGATGAATAAAAAAGGCCTGATCGATCGTCTTGCATCCGGACCGGTGATTTGCGCCGAGGGATACCTTTTCGAGCTCGAACGGCGCGGTTATCTCCAGGCCGGCGCTTACGTGCCGGAAGTGGTCCTCGACTTTCCCGAGCAGGTCGAGAACCTGCATCGCGATTTTCTGCGCGCCGGCTCCGACGTCATCGAGGCCTTCACCTATTACGCGCATCGCGAAAAGCTTCGCCTGATCGGCCGCGAGAGCGACCTGGAGCCGATGAACCGGCAGGCTTTAGCAATTGCGAAGAAGGTCGCCGCCGAGGGTGACGCGCTGGTCGCCGGCAATATCTGCAACACGAATTTATATGAGCCGAACAACCCGGAAGCCGACCGGCAGATTCGCGCGATTTTCGAAGAGCAGGTCGGCTGGGCGGTCGATGCCGGGGTCGATTTCATCGTCGCCGAAACCATCTCATGGCTGGGCGAAGCGGAGATCGCCCTCGACGTGATCAAGCAAACCAAGCTGCCGTCGGTGGTGACCTTCGCGCTTCACCGGCACGGCACCATGCGCGACGGAACAAAGCCCGCCGAGGCCGCGAAGAAAATCGAGCAGCGCGGCGCCGATGTGGTGGGTCTCAACTGCATTCGCGGCATCAAGACCATGATGCCGTTCGTCGAGGAAATCCGCAAAGCGGTGTCGATCCACGTCGCCGCGTTGCCGGTGCCATACCGCACAACGACCAATGAACCGACATTCGAATCGCTGACCGAGAAGGACCCGGAATGCGCGCATTGCATTCCGGACGGCCGCTCATTTCCCGTGGCGCTCGATCCGTTCCAGGTCACGCGCTACGAAATCAGCGAGTTCGGCCGCGACGCGTATCAAATGGGCGTTAACTATCTCGGCGTTTGCTGCGGCGCCGGTCCGCATCACATTCGGGCGCTGGCCGAGGCGCTTGGCCGCAAGCCGGAGGCGAGCCGCTTCTCACCCGACATGTCGAAGCATTACGCCTACGGCACCGACCAGAAGCTCAAGAAGGTGAACCGGGAATACGCCAAGAACCTGTAGCCGTATGATTCGGATTGCGCCGCCGCCCTGGTGCGGCGCTCTCGCGCTTGCGCAACTTCCCGACCTTCGAGACCAGAACTATGTCGAATGCGTCGAGCACCTTGAGCCACATTTGCCGCTGCGGATAATTTGTAAGCAGATGATGGAGGAGCTCGCTCTTCCGGGCCTTTCAATCAACGCGCGACAGATCGGGACGTTGGTCGGCCAAAAGCCACGATCGCGCAATGAGAAAGACGAGAAACTCCAATCAAGATATTCAAATCGAGCGAGTGATATTTTTTCGAAACGAATCGATATGGGTTCGCATCGCGTCGCCCGCGGCCTTCCGGTCGCGGGCGGCGATACCATCCAGAATCGCGCGGTGTTCGTCATTGACCCGACGCAGTTGCAGGTCGTCGCTAAGTGAAATGAACCAGAAGCGCAATGACCGCTCGTGCAGCGACGTCAGGATGTCGGCAAGCACCGGATTTCGCGCAGCGTCGGATATCCGGCTATGAAACGAGCGGTCAAGGTTCATCAGACCTTCGCGGTCTCGCACGCGTATGAGCGTGGGCGCCCCCTGCAGTGTTCGCCGCATGCGCACAATATCATTGCTGGTGGCCCGCTCGACCGCGAGCGCCACGCAATGGGACTCGTTGACCAACCGCGCGTCGACAATTTGCAGCACTTCGTCGAGGGATATCGGCTGCACGATCACGCCTTTTCGCGGCATGACGCGAACCATTCCTTCCATCATCAGCCGGTCGAGCGCCTGATGGACCGGCGTGCGGCCAAATCCAAGTTCCTCGCTGATCTGCGCCTCGTTCAAATAGGCTCCCGGTTGATACTCCAGGCGGTTGATGCGTCGCTTGATTTCCGCATAGGCGCGGTCGCGAAGTGAAAGTGCAACAGCCGGCTTGACCGAGAGACGCGATGCCGTTCCCGCCATCGCCTATTTCCCCTCGCCATAGAAATGCGTCTCCAGGAGTAGACACCCGCCCTTTGACGTGAACGGTCCGTGATAGACGCCAGGTGGACGGACCGCATAAGTGTAATTTTCAAACGGCTCCCCACCCTTCCCCTGGGCATCGTTGCCGACGATCAGATCGCCGGACAGAAGAAACACTTCTTCCCAATATTCGTGGACGAAAGGCTTTGTCGAAAACGCACCGGCTTCGATCCGCAACAACCTTGTTCTGTTTCCACGCTTGTTCTTCTCTTCGAGTAAACCCGCAAGAATTTTTTCATGAAATCCAGGCGGATAGCCCGGCACGGCGTGCCAGCCATCGTTCATGTCGATCGTGTGAAATTCGTGATGGCCTTTGTCAAAACCCATGACAATCTCCTTTTCAACCTTCGTTTGGCAGTGACAGTATCTTGTAGCTGTGGGTGAGCTTGCGACTTAACACCGGATCCTCGAGCTCCATTTCGAAAACTCGCGCCGGCGCAATGCCGCCCTGAACGGCCAAGGTTCCGCAGAACATCGCAGTGCCCGCCGCAAGTGCCTTGCCTCCCGCGTACAGCCCGATCAGTTGCTCCGGCGAACGCATCGTTGTAACCGGGCCTTCCTGATAAAGCCTGCGCTCTTTACCGATATGAACGAATGACCTCAGCACGAGTCGATCCCAGTGAGGGGCGACATCGTCATATCGCCAGAGCTGCGGACCAACCGGCTTGCCGCACATCTGCTTCGAGAGTGTCACACCGATTGTCTCAGCCTTGCGGTCGGTATGGTCCGAGCCAACGCCAATCCAGAGGCCGTCATCAAGCGCGTAAAGGACGTACTCGACTTCGCCACTGGATTTGTCGCCCATGACCTCGATCTCATCATCATTGGTCAGCAGCGAGGCTGCGACGCGGTAGAAAATCGGCACGCTTTTCGGGCGCGGCACGCCGAGGGCCTCAAGTTCCTTGATGTGCGCCTCCAGCGCCACAACGTTTTGACCGGTCCATCCGGCGATGATCAAAGTCTTGATCGCGCGGATATCCGCTTGCTTTTCGCTTGGCACTCTTCAATCCCTGTTCAATTCATACAGGCGGCTGCGAACTGCAGCCGCCACAGCTTGGATGTGCCAGATTCAAGATCCGGCGGGATGCGTACCGATCAGATTCCAGCGTCCGCCCTGCATCTCGATGACGTAGACCGGCTTCAGCGCGTCACCGTTGGCACCGAACGAAACCGGGCCTTCGAGCGCGGGAAAATCCTTCATCTTACGAAGCTCATCGCGTATCTTGGTGCGCTCGTCCGCGAGCTTCGTGGGATCTCCCGTAACGTTCGCTTTCTTCATTGCGTAGGCATAAAACAGGACGATGTCGTAGGTAGCGGCCTCGAACTGCGAGGCTCCGGACCGTTCAATTCCGGCGGCTTTGGCGCGCTTGATGAATTCCGCCTCGAATTTTTGCGCTTTATCGCTGATGCCCGAATAGAATGTCGTCGGGATCACGGTGCCGGTCCCATCCTGGCCCATGCGCTTGGCCAGTTCCGAATCGCCGATGGTTGAACCGGCAACGAGCCGACCCTTGTGACCCTGGCGACGGAGTTCCTGCACCAGCCGTATGGCTGCTTCGGGTCCAGCACCGACGGCGACGAGATCGGTCGGATCGGATTTAAGCTGCGAAACCTGAGCGGACAAGTCGAACGCCTGCGTTTGGAAAGTCACGCTGGTTTTGACTTCCGTGCCGGCCTTCTTCAGGACGTTCGGCAACACGATCTCGCCCATCGTTTTCGAAATGACATCATCGGTCGCATACGCAACGGCGGCCGTTTTCATCGGGTAGTTCTTTTCCTGCAGTGTCTTCATCACCTTCGAAAACATATAGCCTTCGTCTGACGTATTACGCAGACCGTAGGTGAATGGCTCGGCGAGCTTTGGCGCCGACGAGGCCATAGACATCGACACCACTCCTGCGCGCTCCGCAGCTGGAAACACCACGCGGCACTCGCCCGAGCTGAATGGACCGATGACGGCCAGCACCTTGTCGTCCTCCGCCAGCTTTCGCAGCCCGACGACGGCCTGATCGGGTTTGCCCGCGGTATCGAAAGAAACAATTTTGAACTTCTTTCCGGCAATACCACCCGCGGCATTCACCTCGTCGACGGCGATCTGTGCCGCGATCTCGTTTGTCCGGGATAACGTTGCGAAAGGGCCCGCCCCAGACGGCAGATAGCCAAGGAGCATATCCTGCGATCTCGCCTCGCCGATGGCGGCGGTCGAGAGTGCTATAACGGCTAGCAATCCTGTGAGTTTTGCTTTCATCGTCCTCTCCTGATTGTTCTTTCGAACCTGTTTCGGCTTTTCTTTCACGTTCTTCAGCCGGCTTTTGCCTCTTGCTGGCGTCCCGTACCGAGATACGCGTCGCGCAATGTCAGGTTGCTTAAAAGCTGCGCGGGCGTTCCGTCACTTACCTTTTGTCCGAGCTCCAGCACATAGGCCCGAGTGGCGAGCTCCAGCGCCTTTTGCGTGTTCTGCTCGACAATAAGGATAGTCAGTCCTCGCGTTCGGTTTAGGTCGCCAATGAGCGCGAAGACCTCATTGGTGAGGCGCGGGCTCAAACCAAGCGACGGTTCGTCCAGCATCATAATTTTGGGGTTTGCGAGCAGGCCACGACCGATCGCAAGCATTTGCTGCTCGCCGCCGGACAAGACCGAAGCCGGGAAATGCCGCCGGGCACCAAGGTTAGGAAAGCGATCGTAAATGTTCGCGATTTCAGCGTCGACCGCTGCCGCGTCTGATCGAATAAAGGCTCCCATCAGCAGATTTTCGTGAACCGTAAGTCCAGTGACGATGCGTCGTCCTTCTGGCACCAGAACCAACCGCCGCCGCATGCGCAAGCTCGGTGACCAGTTGGTGATATCCGCGCCATCAAGATTCACGCTTCCTCCGCTCGCCGGCTGCAATCCCATCAATGCCTTTAGCAACGAGGACTTTCCCGCGCCGTTTGCGCCGAGCACGGCGACAACCTCCCCGGCGTCAATATGCAATGACACGCCGCGCAGCGCCTCGACGCGGCCGTAGCGAACTCGCAGATCGCGCACGTCAAGACGCATAACGTCGCTCCGCCTGCGGTTGCGCTTCGAGGCCGAAATAAGCTTCCCGCACCAGCGAGTGCGCTCTGATCTCTTCGGGCGTTCCGGTGGCTATCTTCCTGCCGAAATTAAGGACGATCACTTCGTGACAAAGCGCGTCGACAAAGTTCATGTCGTGCTCCACCACGAGAAGAGTGATGCCGTCCTTTCTGCAGATCGTCTGCAGCTGTTCCCGCAGTACGTCCCTTTCAACCGGATTGAGGCCGGCGGCCGGTTCATCGAGCAACAGCAGCCGAGGCTGCGCCATCAAGGCGCGTACCAGTTCGATGCGCTTCTGGATGCCATACGGTAGACCGCCGACCGTCGCTTGTTCGTAGCTCCCAAGTCCAGCGTCAGCGAGGGCACTGCGCGCCTGTTCACGCCAGTGATTGCTCGCAAACAGCCTTATCGGCTGAAGCAAGTCCCATAACCCGCCGGTGCGGCAATGCTGGCCCACAAGCACGTTTTCCAGCGCGCTTAGGTGCAACATCAAACGGATGTTCTGAAAATTGCGGGCGACCCCGCATCCGATGCGGCGGCGGGAGGGAATCCGGCTGATATCCATCTGGCCGAGCATGATGCGTCCAGCGTCGATCGGAAAAACACCAGTGATGAGGTTGAACACCGTTGTCTTCCCGGCTCCGTTGGGGCCGATCAGCGCCGTGCAAATGCCGCCACGCACCGTGAAGCTCAGGTTCTCGACCACGGCGAGGCCGCCGAAATTCTTGCTGACGTTCTCCAATGAAAGAATGGCGGTATTCATGTCGCCTTCTCCAGGCGATAACGAAGCATTCCTCCGATGCGCCGGAATGGAGCGCCCGTGATAAGGCCGTGGGGCCGCAGCACCATCACGATAATGATAACCGAGGCGAACAAAACGTAGCGCCACTGGGCGCTACCGCGCAGCAATTCGGGGAGCAGCGTGAAGGCGACCGACCCGAATAACGGCCCGATAACGTTCTGGACACCGCCGAACAAAACATACAGTACGATTGTGATGCTGAGCGAAATGTTGAAATATTGCGCTTCGATATAATTGTAATGGTGTGCGTAAAGGCCGCCGCCAATACCCGCGATCATCGAGCCGAGAACGAAGGCAGCAATCTGAAATGCACGGACGTCAAGTCCCATCAAGTCAGCCACGCGCTCGTCGTCGCGCACTGCGGTGATGGCAATTCCAAACCGCGTCGCAAAGATCAGGCACACGAATAAGACGACGCAGACGGTGACGGTCAAAATTGCTGAAAACCCAATGAAAGCAACGACCGGATAGCCGGCAGCACCCCCGACGATCTCAAGATTGAGGATCGAAGCCTGCACGATCTGCCCGAGCGCAAAGGTCGCAAGCGCCAGGTAGATGCCTCGGGTCCGCAGAACAGGAATGGCAACCGCGAGCGAAATGATGCCAGCGACAAGTCCGCCGAGCGGGATGGTCGCGAGCACCGGAATTCCGGAATGGTTGCTGATGAATGCCGATACGTATCCGCCGATGGCGGCGAATCCGGCGATCCCTAAATTCAACTGGCCTGCGGCCATCGGTAAAAACGCGGCGTAGGCAAACACGATATTGATCGCGAGCAGAATCAGGATGCCTTCGATATAGCCGCTCATGCCCGTGCTCCAGCCATGATGGCGGCGCCGAACAGACCGGTCGGACGGGCAATGAGGATGATCAGTAGCAGTCCGTACACGGAGATGTCGACGAAATCGGCGCCGAAGAACTCGATCGAGAGGACTTCTGCCAGCCCAATAACCAGCCCGCCGACGATGGCACCCCAGACATTGCCCATTCCGCCGACGACCATCGCGGAAATCGCTTTTAGGCCGAGGACTTCGCCCATGAAAGGCTGGACCTGCCGATAGTTGAGCGAGAACAGAACGCCCGCGAACGCAGCGAACAATCCGCTAATGACGAAAACGAGCGACACAAGGCGATTGATGTCAACGCCGAGCAGAAGCGCGATTTCCGAGTCTTCAGCGATCGTACGCAGTCCACGGCCGACCCGAGTTTTGGCCAATAACAGCGACAACCCCCAGATCAGCGTTACCGAAAACCCCAATCCGACGAGTTGCGGAATGCTGATGACCAGGTTCCCCACTTGCCAATCCGAACTGCCAAATAATCGAGGCAAGCTGCGCAGATCCGAGCCCCAATAGACGACCGCAAGATTTTCAAACAAAATCAAAAACGCCATCGAACTAACGAGGGGAACGAACGGCTCGGCGTTTCGCATCCAGCGCCAGGTAAAGCGTTCGACCACGAGCGAAGCGGCGGCGCCGACGCAAATCGCGCCAAAACCGGCGAGCGGCCACGGAAGCCCGGCCTGGATCAAGGCCCAGGTGGTCATGCCCCCGAACACGAATAGTCCGGGTATACTAAAATTCAGAAATTTCAGAATACCAATACTCAACGTCAATGCGACGCCGACCATCGCATAGATCGACCCCAGCATCAGGCCGTTGATGATCTGCTGAGCAAAAATAACCCTCTCCTCTTCCGCGGTTCAAAAAATGTTCGCGCGCTCGTATTGTATCGGCCAAGCCACATTGCGAGCCTTCAGGGTATTCGCCGCGTGCAGCGGCCAATGCGGATCGAACAGAAGTACCCGGCCAAGCACGACGAGATCGGCGCGGTCATTCGCGATGATCTCTTCGGCCATTTCCGGCGACGAGACCATTCCGAGCGCCGCCGTCGCTATGCCGACCGCGCGACGGATGGTGTCGGAAAACGGAATTTGATAGCCAGGATGAATTGGAATGCGCTGCTTGGGATCATTGCCGCCGCTGGTGCAGTCGATGAGGTCGACGTCGCCTCGTGCCTTCAGCATTCGGCAAAGATCAATCGCCTCCGGCAGATCCCAGCCTCCCGCCACCCAGTCGGAAACCGACAGGCGAATAAAGAGTGGCAGACTCAACGGCCATTCACGGCGCATCGCTGAAATCGCGTCCATAAGAATTCGCGCGCGGTTATCGAGCGTCCCGCCATATCGATCGGTTCGCGTGTTGCTGAGCGGTGAGAGGAATTGATGGAACAGATAGCCGTGACCGGCATGTAGCTCGATGACGCGAAATCCCGCCTCCCGCGCCCGTCGTGCCGCGGTAGCAAAGGAATCAATCACCTCATTGATCAAGGTTTCATCCATTTCACGCGGTATGGGGTGACCCGACGCATACGGCAATGGTGACGGACCAATGACCTCCCAGGCGCCCTCTGCGGCCGCCAACGGCTTTGTGCCCTCCCATGGGCGTGAAACCGAAGCCTTGCGGCCAGCGTGTCCAAGCTGAATTGCCGGCACCGCGCCGCGCTTGTCGATAAAGCTTACGATCCGCGCCAGCCGATCGCGTTGCTCGTCGTCCCAAAGACCGAGGCAATGCTTGGTGATGCGGCCGCGCGGCTCGACATGGGTCGCCTCGACGCAAACGATCCCTGCGCCTCCGACAGCCCGCGCCGCAAGATGCGCAAAGTGCCAGTCGTCAGCTTGCCCGCTATCGGCCGAATACTGGCACATTGGCGACATCATGATCCGGTTGCGGATCGTTACTGAACGCAGAGTCAATGGACGGAAAAGATATGCGTCCGGATCGCGCGACAAAACCCGGCGTTCGTTCTCTCCGGCCATCAGAAAATCACCTTGCCGCTCATAGCTTCGTGGGTGATCTCGCCCTCGAATTTCGGGAAAAGGTGAAAGTCATCTCGCGCTCTGCGCCGAGCCTCCGATTTCAGCGCTTCATCGAGATCCTTCGCGCTGTCGAAGATCATCTGGGCGAGAAGCAGCGTGCCACCTCGTTGCACCGGAAACGGATCCGTGCAATCGGCCGGCTGGTGCACGATGAGCGAACGGATTTTGGAAAACTGGTTCAGAATGCCCGCGTGCTGTGTCTCGTAATAATCGCGAAATCCACGCGTATCGGGGGAAGTGCCGCGATATCGGACGAAATATGAAACCATTTGCGTCGCCTCAGCTAGCTCGTTCCCCCATTGTTGGCATACACGTGAAATTTCACAAGCGTCTTGTTGAAACGGGCCCGCGACGTCGGTATCCGGCCGGACGGCTATCAACCGGCGGCGCCAAGCAACTCGCTCGGACTGTCGTCAAACGCAACGAGGTATTGCAGCGCCTTGGAAGAGCCCGCTACGAGAGCCGCCGCCGCCTTGCTCAACGCGGAAAACGACCGGGAATCGATCGTGCCGAAAAACAGATCGTTGATCGCCCGAATCTCGGCTCCCAGGCGGTTTATCTTGACGCGGCCACTCGACGAAAGGCTGAGCAGCACGCCGCGGCGATCTTCCGGATTCGTTTTCTTGAGCAGAAGTCCGAGCCGCGCCAACTTGCCGGATTCCGACGCGACGAACGCGCTCGAAACATGCATCATCTGCGCGATGGTGCCGACGCTGACGCCCATTTCACCCTGCAGCAACGCCACCGCGGTCAAGAGAGTGTATTGCGGTCCGCTGATTTCCATGCGCCGGCCGAGATGTCCGCGCACGATTTCCATCCGCGTCGCGATCGTCAGAAGATCGTATACCATCCTGCGGAAGCGCTTGTCTGAGCCATTTTCGAGCAATGGCGGGCGGGATACCGTCGGCGGCAAAACATAGATCGCCCCTTCGGTACCCCGCTTGAGCCGCGGCCCAACGGCCTTTTTTGCAACATCGCCGGTTCGCCGCCGGCTGGACAGCTTAGAGATTGACATATCCGGTGTCGGCCAACAGTTGCGATTCAACCGGAATATGCAGGCTGTCGTGCACCGTGTTGTAAAATTTCCAGAAGCCGACGACGCAAGCGAGTTCGACGATTTGCGGCGGGCTAAGATGCTTTTTCAGCCGCTGCAGGATTTCGTCGGGAACCGAGGTTGGATCTTCCGAAGCCGAGCGCACGTAGTCGAAGCAGGCGCGTTCAAACTCGTCCTTCGGTTCAAGGTCCCCGGAAATCATCTCCTGAAGCTCCTGCTCGCTGATACCCCAACCTTCAAAGCCGGCCTCCTTTGGCTTCTTCAGCATCGAACAGCTATGCGCCGTGCAATACGCGCAGCCGTTAGTCGCGCACGCCACCGCCGCCAGCCGGCGCTTCAGGAATTGGTCGAGCTTCGATGACGGATCGCGCATGATGTCGCTGTTGAGCTTCCACAACGTCTCGGCAATCTCCGGCCGATAGGCGTAGAGCTTGAGCGCGTTCGGCAGAAAGCCCATTCGTTTCTTGTAGGGCTCGACTGTCGGCTTGAGCCGTGGATCAAAGTCCTCCTCGCGAACGTACGGAATAAACGGCTCCGCTTCGACCAGGACTTTCGGTTTGGGTGGGGCAACATTCTTATTCATCTTGTTCTCCTTCTCTCAGAGGTAATCGGCCAGATGAACCTGACCCCAATTGCAGGGCCAGGCGCGTTCGAAGTCCGCAGGGTCATGCCGGGATTTGGCGGTCGCATCGATGCCCATCTTTCCCACGATACGCCATGGGTAATGGCCTTCGAGCGGACGGGCGGCCGGGTCATAAGGCGATCCGCGCGTTTGCGGCACCACGACGATATCCCGCGCCGGATCGCAACGCGAAGCGATGGCGTGGTAGACCTCGCGCGCATCGTCGATATCGGTATCGTGGCTGACAGCGACCACAAGCTTGGTGTTGAGCCACGGCGCGCCCATCGCCAGCATCAACGCGTCGTTGACAAAACCTTCCCGGGGATAATTGAACTGAAGGATGCACGACAGCGCGGCGCCCCAGGTGGGAAACCGCACGTCCTTGACGTCGAGGCCGATCTCGCTCAGCCGGTTATATAAAACCGCTTCATGGCACAGCCGCGGTAACGTCTGATGATCGGTGTCGGGACAGGTCTGATGATTTCGGTAAATCGGCCGGTCGCCGCGCATGGTAATCGCGGTGATCTCGACCTCGGGCACGCTCTCGTGATGGGGCAAATGATACATCGAGGGCGAAGTCACCTCTCCGACCGGAAACTTGTCCGTTAGATTGATGCGCCCTTCCACGACAATCTCGGCTTGCGCCGGCACGGTCAAATCGAGCGTCTCGCACGGCACCATCTCGACGTCGCGATTCATGATGGTGCCGACCATCTCCATTTCTCCCCACGTGTCCATGTGAAGGCCGGAGAAGTTCGCCATGATCTCATAAGCCGGAGGAATGCCGAATATGAACGCAATGGGCATGTAGTCCATCCCCATTTCGCGATACTTGCGCATGACAATGTGCGAATGCGGGGTCACGAAGCTGATCAAGCCGCGCCGCGGGCCGACCGCGTAAGTGCCCGCATGACATGAATTGTAGAACCCGGTTTCCGGGTCCTTGATAATGTTCATCGCGGTAACGTAGGGCGCCTCATCCTTGGGCTTGTGAAACGGAATCGGCAGCACCGTCCAATCGGCGTCCGCGCCGATTTTGATGACTTCCTTGACCGGGCCGGATTTGACATTTTTAAAGCCGCGCGGCGGCTGCCGCAACCGATACGCGAGGGTCTTCAAATAGTTCTCAGGCCTGACAGCAAGAGCGCGGGCCTGACTGCGGCGCGTCTTAACCAGGATGTCGCAGAGCCGAAATCCGGGCTTTTCGACGATATTTTCGAACAAGATCGGCTGGTCGCTCTGTGCCGACAGTGCCCCGATGTCGATCATACGCACGGGCTTGGTGATCCGCGTCAAAATGTCAGCGTTGGTGGCAAGATAGCCGCGCAGGGAGTCGTCGGGCACCGTGTTGGTCGCGGGAGGACGGTGGCTGATGGACAATGAAGCCATGGCATTCTCCAATTCCTTAAGCAGCTTTCATAATCTACTTTATAATGTCAAGATCGACCATGGCGGCGCGTGACCGGAATGAAACGATGCCTGGATGCGAAATTGCGATGTGGATCGGGAGCGACTTAAGCGATCCAACCAGCTAAAATCATGAGGGAAGTCATGAAACACCAGTCAGTCAGCGAAGCGCGGCCGCGCTTGATCGTCGGCATTAGCGGCGCGTCCGGCGCCGTTTCTGGCGTTCGCCTTCTCAAGATTCTCCGTAATGCCCACGTCGAAACGCACCTCATTATCAGCAAGGCGGCCCAGCTAACGCTAGCTCAGGAGTTGAATTTAAAGCCTTCGGAGGTTCAGGCGCTCGCCGACTTCAATTATGCGATCGGGGACATAGGAGCAGCCTGCTCAAGCGGATCATTTCAAACGATGGGCATGATCATTGCTCCATGCTCCATCAAGACAATGTCGGAGGTCGCGACAGGCGTGACAAGTAATCTTTTGTCTCGCGCGGCCGATGTTACATTGAAGGAACGCCGCCGTCTGATCTTGATGCTGCGTGAAACCCCGCTGCACCTCGGGCATATCCGTACGATGGCAGCCGCAACCGAGATCGGAGCAATCATCTATCCGCCAGTCCCCGCCTTCTACGCCAAGCCGAAGACTATCGATGAGATGATTGAACATACGCTCGGACGAGTCCTGGACCTTTTTGGCGTCACAAACGACATGGTCCGGCGCTGGCCGGGACTTAGGGCTGACGCGAAGAGTCGATCCATCGTGGAGTAGCGGCTAGCCACCTCAGCATCGAGGCAAGCGCCACGAATACGCAGCCGGCGCGACGCGTCGGCCGATGACTTTGTCAGCTGTCATCCGTTGCAGGCCGTCCATAGATCCGTCGACCGTAAATAAGCGGCCAGTTGTCACCTTCAAAAATATCGAGGACGCGGCCGAAAAATACCGTATGGCTGCCTGCCCCATGGGTCGAATGCAGGGCGCAATCGAACGCGGCCACAGCGCCCTTGAGCAGCGGTGAGCCGGTCGTCCCCGTCAGCCATTCGGCGATCTCAAAATCGAACGGGACGCCGTCGCGGGCGCGGCCTGCAAAATTATCGGACACGTGCTCCTGTCCGATCGCTAACACGTTGACGCAGAATACCCCGTTGGCGTGGATTGCGGCATTCACCGGCGAGCGCCTTTGAATGCAGGCAAGAATCAGCGCAGGGTCGGCGGACGCTGAGCTTGCCGAACTTACAGTGACCCCGCAGCGTCCGCTCGGACCGTCCGTGGTCACGACGGTGACCAGCGAGAAAATACGGCTCATCGCGCGAAGGAATGCGTCGCGATTTACGCTGGGCAATATTTCATACTCTCGTGGAGGCCGCGTCTCGCGATCCGTGCGCGTTTCAGTCACCGCGGTAACTCCGATTCAAAAATTCGCGACGTTAGTGGCGCAATCAGGGCGACGTTTCCGTGAGAGGGTGTCAGGCCGGCGCTGTGGCATTAACGACTCGCTCCGTTTCGCCCGGCTCCGGCCGAAACGCGGATGCCGCCCAGCTCGGACGCGATTTTATCCGCTCCATGAATCTCCCGATCCGCGGGAAACGATCATAGAGATCATTCACTCCAACGACCGGAAACATTTCAATACGCGGCGCAAGGGCAATGTCGGCAAGCGTGAACTGATCGCCAGACAGCCACGTGCGCCCGTCCGCCAGTTGGTCTTCCATGGTCGCCATCTTCTCCATGAGAAGTTGCTGACGATCCGCAACCAGTTCGTCGTTGCGCGGCGCCGTGAGCACTTTGGTCGCGAAACGGATATAGGCCTCGTTGTTGGTGCGCTTGGAAATTTCCTCGCGCAGCTTTTCGGGAGTAATCCCCGTGCTTTGCAGCCGTTCTTTGCCCATGGTCTCGTAGACGGCGTCACGAAACGGTTTGGCGAAATCGCTCTCGAAGGCGAACCACATCCGTATCCGCGCCTTACCGTAAGCATCGCCCGGCATTAGCGGCGGATTAGGGAATACGGTGTCGACGTATTCATTGATGACGTTCGATTCGAAGATGGCCTTGCCGTCATGCAGCAGAGTCGGCACCAAACCGGTTGGATTGAGCTTAAGATAAGACGACTGCTTCTGGTCCATCAGACCGAGATTGAGCCATTTGACCTTGAAGGATAGGCCCTTTTCGATGAGGCAGATGCGGACGCGACGCGGGCTAGGCACGCCGGCGCCGTCATAAAGAACAAGCCCGCTCATTGGACCCTCCGTTTTCGGCGAGTTCATGCGGATGCGGCCTTGCCCTGCGAGGGGCCATGAGGGCCATAACCCGCTATCAGGTCCTCAACGATCTTGTTGAGGGCCGCCCAATCAGTCTCCCGAAACGCATGATTTCGGACAATGAACGACGCGCCCGCATAAAATTTTTCATACTGCTGATGCCGGCCAGCGAACTCGGAACCAACCAGGTCCCAAGCGAGCTTGAAGAGCTTCATTCGGGTCAAAGCATCCGCCTGCGGCGTCTGCCAATAGGTCTGGAACTGGCGGGCAAGAGCGGCATCCTTCATCACTGAAATATTGGCTGGCATCTGAAACACGCCGGCGCCGCATAATTCGCGCAGCTCATCTACAAAGCCGGCATAATTTTGCGTGCACCATTCAAGGGCGGCGTACATCATCCGCCGATTGAAACAGACATATCCTTCCGGGCTGCCCGGCCAGCTTTCGTAGGCGTTGATCTGTCCGTTCACCATTCCGCCAATCATCGCTTCGTACGACGACATCTTTCCGAGCGTCTCCTTGACCGCCGGGACTTGATCGGCTCCGGTAACGTTCGCGATCTTGCTGCATAGACCCACCAGCAGGCGCATCTTCGACCAGTAGCGCACGTTTGATTGATGATTGCCGAAGCAATGGCTCGGCGTCTTCATGTAGATGTCACGCGAAAGCAGTGCGTCGTCATGCACGAAGACGCGCTCCCACGGCACCTTGACCTCGTCGCAAAGCAGCATGCTGTCGGACTCGTCATATCGATAAGCGAGCGGCGAATCGAATTCCGAAGTGCAGCCAAGTTCCGCCGGTTGGCGCGACCATAATTGCAGGCCCGGCGTGTTACACGCGATCGCGCATGTGATCGCTTCCTTCTTCTGCTCGGGGGCCAACGGAAGAACGTTGCCAATCCATATTTCATTGGCGAAGACTGCGCCTGTCGCGAGCATCTTCATGCCCGAGATGACCACGCCGTCGTCGGTTTCGCGCACCACACGGAGCGTCGGGACCGGAATATTCTGGCGCTGATAAAATTCCGGATTGCGGGCGGCCTGCGGCGGCAGCACCGCGTAGACAGTGTAAACGTCTTTGTCGCGGATGTGCTTGTAATAGGCGAGCACGTTTTCCGGACGGCCGTGCGGCGGCTTCAATTCATCAAGCTTCATCACCATGCCGGTGACAAATGAAGCCACGTGATCGGGAGACCGGCCGAACATGCCATGGGTAAAATCTGCGATACGCCGGTGTCCGGTCATCCGGCGCTGTAAATCGTCACGCGAGCGGGCGCGCAGAAAATAGATCGAATGGCGCGCTCCGTCCTCCTGGTACGTGAGATCATCGTGGTTCGCGGGGTCGGCCTTCATGTCGTAAAGCGCCGCGACTGTTTGGGCGGCATTCCGGAAAGCCGGATGTGTTGTAACATCGTCGACCTTTTCCGAGCCGATATAGACAACGCGTCCATCGCGAAGCGATTCGAGATGTTCTTTGCCGGTTCGGAGCATATCAGCGACCTTCGGGTTGATAATTCATTTGCCGGCCGCACGCGAAGCCGCGTCCGACTTCCGTGCGATCCACTCCAGCGCGAGGTTGGTATTTCGCATGAATTTCTGATTAAACCGCACCAAAACTCTAAACTCTTCGGTAGTCACTCCGTCAAAGAGGATGTCATTGACGTTCCTGATGAAATCAAACGTACGCAACAAACGCCTGCGGCCATCGGCAGTCAGCCGCACCAGCACGCCTCGTTTGTCCTTCGGGTTCATGCTTTTGCGCACAAAGCCCATCGCGGCCAGCTTGTTGATCTCGTCGGTAACGTGAGGTCCGGTCACTTCCAGGTAATCGGCCAGCGCCCCGATCGCGATCCCGGTGGCGCCTTGCAAACGCAGCACCGCCATCAGCATCGTATATTGCGTTGCGCTCGCTCCGACTTGCGTGGCGATCGCCTTGCGAACATCGACGAGGCGGCCCTCGGTAATGATCATCCGGTGGATTAGCCGCCGGAATTCGCGGTCGGTTCCGTTAATGAGAACGGCCGGGAGCGAGACGCTCAAAGGGGATTTGTCGAGGCCCCGTGCGCCGTCCACAAGATCCGAATCCGGCCCCGGGCGGCGGCGCAGCATTGTAGCCATGGCTTTACGTTCCTATTACCTAACTATGCTACCT
>JBPCQM010000208.1:0-14525 GCA_050998115.1 Pseudolabrys sp. | reverse complement strand
CGTCAACCTGGCGCATTTGCCGACTCCGTTGGAGGACATGCCGCGTCTATCGGCGCACCTCGGCAACGTCCGCCTCATGGTGAAAACGCGACGACTGCACCGGGCTTGGCCTCGGCGGCAACAAGATCCGCAAACTGGAATACGATCTGGCAGCTGCGCTCGCCGGCGGCGCCGATTGTGTGGTCTGCGGCGGCGTCGTTCAGTCAAATGTTGCGCGCCAGGTCGCCGCTGCCTGCGCCAAGCTCGGACTAGAGTGTCATCTCGGCATCATGCATGGGCGCGTGCCGGGGATTGAGCCCGGCAATGACGCAACCGGCAATATCCTGCTCGACCGGCTTTATGGCGCGGTCGTCCATGACATTCCCTGGACCGAGGAGCGGAATGTCCGTTTGCGCGCGATTGAAGCCGATTTGCGCGCGACGGGCCGGCGGCCCTATTTCGTTCCGTCCGGGGCTTCCGACGCTCTTGGCGCGCTAGGCTATGCGCGGATGGTGATCGAGCTGTTGGAGCAATGCGTTGCTTTGGACATCGCCCCGGCTTGCATCGTGCACGCCTCCGGCAGCGGTGGCACCCAGGCGGGAATCGTCGCCATGCTTGCGGCCTTGCAGCATCCGATGCGCTGCATCGGCATCGATGTTGACGTGCAACCCGAGCGCGTCACCTCGGATGCGCGGCGGATCGGCCGCGAGACGGCCGGTCTCCTCGGCGCCGATGCGCGTTGGAACGACGAGCACGTTGAAGTCGCGTCCGGCTTTGCCGGTCCGGCCTATGGCGTCCCGGATGCCGGGACACGCGAAGCGATCGGCCTCGCAGCCCGCCTGGAGGCGCTGGCGCTTGACCCGGTTTACGCCGGCAAGGGAATGGCCGGATTGATCGGCTTGACTCGTGCCGGCCGGTTTTCAGACCGGGACGTCGTTGTCTGGCTTCACACCGGCGGCGCGCCCGGGCTGTTCGCCTATCCCGCGGCGATGGCGCTGGCGGCCCAGGCCTGATCCGAGGTCACCGCCGCCGGCTCCGGCGCATCGGCTGTCGCGGCAGAATGCGGTTCGGCAACTCGTCCTGCAGCCAGCGCGAGACCAGCCCGCCGACGATCGCGCCGAGAATCGGCGCCAGCCAGAACAGCCACAGGCTGCCGAGCGCTGCATCGCCGCCGAAAATCGCGGTCGCCGTCGAACGCGCCGGATTGAGCGACGCATTCGATACCGGAATAGCGATCAAATGAAACAGCGTGAGCGACAAGCCGATCGCGATCGGCGCGAAAATGCCCGGCGCATTGGCCGAGGTTGCGCCGACGATAACGATGAGAAACAGCGCGGTGATCACCACCTCGGTGAGGAATACCGCGCCGACCGCGAAGCCATGCTCTCCGCCATAGGCATTGGATGCGGCGGCGAAGGTATTCCATTTGCCGGCCGGCGCGCCCTTGAGCACCAGGTAAAACACAAATGCTGCGGCTACGCCGCCGACACACTGCACGACGATGTAGGACACCGCCTTGTTGGGATCAAAGCGGCCGGCGGCCACCAAGCCGATCGTCACCGCCGGATTGAAATGCCCCCCGGAAATGTGGCCAACCGCGAACGCCATAGCGAGCACTGAAAGCCCGACCGCGAAAGCGACCGCCACGAGCCCGGCGGATGGCGCAGAAAATAGCGCGGCGCCGCAAACCGCGGAGACCAGCGCGAACGTGCCGATGAATTCGGCGGCGAAACTTCGAAAATCGCGTTCCATGACGTGAATCCCCTAACCCGGCGCAGCATGAAAATTCGCCGATTCGGGGGAAATTTCTATCGGAGCAAGGCCAAGAGCAACGGCCCAGCGGGGCTTACCACCGACTTCTTTTCGCAGTCGGGGGCAGCGAGCAGCGCCGAGAAGGCTATTCCGCCGCGTCTTTTTGCGCGCTGTTTTGCGAGCCTTCGCTTTCCGAGCGCAGCGTATCGGGCTGCGGCATGGCGATGACGTTATAGCCGGAATCGACAAAATGGATTTCGCCGGTGACGCCGCCCGACAGACTGGACAGCAGATAGAGCCCGGCGCCGCCGAGGTCCTCCAGCGACACGCCACGGCCAAGCGGCGAATGGCGCTGCTGGAATGCAAACATATAGCGCGCATCGTTGATGCCGGCGCCGGCCAGCGTGCGGATCGGGCCGGCCGAAATGGCGTTGACGCGGATATTCTGCGGACCGAAATCGACCGCCAGATAACGCACCGATGCCTCGAGGCCTGCTTTGGCGACGCCCATCACGTTGTAATTTGGCATCGCGCGGTCGCCGCCATTATAGGTCAGCGTGATCATGCTGCCGCCGTCCGGCATCAGCGCGGCGGCGCGCTTGGCGGCCTCAGTGAACGAGAAGCACGAGATCACCATGGTGCGCTGGAAATTGGCGCGGGTGGTTTCGGCGTAGCGGCCCTTCAACTCGTTCTTGTCGGAGAAGCCGATGGCGTGCACGAGGAAATCCATCGCGCCCCACTGCTTCTTGAGCTCGCCGAACACCGCGTCGACTGAGCCGATGTCCTCGACGTCGCAGGGTAGGATGATCTTGCTGTTCAAGGATTCGGCGAGCGGCCGCACCCGGCGGCCCAGCGCATCGCCCTGATACGTAAAGGCCAATTCGGCGCCCTGATCGGCCAACGCCTTGGCGATGCCCCACGCGATCGAGTGATCGTTGGCGACCCCCATGATCAGGCCGCGCTTTCCCTTCATCAACCCCGACATTCTCGCCCCTTGCTTGATCCCAGACCGCGCTTTTTTCTTACTAGCGATCCAGCCGCTTGAACACTACCGACGCATTGGTGCCGCCGAAGCCGAACGAATTCGACAGCACGCAATTGAGTTTAACGTTGTCGCGCCGCTCGCGCACGATAGGCATGTCGGCCATCACCGGATCGATATTTTCGATATTGGCGCTCTCGCAGATAAAGCCATTCTGCATCATCAGCAGCGAATAGATCGCCTCCTGCGCGCCGGCAGCGCCGAGCGAATGCCCGGTCAGCGACTTGGTCGCGGAGATCGGCGGGCATTTGGCGCCAAACACTTCGCGGATCGCCTCAATCTCCTTGAGGTCGCCGATCGGCGTCGACGTGGCGTGCGGGTTGATGTAATCGATCGGCGCCTTCGCGGTTTCGATCGCGAGCTTCATGCAGCGCGCCGCGCCCTCGCCCGACGGCGCCACCATGTCGTAGCCATCCGAGGTCGCCCCGTAGCCTGCAACTTCGGCGTAGATCTTGGCGCCGCGCGCCTTGGCGTGTTCGAGTTCTTCCAGCACCAGCACGCCGGCGCCGCCGGCGATCACGAAACCGTCGCGATCGGCGTCATAGGCGCGCGAGGCTTTCTCCGGCGTGGCGTTGTACTTCGAGGACATCGCGCCCATCGCGTCGAACATGTCCGACAGCGTCCACGTCAGTTCCTCGCAGCCGCCGGCGAATATCATATCCTGCTTGCCCCACTGGATCAGCTCGGCGCCGTTGCCGATGCAATGGTTGGAGGTCGCGCAAGCCGACGAGATCGAATAGTTCACGCCCTTGATCTTGAACCAGGTGGCGAGCGTTGCAGATGCGGTCGACGACATCGCCTTCGGCACCGCGAACGGACCGATCCGTTTCGGCGAGCCCTTTTCGCGGGTGATGTCGGCAGCCTCGACGATCACGCTGGTCGAGGGGCCGCCCGAGCCCATCACGATCCCGGTGCGCTCGTTGGAAATGTCGCTTTCCTCAACGCCGGAATCGCGGATCGCCTGCTCCATCGCGACGTGATTCCACGCCCCACCCTGGCCGAGAAAACGCATCGCGCGCCGGTCGACCGAGCCGGCCGGATCGAGCGTCGGCGCGCCGGCAACCTGGCAACGGAAGCCGTGCGCGGCGAAATCTTCGGAGCGCGAAATGCCGGACTTAGCCTCACGCAAACTACCCAGCACCTCTTGCGTGTTGTTGCCGATGGAAGAGACGATGCCCATCCCCGTGACGACGACGCGTCTCATGCGCGCATTACTCCAGGTTTCGTCCGCCACGCCGGCCAATGGATGCGATTTTGTTCACGGCTGTTGCATCCCAGATGGCGCGGCGGCCGCAATCCTGCAAGGTCCTTAGGCGACGCCGGGCTGCTGGGCCTTATCGCGGAACAGGCCGACCTTAAGATCCATCGCCCGGTAGATCACCGAGTCGTCGGCGGACACCCAGCCGTCGGCAATGCCGAGCACCAGCTTCGAGCGCATCACCCGCTTGATATCGAGGCCATACACCACCTTTTTCATGGTCGGCAGAACCTGGCCGGAAAATTTCAATTCGCCGAGACCGAGCGCGCGGCCGCGGCCTTGTGCGCCGAGCCAGCCGAGAAAAAATCCAAGCAATTGCCACAGCGCATCGAGCCCCAGGCAGCCCGGCATCACCGGATCGCCTTTGAAGTGGCACAGGAAAAACCAGAGGTCGGGCTTCACTTCGAGTTCGGCGCGAACCGTGCCCTTGCCGTGCGCGCCGCCCTGCTCGGAGATTTCCGCGATGCGCTCGAACATCAGCATTGGCGGCAATGGCAGTTGCGCGTTGCCGGGACCGAACATGTCGCCGCGGCCGCAGGCGAGCAGGTCTTCATATTCATAGCTTTGCGGGCGCGTCGTCATCGGAACAGCGGGCTGTATTCCCATTTGGATTTCCTAACATAGGCGACCAGGCGGGCAAAGATCGCGCAGATGTGATCTTTTTTTGCCGCAATAGCGGCGTCATATCATATCGACCTAACGCCTTCATTTGCGAGGGAGTTGCATCTGCGGTTTGATAGCGTATATGTTTCAAATGCAACGGCTTGGCGCCAAGGCCGCACTGGCATCGTCTTTTGAGCAGTTTTGGTCTTTTGAGCAGTTATAATGAGTGAAACGCGCACCATCGTCCTGGGTCAAGGTTTGCGCGCGCCGTCAACACTACGGCCAAGCGCCGCCGAGCTCACCGGCTGTCCCTGGCACGACGTCAAGACAATGTTGCGACAGGTCGGCTTGCGGCCGACGCGCCAGCGCATGGCGCTGGGCTGGATTTTGTTCGGCAAAGGCGACCGTCATCTCACCGCCGAAATGCTGTATGAGGAGGCAAGCCGCGCCAAAGTACCGGTGTCGCTGGCGACCATCTACAACACGCTGCATCAATTTACCGATGTCGGATTGCTCCGTCAGGTCGCGGTCGACGGCTCCAAGGCCTATTTCGACACCAACGTGTCGGAGCATCATCACTTCTTCGTCGAAGACGGCAATGAATTGCTGGACATTCCCGGCGCCGACGTGATTGTCGATCGCACCCCGACCGCGCCGGAAGGCTACGAGATCGCGCGCATCGATGTCGTGGTGCGGTTGCGCCGCAAGGGCAGCAACGAGTAGCTAGTTTCCATTGTCGGACGAACCCCGCCATGTGCGGGGTTTTGTTTTTAGGATGCTTATTCCGCCAGCTCCGGCCACGGCACGATGGTCGATTTCACCGTCTTCATCGCCATTGCGTCGGCGACCGCGCGGGCGATGCCATCTTCGGAGAATGGATAGAGCGTCTGCATCTCAAGCCAGGGATATTTGTTGCGGGTGCGGTACAGCATGTCGACGCCAAGCGGCAGATCGTTGGCGGTAAAACCCCACGAGCCGAGAATATTGATGTCCTTGGTGCAGATGCGGTGCCAGGAAGTCGTGATCGAACCGGCATCGGTGAACTGGCCCATTTCGACGTAGGTGCCGCCGTCGCGCAGAAACTCGATGCCTTCCGGCCCGGCGCTGGGATGTCCAGAACAATCCATCACCAGATCGGCGCCAAAGCCGCCGACGATGTCTCGCACTTTTTTAATCCGGTCCTCCGGCGTCTTGACCTCCTCGATGTTCACCGTCGCCTCGGCGCCGAACTTGCGCGCCAGCGCAAGTCGCGGCGTTTCCGGCGCGCCGACGCAGATCACGCGGCCGGCTCCCATTTCCTGCGCCGCCGCCACCGCGAGAATGCCGATCGGCCCGGAGCCCTGGATGACGACGGTGTTGCCCCATTTGAATCCGCCGGCGCGGACGGCGCGGTTGAAGGCGCGGATGCAGGATGTCAGCGGCTCCGACAGCGCGCCCAGCCGCAGCGGCATGTCCTCGGGCAGCTTGTAGATTTTGGTACCGGGCAACATGTCGAGATCGACGTAGACATATTCCGCCCAACCGCCCCACAGATGCGGCGCCTTGTCGAAACCGAGATAGCGCCCGTAATAGACCGGCGTCAGGCACTTGTTGGCGGTTTCCGGATAGTGAATGCAGTAGTAGCACTGGCCGCACGGCATCAGCGGCGGGATCATCACCTTCGAACCGACGGTAAGCGGCTCGCTCCTGAAATCTTCGCGAAACCCGGCGCCGGCTTCGACGATGACGCCGCCAAGTTCATGGCCGAGCGTGAACGGCCACGGCAGTTGCTTCGGCCAGTGACCCTTGAGGATGTGCAGATCGGTGCCGCACACGCCGCAAGCGCCGATCTTGATCAGGGCGGCCTTGTTCGGAATTTCAGGCCACGGCACCGTGCGGATCGCCGGCGCGGCGCCGGGGCCTTCGTAGGTGCAAACGCGAATCTGCCGCATGGAACGCCCTCAGCCCGCGCCTGCGCTGATTGGTTTATAGAGCGAATTTTGTGCAGAGGCTATTTACAAGCTGGCCGCTTATTCGACCTTCTCATTCGGGTAAGCCCCCCACACTCTTTCCTGCCGAATCCAGCCGTCGAAATTCTTTCCGCTGATGCGGCACCAGGCGCCGGTGCAGGATTTCAGGGTGCTCAGCACGCCGGCCTGTAATTTGGCGACGACCGGCGCTTCACCGCCGGCGCTTTCGTAGAGCGGCACCAGGTCATCTTTTTCCCGCGGTGTCACCATCGCGGTGCGCTTGCCCGACAACAGCGAATGATAGACCCAGCCTTCGGCGCCCTCCCAGTCGCGGATGCGCCGCCAATTCTCGAACTCGGCGGTAATCTCGACCGGCATGCCGGCTCGCGTGTAGACCCAGCGCACGTCCTGATCCTTGTTGGGGCCGCCGCGGACATTGACGCGGTCGGACTTCAGGCTGACGAAGCGCGGTACCGGCAACCCACTGGCGGCGCCGGTCGCGATTTCGCCGGCGGCATTAGCGGCTTGGGCCGCAAGGCCCAACAGCATCGCCGCCAGCACGGCGCGGAGGTCCGCCCGCATGCTTTGTCTTGTCACGCCCATCTGGTAGGAAAGTGTCAGGTTCAGGCCCGTTGCGCGCGGGGAAATCGCTCGCCGCAGTTTGGGCGAATGCGGTTAATGACACCTGAATAACGGCGCGGCCCTAAAAGCCGCGGATGCGGCGAGGATCCATGCCGAAGACGAAAAAGCCGCTGGTCATCGTGACGCGCAAGCTGCCGGACAAGGTGGAACTGCGGATGCGCGAGCTGTTCGACGCCCGCCTCAACTCCGACGACAAGCCGATGACGCAGGCGCAGCTCGCCGAAGCGGTCAAAACCGCCGACGTGCTGGTGCCGACCGTGACCGACCGCATCGACGCCTCGGTGCTGTCGAAATCCGGCGAGCAGCTCAAGCTGATCGCGCAGTTTGGCAACGGTATCGACAATATCGACGTCGCCACCGCGCTCCAGCGCGGCATCACCGTCACCAACACGCCGGGGGTGCTGACCGAGGATACCGCCGACATGACGATGGCGCTCATTCTCGCGGTGCCGCGGCGGCTGGCCGAGGGCTCCAACGTGCTCACCGCCGACAATGATTGGGGCGGCTGGACGCCGACCTGGATGCTCGGCCACCGCATCTGGGGCAAGCGGCTCGGCATCATCGGCATGGGGCGGATCGGCCAGGCGGTAGCGCGGCGCGCCCGCGCTTTCGGGTTGCAGATTCATTATCACAATCGGCGCAAATTGAGCCGCAAGATCGAGGAAGAGCTCGACGCCACTTATTGGGAGAGCCTCGACCAGATGCTGGCGCGCATGGACATCATTTCGGTGAACTGCCCGCACACGCCCGGCACCTATCATCTGCTGTCGGCGCGCCGGCTTAAGTTGGTGGGGAACGAAGCCTATATCGTCAACACCGCGCGCGGCGAAGTGATCGACGAGAATGCGCTGGCGCGGCTGATCGACGCCGGCGACATCGCAGGCGCCGGGCTCGACGTGTTCGAGAACGAGCCCGCCGTCAATCCAAAGCTGGTCAAGCTCGCCAAGGCCGGCAAGGTCGTGCTGCTGCCGCATATGGGCTCGGCGACCATGGAAGGCCGCGTCGACATGGGCGAGAAGGTGATCATCAACATCCGCACCTTCATGGACGGTCACCGACCGCCGGATCGCGTGCTGCCGAGCATGTTGTGACGCTTGATTCCTCGCCGGTTGCAGAGGGATAAAACCCGGACGTGCGTCATCGGCCCTGTTGTTTGCGGCGCGGGCGCGCCGTAGTCCTAATCACAGTCGCATCGCCCTGAAAAATAGAGGGCGCGCGGAACGCCGGGCCTCGCGCAGCATTGGCGCTGCCGGACCCACGGACCTCGACACCTCGCAGCATCGAGGCGTGCTGAGATCCGAATAACCGCAAGTCCGCCGATGCCCGGCGTCCCGCGCGCGGTGTTTATAGGTTTGCTCCGCGGCCACCCCGGTGGGCTTACAATTTGTTACCCACCGCTATGGACCTAGTCGCTTCGCCAACGACCCTCAAAGCATTGGCGCTTTGAAGGCACTTCCCTGAGCATTACCGCTTAGGGCGCTGTAACGGAGCCGGTACCCAGTGGCTCGCCTGCCGGGCGCGCCGGGAAAACCGCGGCTTGGACCTCCGCGCGTTGGGTGTTGCGTTGTTTTCCACCCCTGCGCGGCCACCGCCTCGCCTCCCGCTCTATGACGCCTCATGAAGCGCCCTCAACGGAAGCGAGGCATGGAATATAGTCCTCACGATAGTCTTTGTCAAGGACTATTTTCCTCGGCGGAACGGGCGGCTGACAAACTACGGATCGCCGGATTTTTGCCGCTCAGCGGATTGTCCGGGCTCCAAGCGTAACCGACCGTCTCGAACCGCATTGAGCGCGCGTCTGCCATCAGTAGCCGTCCGACTAGTCCCTCGCCGAAGCCGACGATCTCGCGAATCACCTCGAGCGCCATCATCGAGCCGAGGATGCCGGGCAGCGCGCCGAGAATGCCGGCCTCGGCGCAAGCCGGGACCGTACCGGGCGCCGGCGGCTCCGGGAACAGGCAGCGGTAGGTCGGGTTAGGTTTGCCGTCCGCGGCTTTTTCGTGGGCGCGGATCGTGGTGATGGTGCCGTCGAAGGTTCCGAGCGCGGCGGTGACCAGCGGCCGCTTCGCCAGATAGCAGGTGTCGGAGACCAGATAACGCGTGGCGAAATTGTCCGACCCGTCGGCGATCACGTCGTAGCGCGAAATGAGATCGAGCGCGTTGGACGCGTCAAGCCGCGTCGGGTGCTTCGTCACGGTCACATTTGGGTTGATGCGCCGGACTTCGCCAGCGGCACTCTCGACTTTCATCGCGCCGATATCCGCCGTGGCATGAACCACCTGCCGCTGTAGATTCGACAGCGTCACCTTGTCGTCGTCGACAATGCCGATCGTGCCGACGCCTGCGGCGCCGAGATAGAGCAGCAACGGTGAGCTGAGCCCGCCGGCGCCGACCACGAGGACACGCGCTTTTTTCAGCTTTTGCTGGCCGGGTCCGCCGATTTCACGAAGGACAAGGTGGCGCGCGTAGCGCTCGATTTCCTCGGGGTTCAACATTACCGTTAAACCTATGAGCAGGTTGCGGTTTTGACCAGAGCGGCCCCGGTTGCGCGCGCTCCTCAGTCGGCTATGGTGGCGAAAAATACCGATAACAGGGCGTAACATTCGTGAAGTACTGTGTTTCCTTGGCGATCGTCGGCCTGTTGCTTGGCGTTGTTCCGGCATCGTCGCAGGACACCGCCTTGTCCGCTGCGCGCAAAAAACCGGCGGCCGCCATCAAGCGGCCGGCGCCCCAAGCAGCCGCGTGGCCGGCGCTGAGCACGCCGGAAGCCCTGGCCGCCGGAAAATCGCTCGATCAGCAGCTCGGCTGGGACGTCGTGATGGACCCCGCGACCGGCATCCGCATCGGCCTGCCGGCCAAGATGGTGCCGGTTACGCGCGAAGCAGCAAGCGGCACACGCTGGTCGTCCCGCCACGGCGACGTGCAGATCGAGACCTTCCGCATCAAGACCAACGAGAGCCTCGCCGCGCTGTTCGAGGCGCAGAAGCGCCAACCGGCCAATCGCAGACCCGAATCCAGCCTGATGAAGGACGACAATTTCTTCATCAGCGGCCTGCAGGGCCTCAAGAAATTCTCGGTGCACGCGCAATTGCGCGACGGCGAGTTGCGCGGCTTCGTCATGCTGTTCGATCAGGCAATGGAGGGCGTCTTCGCGCCGGTGCTAGTGGCGATGTCGAGCGCCTTTGCGCCGTTTCCCAGCACCAGCACGCCGTTCGCGACGCTGGCAAAGCCGGTCGAATACGCCACCGGCATCGTCGTCAGCGCCAACGGCTATATCGTCACCGACCGCAAGGCCGCGGAAAACTGCCAGGTCATCGTCGCCTCCGGCGTCGGCAATGCCGAGCGCGTCGATAGCGACGTTGCGAGCGGACTGGCGTTGCTGCGGGTCTATGGCCGCGCCAACCTGACGCCGGTGGCGCTCGCCGCCGACGCGCCGCAATCCGCCGAGCTGAAATTGCTCGGCATCGCCGATCCACACCAGCAGAACGGCGGCCGCGAGCTTTCCGAGGTCAAAGCGAGTCTCACCGACGGCGCTGCCATCGAATTTCGCCACAGCATCCCAGTCGCCGGTTTTTCCGGCGCCGCCGCGCTCGACAATCAGGATCGGGTAATTGGCATGATGGAGACCCGCAACGCGGTGGTCGCCAGCACCGGTCCGGCGGTGCCTCCGGTGCGCCTGATTTCCGCCGCGGCGATCCGCAGCTTCCTCGCCGCGCATCACGTCGCCGCCGCGGCGTCGGGCGGCGATCCCAACGCCGCGGTCGTGCGCATCATCTGCGTCCGCAAATGACCTACCGCTTTGGCGCGGCACGGGTTCAGAAGGATTGGCGATGGCCAGTGACATGAAGGGGCCGCTGCGGCCCACGCTTTACCGTTACAAACTGGGCCACTTCGAGATGATGAACCTGCTCGACAGCGTAATCGCGCGCGATGGCCTCGCCAGCGTGCATGGCGGCGGTGCAGCCCCCGGCGAGGTCGAGAAGGTCGCGCGCATGAACAACATCGAGCCGGACAAGTTCGAGCATCCGTTCGTTCCAGCGCTCGTCAATACCGGCAAGGAGCTGGTGCTGTTCGATACCGGCAACGGCACGCTAGCCAAGGACAACGAAGCACTTAAAGGTAAAGTGCCTGACGGCAATCTGGTCAAGCGGCTCGGCGAAGCCGGCTACAAACCGAAGGATGTCGACATCGTCGCCATCACGCACTGCCATCCCGACCACATCGGCGGCCTGATGAGCGCGGGCAAGGTGGTGTTTCCGAACGCGCGTTACGTGATCGCCGCCGCGGAATTCGACTACTGGAAGAAAGGCGAGAACATCAGCGACGCCCGCAAGCCGACCAAGATGCAGTTTGACAAATTGATGGCGCCGCTGGCCGGCAAAACGACCTTCATCAAGCCGGGCGACGAAGTGGTTTCCGGCATCCGCGCGGTCGACGCCTCCGGTCACTCCGCGGGGCTGACCGCCTTCCACATCGAAAGCGCCGGCAAGAGCGTGCTGCTATGGGCCGACACTTGCTTGCATTACGTGTGCGGCGTGCAGCATCCGGAATGGACGATCGGATTCGATGACAACCAGCAGAAGGCGGTCGAGACGCGCAAGCGCATCCTGAAAATGGTCGCCGCGGAAAAAATGTTCGTGGGCGGCTTCCACATGCCGTTCCCCTCGCTCGGCTGGGTGATCGAGACGCCGATGGGCTACCGCTGGGTGGCGCACAGCTATCAGATGAATTTGTAGGCATTGCCGTCATCGTCCGCGAATGCGGACGATCCAGTAGTCGCAAACGTCAGTGGTTATGAAGTGCGTTCGCGATTACCGGATGCCCGCTTTCGCGGGCATGACAACAACCCCTCACATCTTGGCGCAGGTGGCGACGACAGTCGTGGCGGGGTCGCCGCAGCGTGCGCCGCTCGGCGTCATCTCGGGGTTCGTGCTCACGGCACTGTTCGGGCTGACGCAATAGGCGCCGATCAACGTCTCGCCCTCGCTGCACTTTGCGTCCGTCACGCCCTTGATCACCCGGAGCGGCGTGCCGTTTTGGCCGACGCTGCCCGCGGGGCCGGGCTGACCTGCTGGACCCGCGGGACCGATCGGGCCGGCCGGTCCTGCAATCCCCGCGTCGCCTTTATCCCCTTTGTCGCCCTTCGGCCCTGCGGGACCGGCCGGGCCTTCGAAGCAGCCGGCAAGCGTGATGGATGCGGCCAACAAGACCGCCAAAGCTGCAATGCGCATCTCCAAACCCTCCAGTTTTTATGGACGGTTTCAGTCTCTACCGGGAGTGGCCCAAGTCAACCGCGCAACCCTGCGACCGCTCGCACGCAACAAACAAGCCCGTCATGGCCGGGCATAGCTGTCCAAAGGACGGCGTGCTTTTTAGCCCGCCTATGTCCCGGCCATCCACGTCTTACCTTGATACAAGCAAGAAAGACGTCGATGCCCCGCCTAAAGCCGGGCATGACAAAAAAACGGAATTAGCGCGCCTGTGCGCATTTTCGCGCGGGAATGAGCGGATCATGACCGCGATCGCATACTTTCGTTTCAGCGGTTCTTGAACTCCGCCTTGCGCTTCTCGACGAAGGCTTTCATGCCTTCCTTCTGATCTTCGGTGGCGAACAGCGAGTGGAAGACGCGGCGTTCGAACCGCATGCCTTCCGCCAGCGTGGTCTCGAATGCGGCATTGACCGCTTCCTTTGCGAGCAGCACCGAAGGCCGGCCCATCGAAGCGATCGTTTCCGCAAGTTTGATCGCCTCATCCATCAGGCTCGCCAGCGGCACCACGCGCGACACCAGATTGGCGCGCTCGGCCTCGGCGGCGTCCATCATGCGGCCGGTCAGCATCATCTCCATCGCCTTGGATTTGCCGACCGCGCGGGTCAGCCGCTGCGTGCCGCCGATGCCCGGAATGACGCCGAGCTTGATTTCCGGCTGGCCGAATTTGGCGTTGTCGGCGGCGAGGATGATGTCGCACATCATCGCCAGCTCACAGCCGCCGCCGAGCGCGAAACCGGCGACCGCGGCGATGATCGGCTTGCGCGCACGCGCGGCCTCGCCCCAATCGGCGGCGAAGTTGCCAAACAGCGCGTCCTGGTAGGACTTGGCCGCCATCTCCTTGATGTCGGCGCCGGCGGCGAACGCCTTGTCCGAGCCGGTGATGATGATGCAGCCGATCTTGTCGTCGGCGTCAAACGCCTTGATCGCCTCGCCGAGCTCGGTCTTGAGCATCGCGTTGAGCGCGTTGAGCACCGCCGGCCGGTTGAGCCGGACGATGCCGACCTTGCCTTTGGTCTCGGTGAGGATGGTTTCATAGGGCATGGCGTTCTCCCGGTCCATATCGTCATTGCCGGACATAGCCGTTCGAAGAACGGCGTGCTTGCACGCCTATGATCCGACAATCCATGAAGCTTCGCTTCACATTGATTAGCTCAACCTATTTGCACCTCATCATCGATGCCCGGGTCAAGTGTCACGACCGGGCCGGCCTTTGGCCGGACCCATTTGCCTGACCATGAGCAAGAAAAAAATCATTTCTGGCACGCCGGGCACCAGAAAGTCGAGCGGCCGTTCTGGGTGAAGCGCCGTACTTGGCCTTTGCAGCCCTTGCCCGGACACGGCTCGCCCTCGCGGTCATAGACCAGGAACTTGTGCTGGAAGTCGCCGAGTGAGCCGTCGGCGCGGCGATGATCGCGCAGCGACGAGCCGCCGGCGGCGATCGCGTCGTTGAGTACCGCCTTGATGGCGTCAGTCAGCGCGACAGCGCGCGCGTTCGGCTTGTCGCTGCGGTCGGCGATGGTGGAGGCGCCACGTTTCGGCGAGAGATGCGCGCGGAACAACGCCTCGCAGGCGTAGATATTGCCGATGCCCGCGACCACGGTCTGGTCGAGCAGCGCCGCCTTCAGCGACGTGTTCTTGCCGGCGCAGGCTTGCGCCAACATCGCGGCGTCGAACTCATTGCCGAGCGGCTCGGGGCCGATCTGGTTCAACAATTTCTCGTCGTCAATTTTTGCGCGCGACACGATCTTCATCGAGCCGAACCGGCGCGGATCGTTGAAGGTCACCACCGCGCCGTTCGACATGTGAAACACCACATGATCGTGCGCGGCGAGCTTGCTCTTGTCGTGGTGATAGTTGGCGGTCCGCTTGTTGCCGACGCGGAACGAGCCCGACATGCCGAGGTGCATCATCAGCACGTCGCAGGACGACAGGTCGGCCAACAGATATTTGGCGCGCCGGCCGAGGCCCTCGACCTTCTGGCCTTAGAGGCGTTGCACGAAATCCTTCGGCAACGGCCCGTGCAGCTCCTT
>JBPCQM010000192.1:0-3718 GCA_050998115.1 Pseudolabrys sp. | reverse complement strand
GAGGAGCTGCGCTTCAAGGCGACCGCGCGGCGCAACAAGCTGCTCGGGCTTTGGGCGGCCGGCAAGCTCGGCCTCAGCGGACCTGACGCCGACGCCTACGCCAAGGCGGTGGTGATCGCCGACCTTGAGGAATCCGGCGACGCCGACGTGGTGCGAAAATTGCGCAAGGATTTCGACGACAAAAAACTCGCCGTAACCGATCAGGAGATCGCGCGCGCCATGAGTGAAATGCTGGCGCAGGCGGTCGCGCAAATCGAAGCGGGCAAATAGGGGCAGTCATGGCAATTCCGGGCTTCTCGCTCGCGGCGCGGCTGCGCGCCGGCGAAACGGTATATACCGCCTGGTGCGGCCTCGCCTCGCCGCTCATCACCGAGGTGGTAGCGCGCGAGGGCTTCGATACCGTCGCGATCGACCAGCAGCATGGGCTGTGGGATCCCGCCTCGACTCTTGCCGCCATTAACGTGATCCGCCAGGCCGGTGCCTCGCCGGTCGTTCGCATTCCGCTGGAGGATTTTGGCGGCGTCTCACGCGCGCTCGATTGGGGCGCAGAAGGCGTGATCGCCCCGATGATCAACAATGTCGCGGACGCCAAGCGCTTCGTCGGCGCCGCGAAATTCCCGCCGGTCGGCGAGCGCTCGTGGGGCCCAAATCGCGCCATGATGGTGGCCGGCATATCCGATCCGAAAGCCTATTTGCGCGAAGCAAACGACAGCATCGTCACGCTGGCGATGATCGAGACTTGCGAGGCGATGGACAATGTCGATGCCATCGCTGCCATTCCGGGCATCGATGTGCTGTTCGTCGGACCGTCCGACCTGTCGATCACGCTCTCGAACGGCGCCGAACTCGAACCGCATTCGAACACCGTCGATGTCGCGCTCGACAAGGTGCTGGCCGCCGCCAAGAAGGCCGGCAAAACCGCCGGGCTTTATTGCGCCACCGCAGACCGCGCGGTGGCAACGGCCAAGCGCGGCTTCCGCTATCTCGCCGTCGCCAGCGATCTCGGTTTCCTGCGCGCCGGCATCGCCGCGTCGATGAAGGCGCTCAAAGGCTGATCGCGCCTGCCAACGCATCCAGCGTTTTCGCGACATCGGCCTCAACCGTCGCGGCCGTGACGATGATGACCTTGTAGCCGTGACGTTCGAGCCAAATGCGCTTGCTGTCACGCGCTTGCGCAACGGTTTCATTTTCGCCCGCAGGAACCAGATCGATCACGCACTTGAGCGGGAACGAGACAAAATCCACGATATGTGGACCGATCGGCGTTTGCCGCTGAAAGCCTTTGCCGGCAAAGCGCTTATCGTTGGTCAGCGCCTGCCACAAGACGCGCTCGGTTTCGGTCGGATTGCGGCGTAGCAGCCTGGCAAGGCCGCGCGCGGGCCTCTGGTCGGCTAGGGGATCGCGCTCCGCCAACACGGCGCGCAACGCCTCAGCCTGCACGCCATCGAGCGTGCCGCCTCGCGCCGGGCCCTTGCGTCCATGCGTCAGCGCCATCAAGACGCCATGCAACGTGCGGATGTCCTGCTCGGTCGGCGTCATGCGGTTGACGATGTTGCGCAGGTTGATGGTCATGGTGCCGCGCTTCTCGTGCGGACGAAAGAATTCGATGCGGTCGAGTTCGATTTCGAGATCGTGGAAGAAGGCGGCGACCTGTTGCTTCGGCGCCGGCGGCGATTTATCCGGCGTCAAAAACGGCAGCTTGCCGCCGCCCGCGGTCTTGAACCATTCATAGGCCGTCACCGCCACAGCTTGCGCCAGATTCAGGGACGCACAGGCCGGGTTGACCGGCCGCGTCAGCACCACGTCCGCGCGCGCCACCTCGTCGCTTTCCAGCCCGTTGCGCTCGCGGCCGAACACCAGCGCCACGGTCTCGCCGCCCGCGACTTTCGGCGCGATCAGCGCCGCCGCATCGCCAGCGCCGATCACCGGCTTGGCTTGGTCATGCGCGCGCGCCGTGCAGGCGATTACAAAACTGCAATCGGCGATCGCCTCGTCGAAGCTCGCAACCAATTCGGCGCGATCGAGCACGCGATCGGCGCCGGCCGCCATCACCTGCGCCTTGTCGTTCGGCCAGCTTTGCTTCGGATTGACAAGCCTCAGGCGAGCCAGCCCGAAATTCGCCATCGCGCGCGCGGCGGCGCCGATATTCTCACCGAGTTGCGGCTCGACCAGCACCACCACCGGGCCGGGCGCCTCCACCCAGCGCTTGGTTTTGTCAGTGCCGGAGCCTGCCATTTCCGGGGTATAGCGCCGGGGAGGATTGCGGCCAAATGCGTTTGCTTGGCGCTTTCGCACCGGCTTCTCCGATGCTATAGCCCGGCGCGCCGGGCATCCCGCGCGCTCGAAACCTCCGAAAAGGCTTGTATCAATGGCTAAAATCAAGGTTGCCAATCCGGTCGTCGAGATGGACGGCGACGAAATGACCCGCATCATCTGGCAGCTCATCAAGGAAAAGCTGATCCACCCGTATCTCGATATCGACCTGCTCTATTACGATCTCGGCGTCGAAGCGCGCGACAAGACCAACGACCAGATTACCATCGACGCCGCCAACAAGACGCGGGAAGTCGGCGTTGCGGTGAAATGCGCCACCATCACGCCAGACGAAGGCCGGGTGAAGGAGTTCAAACTCAAGGAAATGTGGCGTTCGCCGAACGGCACTATCCGCAACATCCTCGGCGGCACGATTTTTCGCGAGCCCATCATCTGCAAAAACGTGCCACGTCTGGTGCCCGGCTGGACCAAACCGATCATCATCGGCCGTCACGCCTATGGCGACCAGTATCGCGCCACCGATTTCAAATTTCCGACCAAGGGCACGCTGTCGATCAAGTTCGTTGGCGATGACGGCAAGGTGATCGAGAAGGAAGTGTTCCAGGCGCCGGAGAGCGGCGTCGCCATGGCGATGTACAACCTCGACGGCTCGATCCGCGACTTCGCCCGCGCCTCGATGAACTACGCTCTGGGCCGCGGCTACTCGCTCTACCTTTCCACCAAGAACACCATCCTGAAGCAGTATGACGGCCGCTTCATGGAGCTGTTCCAGGACGTGTTCGACAAGGAATTCAAAGCGAAGTTTGACGCGAAGAAGATCACCTATGAGCACCGGCTGATCGACGACATGGTGGCGGCGGCGCTGAAATGGTCGGGCGGCTATGTCTGGGCCTGCAAAAACTACGACGGCGACGTGCAGTCCGACACAGTGGCGCAGGGTTTCGGCTCGCTTGGCCTGATGACTTCCGTACTGCTGACGCCGGACGGCAAGGTGGTCGAAGCCGAGGCCGCCCACGGCACCGTGACGCGGCATTATCGCGAGCATCAGAAAGGCCGCGAAACCTCGACCAATTCGATTGCCTCGATCTTCGCCTGGACCCGCGGCCTCGCCCACCGCGCCAAGCTCGACGACAATCCGGCGCTGGCGAAATTTTCCACCACACTGGAGAAGGTTTGCGTCGATACCGTAGAGGCCGGCTTCATGACCAAGGACCTCGCTTTGCTGATCGGTCCGGACCAGAAGTGGCTCACCACCACCGGTTTCCTCGACAAGATCGACGCGAACCTGAAGAAGGCGATGGCCTGAACGCCTGATCTGCTGACGGCCAATCGATAGCGGGGCGGCTTCGGCCGCGCCCCGAGGGCTTGTGGCAACCCGCGAAAGCCCCAACCCCCCCTGCGCCCCCCAGCTGCCTCACCCCCCCCATGATGACAGGACCTCGAC
>JBPCQM010000176.1:0-2506 GCA_050998115.1 Pseudolabrys sp. | reverse complement strand
CTTCTCGGCGACGACGTGGTGGACGACTGGCGCAAATACCTCGACATCATGGTGGACAGCGTTCTCGTCAACAGCGGCCGCGGCTGCATCAACTGTTCTGGAATCTGGGCGTCCCGGCATACCAAAGAGATCGCCGAAGCGCTTGCCGAGCGCATGGGGCCGGTCGCGCCGCTGCCGCCCGAAGACCCCAAGGCCGCCCTCGCCGCCTTCACCGTGCCGGGACAAGCCGAAGGCGTTTCCGCCGACATCGACAAAGACCTCAAGACGCCCGGCGTGACCGACATGACCGCGAAGTACGGCGCCCGGCTCGTCAAGGGCGAGCGCTACGACTATCTCCGGCCGACTGTTTTGCTGTGCGAATCGCCGGAACACCCGGCCGCGAAGAAGGAATATATGTTCCCCTTCACGACGGTGGTGCAGTGTCCGCAGGAGAAAATGCTCGACGCCATTGGGCCGACCCTCGTTTGCACGGCGATCACGCAGGACAAGAAGTTCCAACGCGGCTTACTCGACGCCGTACACATCGACCGGCTGAATCTGGGGCCGATCCCGACGATCCAGCTTAATTGGTTGCAGCCGCACGAGGGCAGCATCGTAGACTTCCTATTCCGCGCTCGCGCATTCCAGTTTGAAGGCGCGCTTCCCGCCTAAACGGTGGTTGTGGTATAATTATCCTCTCTCTCCGCTCCGGGCCGTATCGCCCGGAGCGAATGCCCGCCGTACCGTCCCGGATACCCCCCGATCCGCTGGAACCACCGAATGCAGGCTATTTCCTCCCCCCATGCCCCTGGCGGCGTTCGACCAGGAAACCCTAGAGCGGGCTTGCCCGCAATGGATTATTATCCTGGCACGCGCGTAGTTTTCGCGGTGGGTGCAATCGTACGGCTGGGGGAACTGGCGCGCGACCTCGGCGGCAAGCGCATCCTCCTCGTCACTGATCCGGGCTTGTGGGCGGCCGGCCATCCCCAACGCGCCTTGGCGTCGCTGCGCGAGGCCGGCTTGGAAGTCTTCGTTTTCGACGGCGTTGAAGAAAACCCAACAACGCGCAACGTCGCCGCCGCGCTCGACTTCGCCCGCGCCAATCGCATCGACCTGATCACGGCCGTCGGCGGCGGCAGTTCGATGGACTGCGCCAAGGGCGTCAACTTCCTGCTGACCAACGGCGGCGAGATGTCCGACTACATGGGATTCGGCAAGGCGACCAAGCCGATGCTGCCATCCATCGGCGTACCGACCACTTCGGGCACGGGCAGCGAAGGCCAATCGTTCGCATTGATCGCTAATGAGAAAACACATCTCAAAATGGCGTGCGGCGACCGTAAGGCCGCGTTCCGGGTGGCAATACTTGATCCGGAGGTCACGGTCTCGCAACCCCCGAAGGTGACGGCGATCACGGGCATCGATGCTGTATCGCACGCCCTGGAGTCTTACGTCACCAGTCGACGCAATCCGCTGTCGCAGATGTTCGCGCGCGAAGCCTGGCGATTGCTCGACGGCAACTTCGAGACAGTGCTGCGTGAGCCGGACAACCTGGAAGCGCGCGGCGCCATGCAAATCGGGGCGCATTTCGCCGGCGTCGCCATCGAGACTTCGATGCTCGGCGCCTGCCACGCCTGCGCTAACCCTCTGACGGCCCATTACGGCCTAACGCACGGCGTCGCCATCGGCGTTCTGTTGCCGCACGTCATTCGCTTCAACGCCGCGGCCGTCGGCGGCTTGTACGGCGACCTGGCGCACGAAGTCGGCCTACTCAACGGCGATCACGGGGCGGCCGGCGAGGTGCTGGCCCGGCGCGTGACCGACTTGCTGCGCGCGGCCGAGATGCCGACGCGGTTGTCGGAGTGCGGCGTTAGTCGCGGCATCTTTTCCGTGCTGGCGGAGGAGGCGTCGGAGCAGTGGACCGGCCGCTTCAACCCGCGGCCGGTGGACGAAACGGACCTGCAACGTCTCTATGAGTCGGCGTTTTAAGCCTGGAGTGTGGCACGGCTGTTTCAGCCGTGTTTGCGTCCTTGCACCTTCCGCACGGCTGACACAGCCGTGGCACACTTGAGAGTAAACCATGTCGCGCGTGCAGTTTCACCTCCCCATCAGCGCCAGCCTTATCGCGCTAGCCTTAGCGGCTTGCACTCTTGCCGCCGAATCCGCCAAGGACCAATGGCTCGTCTTCCGCGGCAATCCTCCTGAAACCGGCGTCCTGCCGCCCAGCGCTTTGCCGGACAAGCTGGATGTGGTATGGAAGTTTTCCACCAAGGACGCCATCGACGGCGCAGCCGCCGTCGCCGACGGCGTTGTATTCATCGGCTCCGAGGACGAACACCTCTACGCCGTCGATCTAGCGACGGGGGCGAAGAAGTGGGAATACAAATGCGGCCCTGTCAAGGCGTCGCCCGCCTACCGCGACGGCGCCGTCTACGTCGGCGATTCCAACGGCTTGTTCCACTGTGTTGACGCCAAGACCGGCGCGAAACGCTGGACCTTCTCGACCGGCGCCGAGATCACCTCAGGC
>JBPCQM010000170.1:0-8669 GCA_050998115.1 Pseudolabrys sp. | reverse complement strand
GTGCTGGGCGCCGCCAGCGTGATCCAGACCATTCCGGGGCTTGCTTTGCTGACGCTGTTTTATCCGCTGCTGCTGGCGCTGGCGGCATTGTCGGAGCGCGCCTTCGGCCGCGGATTTTCCGCGCTCGGCTTCCTGCCGGCGGTGCTGGCGCTGGCGCTTTATTCAATGCTGCCGGTGCTGCGCAACACCGTGACGGGATTAAACGCCGTCAATCCCGAACTCAAGGATGCCGGGCGCGCCCTCGCGTTGACGCGCGGGCAAATCCTGCGCCAGATCGACCTGCCCCTGGCGATGCCGCTCATCATGGCCGGCATCCGCATCTCGGCGGTATGGGTGATCGGCACCGCAACGCTGTCGACGCCGATCGGGCAGACCTCGCTCGGCAATTACATCTTCGCCGGCTTGCAGACGCAGAACTGGGTGTTCGTGCTGTTCGGCTGCGTCGCCGCCGCGGCGCTCGCCTTAATCGTCGATCAGTTGCTGGCGCTGATGGAGCGCGGCGTCGCGACCCACAGCCGCGCCAGCGTGATCGCCGGCGGCGTTGGTATCGCGCTGGTGGTGCTGGCGGCATTGTTGCCGGGCTACGGCCGCGCGTCTTCAACTTATGTGATCGGCGCCAAACCGTTCACCGAGCAATATATCCTGGCCTCGCTGATCGAACAGCGCCTGCAGGCCGCCGGCCACACTACCTCGCAACGGCAGGGTCTCGGCTCCGCGGTGATCTTCCAAGCCTTGGCGAATAACGACATCGACGCCTACGTGGAGTATTCCGGCACCCTCTGGGCAAACGAGATGAAGCGCACCGATGTCAAGCCGCGCGCGCAGGTTCTCGCCGAAGTCGGCAAGTGGCTCTACGACACCCACCAGATCAGGCTGCTCGGCGGACTCGGCTTCGAGAATGCCTACGCGCTGGCGATGCCACGCGCGCTTGCTGAAAAACTCGGCGGGCATTCGATCGCCGATCTGGCCGGGCGCGCGCCGCAGCTTTCAATCGCCGGCGATTATGAATTTTTCGAGCGGCCGGAATGGAAGGCGATCGTTGCCGCTTATGGGCTGCGTTTCCGCGAACAGCGCACCATGCAATCCGACTTCATGTACAAGGCGGCGCAGGCCGGCGACGTCGACGTGATCTCGGCCTATTCGAGCGACGGCCGCATCGCGCAGTTCGATCTCGTCGTGCTCGGTGATCCGAGGCAGGCGATCCCGCCGTATGACGCCATTCTCCTGCTGGCGCCAAAGCGCGCCAACGATGCGGCGCTGATCGGCGCGCTCCAGCCGCTGATTGGCGCCATCCCAGTCGAGACGATGCGCGACGCCAATGCGCGCGGCGCCGGCGGCGACGCCGAGGCGTCGGCCGCCGCGGTCGCGCGCTGGCTGGCGGAGAAGATTGGCAAGAAATAGCTAGTTGCGGTCTTCCTTGCCGGGGTTGCCGTCGATGTCGACCGCCTCCAGTTCCTCGGCGCGATACTGCGTGAGGCGCAGCATGCAATCGGCGGCGTCGATGCGCGCGATGGTGCCCTCGCCCATATCGAAATACAGGCAATTGGCGCTGCGATATTGCAGCCATAGCCGCTGCGCGACACGAAGCTGTTCGCGTTGCTTCGGTTGCGCGAGCTTGAGCGCCTTGGCGTAGGCGGCGTTGAGCCGCTTGTCCCACTGCGCGATCTTGGCATTGGCGCATGCGACCATTTCGGCAGTCGAGCCATCGCAGGATTCTTCCGGATCACCCTGCGCGCCAGCAAAGACCGGCCCCGTAAGGATCGCGAAGCCGGCTGCAACGATTGGCGCCATGCGTAGCAAGGTCTAGTTCTTCGCCTTGTCGACCAGCGCGCGTTGCTTGATCCACGGCATCATCTCGCGAAGCTTGGCGCCGACCTGCTCGATCGAATGCTCAGCAAGCTTGGCGCGGGTCGCCTTGAACGAGGTCTGATTGACCTTGTTCTCCAGCATCCAGTCGCGAGTGAACTTGCCGGACTGGATGTCGCCCAGTACGCGCTTCATCTCGGCCTTGGTTTCCGGCGTGATGATGCGCGGCCCGGAAACGTACTCGCCGTATTCGGCAGTGTTCGAGATGGAGTAGTTCATGTTGGCGATGCCGCCCTCGTAAATGAGGTCGACGATCAGCTTCACCTCGTGCAGGCACTCGAAATAAGCCATTTCCGGCGCGTAGCCGGCCTCGCACAGCGTCTCGTCACCGGCCTTGATCAGCTCGACGAGGCCGCCGCACAGCACGGTCTGCTCGCCGAACAGGTCGGTCTCGCATTCTTCCTTGAATGTCGTCTCGATGATGCCGGCGCGGCCGCCCCCGATCGCCGAGGCATAAGACAGCCCGAGGTCGTGCGCGTTACCGGAGGCGTCCTTGTGAATGGCGACCAGGCATGGCACGCCGGCGCCGCGCTGATATTCCGAACGCACGGTGTGGCCGGGACCCTTGGGCGCGATCATCAGCACGTCGAGGTCGGCGCGCGGCTCGATCAGGTTGAAATGCACGTTGAGGCCGTGGGCGAACATCAGCGCCGCGCCCTCTTTCATGTTCTTGGCGAGGTGCTCGCGATAGATGTCGCCCTGCAATTCGTCGGGCGTCAGCATCATCATCACGTCGGCCCATTTGGCGGCCTCAGCGACTTCCATCACCTTGAATTTCTCGCCTTCAGCCTTCTTGACGCCCTGCGAGCCTTTGCGCAGCGCCACCGCGACGTCTTTCACGCCGCTGTCGCGCAAATTGAGCGCATGGGCATGGCCCTGACTGCCATAGCCGATGACGGCAACCTTTTTGCCCTTGATGAGATTGAGGTCGGCGTCGCGGTCGTAATAAACACGCATGATACAATTCCCCTTACCCAGCTTTTTGTCAGTGGCAGAGACGGCATCGGGCGCAGAAAATCAAGACCCGGCCGCGGATTCGTCATCCTGAGGTGCGAGCGAAAGCGAGCCTCGAAGGATGACCGTGACTCATTGGCCGTCGCCCTTCGAGGCCCGCCGTCGGCGGGCGCCTCAGGGTGACGGATCAATGGCTACATGCCCTCCGGCCCGCGCGCGATGGCGGCGATGCCGGTGCGCGCCACCTCGACCAGGCCGAGCGGCAGCATCAGCGCGACGAACTGCTCGATCTTGTCGCTCTTGCCGGTGATCTCGAACACGAAGCTCTCGGTCGAGGCGTCGATGACGCGGGCGCGAAACGCATCGGCCAAGCGCAGCGCCTCGACGCGGTTCTCACCTTTGCCTTTGACCTTGACCATCGCCAGTTCGCGCTCGATGGCGCGGCCCGACAGCGTCATGTCGACCACGCGATGCACCGGCACCAGCCGGTCGAGCTGATTTTTGATCTGCTCGATCACCATCGGCGTGCCGGTGGTCACCACCGTGATCAGCGACAGATGCTTCTGGTGCTCGGTCTCCGACACCGTCAGCGACTCGATATTGTAGCCGCGGCCGGAGAACAGGCCGATCACGCGCGCGAGCACGCCCGGCTCGTTGTCGACCAGCACGGACAGCGTGTGGCTTTCCGACTTCTGCGCGGTCGGCGCCGCCGGATAATGACTGGTGGAGGGCGCGTTCATCAGACCATCACCTTTCCTGCGTCGGTAATCGCACTATCGAGCTTCTCGGCGGCGTCACCCAGGATCATCTCGTTATGCGCGCGGCCCGACGGGATCATCGGGAAGCAGTTTTCCTTCGGATCGACCACGCAATCGAACAGCACCGGCTTGTCGACGTCGATCATCGCCTTGATGGCGTGGTCGAGGTCGCCCGGCTTCTCACAGCGGATACCGTGGGCATGATAGGCCTCGGCCAGCTTGACGAAATCCGGCAGCGCCTCCGAGTAGCTCTCGGAATAGCGCCCGCCATGCAGCAGTTCCTGCCACTGCCGCACCATGCCCATGTAGCGGTTGTTGAGAATGAAGATCTTGATCGGCAGCCGGTACTGCACCGCCGTCGAGAGTTCCTGCATCGTCATCAGCACAGAAGCTTCGCCGGCGATGTCGATCACCAGCGATTTCGGATGCGCGAGCTGCACGCCGACCGAGGCCGGCAGGCCGTAGCCCATGGTGCCGAGCCCGCCCGAGGTCATCCAGCGGTTCTGCTCCTGGAAGCCGTAAAGTTGCGCCGCCCACATCTGGTGCTGGCCGACTTCGGTGGTGATGTAGGTGTCGCGATCCTTGGTCAGCGCGTAAAGCCGCTCGACCGCGTATTGCGGCTTGATCAGCTCGTTCGAGGCCCGGTAGGCCAGCGACTTGCGGGCGCGCCATTTCTCGATCTGCTTCCACCAGTCGGCCTGCGCCTTTTTGTCGGGCTGCCTGGCGGAGGTGCGCCATAGCCGGACCATGTCTTCCAGCACGTGGGCGCAATCGCCGACGATCCCCACATCGGCCTTGACGTTCTTGTTGATCGAAGACGGATCGATGTCGACGTGGATCTTCTTCGAGCCCGGCGAGAACGCGTCGATGCGCCCGGTGATGCGATCGTCGAACCGCGCGCCGATGCAGATCATCACGTCGCAGTCGTGCATCGCCATGTTGGATTCCAGCGTGCCGTGCATGCCGAGCATGCCCATCCACTGCGGATTGGCGGCGGGAAACGCGCCGAGCCCCATCAGGGTCGAGGTGATCGGGAAGCCGGTGAGCTTGACCAGTTCGCGCAGCAGGTCGCTGGCGTGCGGGCCGGAATTAATGACGCCGCCGCCGGTATAAAACAGCGGACGTTTGGCGTTCGCCATAAGCTCGATCGCCTGCTTGATCTTGTCGAGGTCACCTTTGACCTTGGGCTGATAGCCGCGGTGCGGAAAATCCTTCGGCTTGGAATAGACGCCCTTGGCGAACTGAATGTCCTTCGGAACATCGACCACCACCGGACCGGGCCGCCCGCTCGCCGCGATATGGAACGCCTCGTGCAGCACGCGCGGCAGATCCTCGATGCGTTTGACCAGATAGTTATATTTGGTGCAGGGCCGGGTGATGCCGACGGTGTCGCATTCCTGGAACGCGTCATTGCCGATCAGATGCGTCGGCACCTGCCCGGTGATGACGACCAGCGGGATCGAGTCGCACAGCGCGTCTTGCAGACCGGTCACCGCGTTGGTCGCGCCGGGTCCGGAGGTCACCAGCACGCAACCGACCTTGCCGGTCGAGCGCGCGTAGCCTTCGGCGGCGTGCACCGCGCCCTGCTCGTGCCGCACCAGAATGTGCTGCACCTTGTCCTGGGTGAACAGCGCGTCGTAGATCGGCAGCACCGCGCCGCCGGGATAGCCGAACAGATGCTTGACGCCCTGATCGGCGAGCGCCTGGATCACCATTTTGGCGCCGGTCATTTCCTGGGTCATCGTCTTTTCCTCACACGCGCACTCGTTGGTCATCATCTTTGCGCATGATCTTTTCCGAAAACCGGTTCCCACTTTTCGGGATCATGCGGTCAATAAAAAAGGCCCGCGAGGGCCATGTCCGGACACGTCCTGCGAAGCCGTTGGGCTTACCCGCAGCGCGTCCGAACCTTTACTACCAGCGTAATAATATTGCGTGACATTGGCTCTACCCGTACTTTCCTTGCGTGGCTTATAGGGTCCTAACGCATAGGCGGTCAAGCGAAAAACCCGCCAGTCTTTTACACCATCGCCCGCTGCTTTTCGAGGGCCGCCAAAGCCTCTTTTGGTGCCGCCCAGGGCCAGTCGGCAAGCTGACTGCGAAACCAGGTGTGCTGGCGCTTGGCGTAGCGCCGGGTGTCCATTTTGGCGCCCGCCGCCGCCTGGTCCAACGCAATCTCGCCGTTGAGGTGACGGATCAGCCACGGCACGCCGTGCGCCTTCATCGCCGGCAACAGCGGATCGAGCTTGCGGGCGGCAAGCGCGCGCACCTCGTCCAGCGCGCAAGCTTGACCCGTTGCCGCCAGCATGGCGTCGAACCGGCTTTCAATACGGCCAATCAGTTCAGTCCGCTCGCAGGTCAAGAAAATCTTCGCCGCCGCGGCATTGTCGATCAGCGGCGGCAGGCCTTCGCGGTGCCAGTCCGTCAGCGAGCGGCCGGTGGTCTTCAGCACCTCCAGGGCGCGGAGAATTCGCGAGCGGTCGTTCGGCATCAGGCGATGCGCGGTCTGTGGGTCGAGACGCAACAGTTCGGCGTACAGTGGCGCGACGCCTTCGCTCTCCAGTCGCGCGCGAAACGCCTCGCGAATTTCTGGCGGAGTCGGCGGCACGGCGGCGAGGCCGTGGGTCAGCGCCTTGAAGTAAAGCCCGGTGCCGCCGACCACGATGGGCACGCCGTTCGCCGCGACGGTTTCGCGCAAGGCGCGCGCCACGTCGCGATACCAGTGGCCGACCGAATAATTCTCCGCCGCGTCGACATGCCCATAGAGCATGTGCGGCACGCGCTCTTCTTCTTCCGTCGAAGGCCGCGCGGTGATGGTGCGCAGGTCGCGATAGACCTGCATCGAGTCGGCGTTGATGACGACCCCGCCAAGCTTTTCCGCCAGCGTCAACGCCAGCGCCGACTTGCCGCTGGCGGTCGGCCCTGCAATCAAAATAGCCGCTTGAATTTGCGTCACTTATGCTCTGCCATTGAAGTCATCTGAACCAAAGGATAGATTGTTGCGATGACGCAGTCTGTCGTATCTCGCAATCCAGAAATAATGGGAGGCGCGGCTGTCTTTCGCGACACGCGGGTTCCTGTGCAGACATTGCTCGAATACCTAGAAGCCGGTGAGACCATCAATGAGTTTCTCAACGGCTTTCCCTCGGTATCCCGCGCCCAAGTCATCGCTTTTCTGGAAGAGACAAAAGATCGGCTCGTTGAATCCTCGGTATGAGGGTATTTCTCGACGAATGTGTTGATTGGCGACTTTCGCGGGCGATCATTGGCCACGATGTTCAGACGGGCCGACAAATGCACTGGACCGCTATCAAAAACGGCGAGCTGCTTAAGCTTGCCGCGGAAAGATTCGATGTCTTCGTCACAGTCGATCGAAATTTGGCGTTTCAACAAAACCTCAGCGACTTGGCAATAGCGGTCATCGTCCTCGAAGCAAAGACCAATCGGTGAGCGATCTATCTGCTTTGGTTCCGAAGCTGCTGCAGATGATTCAATCGGCCCGACCCGGACAGGTCGAGCGCGTCCGTTCATCATGACAGCGTCTAACTTCGGCACTCATAACGCCACCCTGATCGCGCCCGCGCGCGGCGCGCTTGACGATGCCGCGCTCGAACGGGCGGCGGCCGCTTTGCCCGCCGCCGGGAAACCGGGCTGGCTCGCGCAAGGCCGCGCCGCCGACATTTCCTTTAGCGCGGACAGCGCGATTGACCACCGCGAAATGGCGGACCGGCTGCGCGGCATGCTGCCGGGCGTCGATGTCGTGGTGCAGCCGGCGGCGAACCGCCGCAAGAAGCTGCTGCTGGCCGACATGGATTCCACCATGATCGCGCAGGAATGCCTCGACGAGTTGGCCGATTATGCCGGGCTCAAGCCGAACATCGCGGCGATCACCGAGCGCGCCATGCGCGGCGAGATCGAATTCGAGCCGGCGTTGCGCGAGCGAGTCGCCATGCTCAAGGGCGTGGCGGCGGCGGCAATCGGCGAGATCATCGAGAATCGCATCACGTTGACGCCGGGCGCGAAAACGCTGGTCGCCACCATGAAGAAGCATGGCGCGCATACCTGCCTGGTCACCGGCGGCTTCACCCAGTTCGCCGAGCGGATCGGCACGATGATCGGCTTTAACGAAACCCGCGCCAACCGGCTCAAGCTCGATCCCGATGGTCACCTGTCAGGGCTGATCGAGGAGCCGATTTTCGGCCGCGATGCCAAGCATGCCGCACTGATCGAACTGCGCGACAAGCACGGATTGCAATGTGTGGACACTTTGGCGGTCGGCGACGGCGCCAACGACATGGACATGATTGCCGAAGCCGGCCTCGGCGTCGCATTCCACGCCAAGCCCAGGGTCGCTGCCGCTGCGCCGGCGCGCATCGACCATGGCGACCTCACCGCGCTCTTATACGCGCAGGGCTATCGGGAAAACGAATTCGTGCCTGGCAATCGTTCTGCTTAAGCAACGAGTACCTTCAATTCGATCTCACGGAAGCGTGGGCCTGGTTGCCATTCGCGTCACCGCGCCTTGTTTTGCACTCGGCGCTTGAACCCGGTAGCGTCCCGCCGCCACGTTTGACGTGGTTTGCAAAATGAGGAGACACCCAAATGACAGTACTTACCAAAACCTTGATGGCAGTCGGCATCTCGGCAGTGCTCGCCGGCGCCGCGTTTGCTCAAGGCAGGCCGCTGGTGCTCAAGGCCGACGAGGGCTACGTGGTCGACAAGAACGGCAAGGCCATGATCATGAGCCTCAGCGGCTTGAAAAAGGAAGATATGGCAAAAGCCAAGGCCGTTCCGAAGGGCACCATGTTCTTCATGCACGACGGTACTTTGATGATGATGGAATCGATCGACCGCTGAAGACCTGCGTTGCTTTGTGACACCTGCCCCGGCCTGAAAAGCCGGGGTTTTTTCTCGCGCCGCGACGCCGGGGTGAAATCGACTATTGCAGGCCGAGCGCGACGAACGTCGTGTCGCCGTCGGCGTTGGCGACCAACAGTACCGCGGCCTTTTTGCGTTCCTTCTTGAGCTTGTCGATGTGAGCCCGAAGATAAGCGGCGCTGGTCACCAGCAGTTGCTGTAACCCGACAATGA
>JBPCQM010000227.1:0-5421 GCA_050998115.1 Pseudolabrys sp. | reverse complement strand
GGAGCGCCAGGCGCGCCGCCTCGTAATTCGGCGCCACCATCGGGTAATCGCCGCCGAGTCCCCATTCCTCGCGATACTGCTCCGGCGTGATGTTGTACTGGGTGCGCAAATGGCGCTTGAGCGATTTGAATTTCTTGCCGTCTTCCAGACAGATAATGAATTCCGGCGTAATCGATTTTTTCACCGAGACCGCCGGCTTGAGCGGCTCGGCCGCCGCAAGGCCGGAGCTGCCGTTGACGCGGGCCAACGCGGCGTGGACCTGATTGATCAGGGCGGCAATCTCGGCGGCCGGCACTGTATTGTTGCTAACATAGGCGGACACGATGTCGGCCGTGAGCTCGATGAAACGGGAGCCGGCGGCGGTGTCGGTCATGGCTGCCCTGTCGGGATGCAAGATCGGCCGCGGGAATCGAAGCCGGATTCTTCCGTGTTCTTGAACAATTACTAGGCCGGCACAATCTTCGCAAGACAAAGATCGAAGATAACCAACAATATTCCGTATTTATGCTTGGGTGTTCTGTATCGTCCACGAACGGACAAAACAAAATTCGTCATGGCCGGGACATAGGCGAGCGAAGCGACGCCGTCCTTCGGACGGCTATGCCCGGCCAGGACGGCGAAAGGAGTTCGTCCGGCCAACGAGCCGGCCCAACCTGCCCTACTTGCTCGCGTCGCTCAGGCGCGGTTATCGAGGTGGTCGCGCAACTCGGCAATCGAGGCAAAGCGCAGCGTGCCCTGCGGCAGTTCGGCCTCGATCGAGCCATCGGCAAACAGCGTATAGCCCATGCCGTCGATCACGCCGGATTTGAGGATCGCAGCAACCGCCCGGTTTTCGCCTTCCGGCGCGGCCGGCGGCGCCGCTTGATCGAGGCGTGCCGGTTCGCTCGGCTCGCGCCGCACGCTCTCGCGCATGACCGTCTCTCGCATGATGGTCTCGCGCATCGCCGGCTCGTCACGCATCGGCGCGCCGTCATCGGTGATCGGCGTGCGGGCATGCGGCTCGGCTGACCGCTCATTTGGCCATTTGGCCTCGAAATAGTTCGGTGGTGGCGGCGGCGCCGGGGCCGGGGCCGGCGGCGAAGCCGGCGCGCGCCAGCCGCTGTCGGGCGGGCTCGCCGGCGAATTTCTGGCACGTCCGGCGCCAGCGCCGTTGGCGTCGTGCGGCCAGGCCGGCGCCGGTTCGGTAAACTCCTGGTTCGTGCCAGCGCCAAGTCGCGGGGTGCCAAATTTCGCCTTGGGCATCAAGGGCGCGTTCTCGGGCGCGTCCTCCGCTTTCGCGTCGGCAAAATCCAGTTCCGGATTGCGCAGCGTCGGCGACACGGATGGCTCCGCCGGTTCTTCGGCGGCCGGTTCGGCAAACTGGCCGGGCGCGGACGTATCAACCTGGGGCGCGTCGGCTCGCGCCGCCGCCTTCGGTTTGGGCGGAAACGGGATGCGTGCCGCATCCTGGCCGGCTCGGCCGCCGGCTTGATCGAACGGTTCGAGCGAGCGCGCGCCGCGCTCCGCCGGCCGCGCGCCCAGCATGTCGGCGATCCGGAGCAATTGGCTGAGCACCGCGCCAAGCCCGATCACGATAAGGCCTGCGGCGGCGGTCACGGTTCCGGCAAGGATCAAAGTGTTGCCGAAGCTGAATTCTTTGACCGGCACACCGGCGGCGATCAAAACGACGCCGATCACCACGGCGAGGATGCCGGCCACAAACATGAAAAGCGACATACGCAGCACAACCTTTTCTGGAGCCGGCAACGGGCCCTAGTCTGTTGGGGACTCAACCAATTTTCGCTTCCCGCGGGCTCCGCCGCAAGAATTTAAGCTTAACCCCTACCAAACAGGCCCTGAAACTTGATTAACGGCCCTCAACCATAGCCAAGCCATTGAGCCAGTTTGGCATTTCGACAGCCGGTTGCCGCTAACCGCGCTACGGCCTAAGAAAAGGGAACTCATTAACCCGCCGCCGGTTTCACCAAGGACCTATCGCAGATCCCATTCACAGCCCGTTTTGTTCGAGCGAGGAGAAAACCTATGACCTTTAAACTGCCCGACCTGCCCTATGCCCATGCTGCGCTGGCGCCCCATATGTCGCGCGAGACGCTCGAATATCACCACGACAAGCATCACAAGGCCTATGTCGACAACGGCAACAAGCTGCTGGAAGGCTCCGGCCTCGAAGGCAAACCGCTCGAGGAGATCGTCAAGGCATCGTTCGGCAAGAACGCCGGCCTCTTCAACAATGCCGGCCAGCACTACAACCACACCCATTTCTGGATGTGGATGAAGCCGAACGGCGGCGGCGACAAAATCCCGGGCGCGCTGGAGAAAAAAATCATCAGCGACCTCGGCTCGGTCGCCAAGATGAAAGAGGACTTCGCGCAGGCCGGCGCCACCCAATTCGGTTCCGGCTGGGCCTGGCTGGCGGTCAAGGACGGCAAAATCACCGTCACCAAGACCGCCAACGGGGAAAATCCGCTGGTGCACGGCGGCAAGCCGATCCTCGGCTGCGACGTCTGGGAGCACTCCTATTACATCGACTACCGCAACCGGCGGCCCGATTACCTCAAGGCGTTTCTCGATCATCTGGTGAATTGGGATCACGTCGCCGAAATGTACGAAGCGGCGAGTAAATAACGGCGCGCCAAGGTGCGTACCTAAGCTACGTACCTAAGGTGCGTAGCAAATCGCGTACTTTAAGGTGCCCTGCGAGCTGCGAGGGCGTTACCTTGAGCGCGATGCGATAGGTTGAAACACACTCCGCTCATTCCCGCGCATAGCCCGTCGAAGACGGGCGTGAACGCCCTTACGGGGAATCCAGTTTTTTGGCACAATGCCTGGGTCCCCGCTGGAGCCTGTGCTCGGGCCGATCGAAGATCGGACCCGAGTGCGGGGACGAGCGGAATTTGTGGGGGCGGATTAGTGACACGGAATCTGCCGTTCCATGACTCGACACCACGGCTACCGGGCAACCACCGGCGCGGCGCGGTTGGCGTTCGGACTTCGGAAACCTCGGTTTCCAATTGCTTCGCTGACCGCATCGCGTTCGGCGTTCTGGCGCTCGATCTCATCGTCGTCTGCCTGACCTTCCGCGACTACGGGCTTGGCTGGGACGACTTCACGCATTCACAATATGGCGACCTGCTGCTGTCGCTCTACCGCTCCGGCTTTTCCGACCAGCGCGCCTTCTCCTTCGTCAATCTGTATTTCTACGGCGGCGGTTTCGATATGGCGGCCGCCTTGCTGGCGAAGCTTTCGCCGTTCGGCCTGTTCGAGACCCGGCGCCTGATCGGCGCGCTGGTCGGGCTGATCGGTCTCGCCGTCACCTGGCGGCTCGGCCGCCGGCTCGGCGGCCCCAATGCCGGCCTGATCGCGCTTGTCCTGCTGGCAACCTGCCCGCTCTACGACGGCCACATGTATTTCAACGCCAAGGACGCGCCGTTCGCCACCGCGATGATCGTGCTGCTGCTCGGCATGGTCCGCGTGCTCGACGAATATCCGCGGCCGTCGCGGCGCAGCGTGCTGCTGTTCGGCGTCGGGCTCGGCGTCGCGTTCGGCTCGCGCATCCTTGCCGGCGTGCTGGCGCCCTGCGGGCTTGCCGCGCTCGCCATGATCGTGTTCGAGGACAGTCGCGGCGGGCGCATCGGTCCGGCGGCGGCGCGCGCCGTGCAATTTGTCTGGCGGCTGCTGCCGGCGCTGTTGCTCGGTTACCTGATCATGGGGCTGGTGTGGCCGTGGTCGGTGTTGTCGCCGCTCAACCCGGTGTTCGCCAGCGAATATTTCTCCACTTTTTTCGAGAAGCAGTGGCGCGAATTATACGAGGGCCGGCTGATCTACGTGCCGGACATGCCGGCGAGCTATCTGCCGCATTTGTTCGCGCTCAAGCTGCCGGAGATCATGCTGGCGCTCGGCCTCGCCGGCGCCGCCGGCATTGTAGTCGCGTTCCAGCGGCGCACGCTGCCGGTCGCGCGCGCCGCCGCGCTGTTTGCCGTGGTGCTCGCGGTATTTTTCCCGATCGCAGCGGCCATGGTGGCGCGGCCGGCGCTCTACAACGGGCTGCGCCATTTCATTTTCCTCGTGCCGCCGTTCGCGGTGCTCGGCGGCCTGGCCGGAGCGGCGCTGATCGTCGCGGCGCGGCCGTACGGCGGAGGCGCGCTGGCGGGGCTCGCCGCCGCGTTGATCGCCAGCATCGCGCTGCCGGTCAGCGACATGGTCCGGCTACACCCGTTGCAATATACCGCGTTTAACTGGACCGCGGGCGGCGTCGCGATGGCGCACGACAATTACATGCTGGATTACTGGGGCCTCGCCTTCAAGCAAGCAGGCGAGGCGCTGCGCGCCCGGCTCGACGCGGGTCACGAACAGCCGCCCGCCGGCCGGCGCTGGATCGTGGAAATTTGCGGGCCGCAGCCGCCCGCCGCGATCGCGCTCGGGCCGCAATTCCGCACCACCTTCGACCGCAAATCCGCGGATTTCGCGATGCTGCTCGGCACCTTTTATTGCCGCGACGACTTGCGCGCGCCGCTCCTGGTGTCGGTCGAGCGCGAGGGCGTCACCTACGCGCGGGTCTACGACATCCGCGGCCGCGCGCCGCCGGACTTGCTGACCGAGCCGCCGCCGTAAGTCCGTATGGCCCGAAACACACCCCGCTCATTCCCGCACTCGGGTCTGGCTCTGCAGGCCCAAGGTGGCGGAAAAAAAGAGGCGTGATATAATGATTTCCATGAGCAAAATGCTTGATGAAGCGATCAAAAAAGTCAGGGAGTTGCCGGAGTCCGAGCAGGATGAGGCTGCCGAGATGCTGCTGTCCGTTGCATCCAAAAATGCCAAGCCGGTGCGGCTCGACGATGAAACGCGCGCGGCGGTCCAGGAAGGACAGCAACAAGCCCGGCGAGGCGAGTTCGTCAGCGACAAGGACATGGCCGCATTTTTTGATCGGCATGGCGTGAAACCCCGCGGCGCATGAGAGTCCGTTATACTCGGCGGGGGCAAGCGGACCTCGACGCAATATTCACTTATCTCGACGCGCAGGCTCCGGCTACCGCTCAGTCGGTAAAAATTACGATCGAACGGCGAATTGCGCTGCTCGGCGAGTTTCCATTTATCGCTCCGGCAACCGACGAGCCCGGGGTCTACGAACTGACGATCATCCGCTTTCCGTACAAGGTCTATTATGAAGTCGGCGGCGGCGAAGTGAGGGTAGTCCACATTCGCGATGCGCGGCGGCGGTCATGGATTAAGAGTGAGGAATAAGCGAACGACAAGGCGTATGGCGGACGCCACGGATGGGCGCCACTTGCGGCGGCCGTTGGCCTAACCGCCGCACATGGGAGACCACACATGGCTTCGTTGATCTACGTCTTTGACGCCTACGGCACGCTGTTCGATGTCCACGCCGCGATCGGCCGCTACCGCGATCAGGCCGGGCCAGAC
>JBPCQM010000113.1:0-14118 GCA_050998115.1 Pseudolabrys sp. | reverse complement strand
AAGTTGCGGTTGGGTGGAGACCGGTGTGTGGCGCCGCGCGTGGAACAGGCCGCGCCCGCTGTCCGCCGGTGGCGGCGCGGCCGCCGGCGGCGGCGCTTGCGGCGGAATATAAGTCTGCGTCAGCGAGAAATTCTGCGGCGCGCGATAAGGTTGTTGCGCGTAAACCGGCGCCTGGGCGTAAACAGCTTGCTGGGCCGGCGGCTGGTTCGGCGGCGCGACGACCTGCACCTGTTGGCCGGTCGCCGGGTCGATCATTGTGTAAACCGGCGCCGAACGCCGCGCGCACCCGGCCACCGCCAGCGCCGCGAGGCTCACGACAGTTAATCGGGCAAATAAGCCGGCAAATGAACAAGATCGCCGCATGCGCGAATCCGCTCCCGCGTGCGAATGGAGCCCGATTAACACTTTATATGGTTAACAAAGTCTCACCGGCGCGGATCGGCCCGCTATCGGCCTTTCGCGGCGCCGCCCCCCGCCCCCCGAGTTCTGGTCCTCGCTCGGATGTTCGAGCGGCGCGCTGATGCGGTCGGAAATCGCTACCGCCAGCAAGGACAACAAGAACACCACATGGATGCCGACCAGCCAGCCGAGCCGCAGCGAATTCGGCTGGTCGAGCTGCATGATGGCCTTGAGCACCTGGATCGCCGAGATCGCGACGATCGAGGCCATCAACTTCTGCTTGAGGCCGGTGAAATCGATTTTGGTCATCCAGACCGGGCGGTCGGGCGTGCCGACATCGATGCGGGAGACGAAATTCTCGTAGCCGGAAAAGATGACGATCAGGATCAGATTGCCGGTGAACGACAGGTCGATCAGGCCGAGAATGCCGAGGATGACCTCGCTTTCCTGCATGCCGACAATGGCGCCGGCGAAGCCGATCAATTGCACGACGAAATGATAGAGCAGCAGCACCAAAGCGAGCGCGAGGCCGAGATAAAACGGCGCCATCACCCAGCGGCTGTGAAACAGAAGATGCTCCAGCGCCTGTTCGACGGTTTTGGGTTTGCTCAGTGCCTTGACGATCGAATTGGAATTGGCCTTGGCCATGCAAATCTCCGCTGAAAAAATTCACAAGACATAAAAATGCTTCCGGCCGGGTCGTGAAACCCGGCCGGGAACAAACTCATGGCGGAACTTTGGGTTCCGCGGTCAGGGTGGCGCAGGCGTCAGGCCGGCTGCTTGACCAAAGGCGCGGTCTTGGCCACGCCGATCGGGCAAGACACGCCGGTGCCGCCCAGCCCGCAATAGCCGCGCGGATTCTTGGCGAGATATTGCTGGTGGTAGTCCTCGGCGAAGTAGAATTCGGGCGCCTCGACGATTTCGGTGGTGATCGCGCCGTAGCCTTTCTTGGCTAGCTCGGCCGCAAACATCGCCTTCGACGCCTCGGCGACTTTCTTCTGCTCGGCGCCGAAGGTGTAGATGCCGGAGCGGTATTGGGTGCCGACGTCGTTGCCTTGCCGCATGCCCTGGGTCGGATCGTGATTTTCCCAGAATGTTTTCAGCAGGCTCTCGTAGGAAATCTTCTTCGGGTCGAACACCACAAGCACGACCTCGTTATGCCCGGTGCGGCCGGAGCAGACTTCCTCGTAAGTCGGGTTCGGCGTCGCCCCGCCGGCATAGCCGGCCGCGGTGGTCACGATGCCGTCTCCCAGTTCCCAGAATTTGCGCTCGGCGCCCCAGAAGCAGCCAAAGCCGAACAGCGCCTTTTGCGCGCCGACCGGATACGGGCCCTTGAGCTTGGAGCCGAGCACGAAGTGCTTTTCGGCGGTCGGGATGGCCGACGGGCGGCCGGGTAGAGCATCGGCCTTGCTCGGCAGAACAACGGGCTTGCGGAATGAGAACATTGCGTTCCTCCTCGATGATGACGCCAATATAGGCGCTGGTCCGGCGCCGCGCAGGAGGTGCTGAGTTCACATCTCCTTCATCGTGCGTAGCCGATCAACGGCCGCCTTTTGCGGCCGAGCAGGATGAAGACAATGCCGATCAGGAAGAACACCGCGGCGCTCGGCGCGGTCAGGAACCCGGCGAAAGCCGGGTCCCAGGCCCAGGCGCCGAGATTGGTTTCGATCAGCGGGCGGAGATTCTGCAGGCTCGCGGCGTTGATAGTCTCCCACAGCGTACGCACGCTGGTGATCGACACGAAATTGCCGGCGATCGATTTGGTGCCGTCATAGATGACGAGGATAAAGCCGGCGGCGAGGCTCAACAGCCCGATGAAACGCAACAAAAACCGGATCATGGCCGCTCGTCCTCTTACAGCCCTCGCACTACGCGAGGTGGCCAGGCGGTTCAACCCCGGCAAAAACTTGTTTCCCTTGAGCCTATTGGTCTTGTTCCGCTAACGTCGTCCGAGCCGGGCGTCCCGGACGTGTAACGGAGTAACAATGCCCGACAGCCCGCCAAAGAAGCCCGCCAAGGGCCATAACCGGCCGACCTTCACCGACCAGGAAGCCTTGCTTTTCCATAGCTCCGGCCGCCCCGGCAAGCTGGAAGTCATCGCCACCAAGCCGATGGCGACGCAGCGCGATTTGTCGCTGGCCTATTCGCCCGGGGTCGCCGTGCCGGTGCTCGCCATCGCCGAGGATCCGAGCAAGGCCTACGATTATACGACGAAAGGCAATTTCGTCGCCGTCATCACCAACGGCACCGCCATTCTCGGCCTCGGCAATCGCGGCGCGCTGGCGGCAAAGCCGGTGATGGAAGGCAAGGCGGTGCTGTTCAAGCGCTTTGCCGATATCGATTCGATCGATCTCGAGGTGTCGTCGGAGGACCCGGACGAAATCATCAATTGCGTGAAGCTGTTGGGCGCCGGCTGGGGCGGCATCAACCTCGAGGACATCAAGGCGCCGGAGTGCTTCATCATCGAGCAGCGCTTGCGCGAATTGATGGACATCCCGGTTTTCCACGATGACCAGCACGGCACCGCGATCATCTCGGCCGCCGGCCTGCTGAATTCGCTCGACCTCACCGGCCGCAACATCGAAGACACCAAGGTGGTCTGCAACGGCGCCGGTGCCGCCGGCATCGCCTGCCTGGAATTGCTGGAAGCTATCGGCTTCAGGCACGAAAACCTGATCCTGTGCGACACCAAGGGCGTCATCTACCAGGGCCGCACCGAGGGCATGAACCAGTGGAAGTCGGCGCACGCCGCCAAGACCAAGGCGCGCACGCTGGCCGAGGCTCTGATCGGCGCGGATGTTTTCTTCGGGCTGTCCGCCAAGGGCGCGGTGACCAAGGACATGGTCAAGTCGATGGCGGCCAAGCCGATCATCTTCGCGATGGCTAATCCCGATCCGGAAATCACCGCCGAGGAAGTCGCCGAGGTGCGCGACGACGCCATTATGGCGACCGGACGCTCCGATTATCCCAACCAGGTCAATAACGTGCTGGGCTTCCCCTACATCTTCCGCGGCGCGCTCGACGTGCGGGCCAGCGCCATCAACATGGAGATGAAGATCGCCGCGGCGCGAGCGCTTGCCGCCCTGGCGCGCGAGGACGTGCCGGACGAGGTCGCCGCCGCCTATGGCTCGCGGCCCAAATATGGCCCGGAGTACATCATCCCGGTGCCGTTCGATCCGCGGCTGATTTCGGCGATACCACCGGCGGTAGCGCAAGCGGCGATGGACACCGGCGTCGCGAGAAAGCCGATCGTCGACATGGACGCCTACCGCGAGCAACTGCGCACGCGCCGCGATCCGATCGCGGGCAGTTTGGTTCAGGTGTTCGCCAAGCTGCGCCGCCAGCCGCGCCGCGTCGTGTTCGCCGAGGGCGAGGAGGAACAGGTGATCCGCGCGGCCGCGAGCTTCGTGCAGCAGGGTTTGGGCAGCGCGTTGCTGGTCGGCCGCGAGGACCTGGTGCACAGCAGCGCCAAGGAAGCCGGCATCGAACTCGGCGAAGGCATCGAGATCATCAACGCGCGGCTGTCGAACCGCAACGCCACTTACATAAATTATCTTTATGAGCGATTGCAGCGGCGCGGCTATCTGGTGCGCGACGTCCAGCGCCTGATCAACACCGACCGCAATCACTTCGCTGCCTGCATGGTGGCGCTCGGCGATGCCGACGCGATGGTAACCGGCGTCACCCGCAATTTCTCGGTGGCGCTGGAGGACGTGCGGCGCTGCATCGATCCAAAGCCTGGCCACCGGGTGATCGGCGTATCGCTGGTGGTGGCACGCGGGCGCACCGTGGTGGTCGCCGACACCGCCGTCACCGAGATGCCCGATGCGCAGGAGCTCGCCGAAATTGCCATCGAAGCGGCCGGCGTCGCCCGCCGGCTGGGTTACGAGCCGCGACTCGCATTGTTGGCGTTCTCCACCTTCGGCCACCCGCAGGGCGAGCGCTCGGCGCGGGTGATCGAGGCGGTCCGCATTCTTGACGGCAAACGGGTGGATTTCGAATATGATGGCGAGATGGCTGCCGATGTCGCGCTCAATCCGGCCCTGTCGGCGTCCTATCCATTCAATCGCTTGTCCGGGCCAGCCAACGTACTGGTGATGCCGGCATTTCACTCGGCGTCGATTTCCACCAAGATGCTGCAGGAACTGGGCGGCGCTACCGTTATCGGTCCATTGCTGGTCGGCCTTGATCGGCCGGTACAGATCGTGCAACTCGGCGCCAAAGACGCCCAGTTGGTCAACATGGCGGCGCTCGCCGCGTATAATGTGAGCGGCTGATCGGAGACATTGCGAATGGGACAACCCGGATTGTCCGGAGTGATTGCCGCGATCGCAACACCAGTGCGCGACGACGGCGCGCCTGACACCGAGCGCGCGGTCAAGCTGGCGCGCTTTCTGCTCGACAACGGTTGCGATGCGCTCAATGTGCTCGGCACCACCGGCGAGGCGACGTCGTTTTCGCTCGAAGAACGCAAAACCGTCATGACCGCCTACAAGCAGGCCGGGCTGCCGATGCAGCGGCTGATGGTCGGCACCGGCGCCGCCGCGGTCGCCGACGCCATCGCGCTGTCCCGCCACGCCGCTGACTTAGGCTTTGCCGGCGCGCTAGTGCTGCCGCCATTTTATTATAAAGCCGCGCCGGACGACGGCTTGGTCGCCTATATCGAAACGCTGGTGCAAGCGACCGCCGAAAGCGCCATCCCGATTTACCTCTATCATTTTCCGGCGATGTCCGGCCTGCCTTGGCATGTCGGCTTGATTGGCCGGCTGCTGACGAGCTTCCGCGGACGCATCGCCGGATTGAAAGATTCGTCCGGCGACATGGCCTATGCGCGCTCGGCCGCCGCGATCTCCAAGGAGTTCGCGGTATTCCCCTCGACCGAGGCCTGCCTGCTCGATGCACGCAAAGGCGATTTTGCCGGCTGCATTTCCGCCACCGCCAATCTCAATCCCGATCTCTGCGCCAGAGCCTGGCAGACTGGCGATGCGGCGGCGCTGGATGCCGCCGTTGCCATCCGCAAGCTGTTCGATGGCAAACCTCTGGTGAGTGGCGTAAAAGCATTGCTCGCGCATATTCATGGCGACCCGGCGCTGGCGCGGGTTAAACCGCCGCTGGTGCTGTTATCGGCCTTCGATGGTGCGTCGGTCGTCGCCGGATATGATGCGGTGCGCGCCAAGCGCGTTGCGTGAGCACATCCGAGCCGTTGACGCCCGGGTAGCGTCCCACTATACACCCGCGGTCGCGGTAAGCTCGCTTATCGCATCCATTTCTGGCAGCGTTCAGTCGCTTTCACGGGTTTGCCCGCTTGCGGCGGTTCCAATCGAGAGGCTCATGGCCAATACCAAGTCCGCCCGCAAAGCCACGCGCGTCATCGCGCGCCGAACCGAAGTCAACAAAAACCGTCGCGCGATGCTGCGCAATTCGGTTCGCAAGGTCGAGGAAGCGATCGCGACCGGCGATCGCAAGGCGGCGCTCGCCGCACTTAAAGATGCCGAGCCAGCCATTATGCGGGCGGCGCAACGCGGTGTCGTGCATAAGAGCAATGCCAGCCGGAAGGTGTCCCGGCTAACGCACCGGATCACCAAGCTCGCAAAATAATTCAATTTGAGAGAAACCCGCTGCGGCAAGTTTTGTTGGCTGCGAATTGCGACCGTTTTCTCCCATTCGACATTTTTTATGGACGATAGACGGATGCCGCAGGGACGATGCTGCGTGCTTTGTTGCAAAAGCGTCACCACACTGTCAGAAATTTTTGCCGCACACGATTTTACTAGACATGATTTTCGGAAATCGCGGGAACGCCTGTGCGCCAATAACTTTCGGCGTCGGGTAGGCGACGCCATCGCGCAAAAAATAATTCGCACCGGTAACGACTTAACGGGAAAGCGAGTTCGGGGACCTCAGAATCCAGACGCCGCGCGCTTTTTCTGACATCAGCTCGATTAAATATTTTGCGAATTCTTCGCTCGCGAACACCCAATTCACGATGCAAATCCATGCGCCGATTCAACACGTTAAATTCAGACTTATGCACAGAGCGCGAGGTATCATCGACGCCATTGAAAAACTGCGCGCCGTCGCCTTCGAATTACATTGCGGCCCCACGTCGCTTGTGTATTTTTGAAAGTGCCCGAAATTCCTGGGCGAAACCATTAAAGGGTCGCACTCGCGCTCATCGGCGGATGAGAATGGCTGTTCTTTGTCCGCTGCCGGTGGAGTTGTCGTTAAGTTGGAAAGAAACGCCATCGGGGCAAACGCCATCGGGGCATATGCCTGATCGGACTTGGGGGGGATTATGACGGCAGCGGAAATAGGCGTGGTGACACTCACCGGCGCCCGCATTCCATCGAAATTCGATTGCACATTCAATGCAACGCGCGATAGCCGGACGTTTGAGCGCCGGATGTCCGCCCCCCGCCGTCCGGACTCAATTCCGCAACATTCCTCCGGTTTCAAGGCCGGAATATGGGTGGCGACACCGCCTCCGCCGCGCGACTAGGCAACCTCCTCGCCCGCGCCGACTGCCGTACCGCTGGGAATCTCGTCCCGCGGACCACCTCTTCCCCGGCATCGGTTTCGTCATGAGTGATGTTGCGTCTTGTTCCGGCGCGTTGGCGGTTTACGCCAAATTTGCCGAGCCGCCCGCGTCCGTTGCAACACGAAACTCGAAAGAAACGAAAATGGCGAGTACGGATCAGGAGCGCTGGTCGCGAGTCAAGGGCCGCCTGCGCGCCGAGGTCGGTGACGACGTCTACTCAAGCTGGTTCGCGAGCATGAGCATGGACGGCGTGGAGGACGGCACGGTTCGGCTGTCGGTACCGACCCGCTTCCTCAAGAGTTGGATCCAGTCGCATTATGCCGAACGCGTGCTGGCCTGCTGGCAGTCTGAGGAAAACAAGGTCAACCGCATCGAATTGACCGTGCGCTCGGCGGTGCTGCGCACCGTGGTGGCAAAGCCAAAAGGCAATGAATTCGACGCAGTCAATGGCGGCATCCAGGGCCAGAGTTTTAATGGCGTGGCCGGACGGCCGACCTCGGCCGGCGATCCAGGCCTGCATGAGGCACTCGGCGGCTCGCCACTCGATCCACGGCTGACCTTCGACAGCTTCGTGGTCGGGCGTTCCAACACGCTGGCACATGCCGCCGCCAAGCAGGTCGCCGCCGCCAAGCGTGGCGATCCGGTGATGTTCAATCCGCTTTATATTCATGCCGGCGTCGGCTTGGGAAAAACCCACCTGTTGCAAGGCATTACCTGGACCGGCAACGCACTCGGCGAGCGCAAGGTGCTTTACCTGACCGCCGAGAAATTCATGTACGGCTTCGTCTCGGCGCTGCGCACCCAGACCGCGCTGGCGTTCAAGGAGGCCCTTCGCGGCATCGGCGTTTTGGTGATCGACGACCTGCAATTCCTGCAAGGCAAATCGACCCAGGCCGAATTCTGTCACACCCTAAACGCGCTGATTGATGCTGGCCGCCAGGTGGTGATCGCCTCGGACCGCCCGCCTTCGGATCTGGAAAGCCTCGATGACCGCGTGCGCTCACGGTTGGCCGGCGGGCTGGTGGTAGAAATGGGCTCGCTTGGCGAGGAGTTGCGCTTTGAAATCCTCAAGGCGCGCATCACCGCAGCGCGCTCACATCACCCCGGGTTCGACGTGCCGCTGCCGGTGCTCGGCTATATCGCCAAGACCGTCACCCATAACGGCCGCGACCTCGAAGGCGCCGTCAACCGGCTGCTCGCCCACAACAAGCTGACCGGGCATCCGGTCACCATGGAAATGGCGGAGCGCGAGGTGCGCGATCTGATCCGGCCGCAGGAGCCGCGGCGGGTCAAGATCGAAGACATCCAGCGCGTGGTGGCCCGGCAATATAACGTCAGCCGGTCCGACCTCCTCTCGTCGCGCCGCACCGCCAATGTGGTGCGGCCCCGCCAGGTGGCGATGTATCTCGCCAAGACATTGACGCTGCGCTCGCTGCCGGAAATCGGCCGGCGGTTCGGCGGCCGCGACCACACCACCGTGCTGCACGCGGTGCGCAAGATCGAGAACCTGGTCGGCAACGACATGGCGCTCGCCGAGGAGATCGAAATCCTGAAGCGGCAATTGCAGGAGTAAATTCCAGAAAAGCTGCACTAAACCCCACCCGTCCGGGTAGGGCTTTTTGTCGGCGGGGACAAGACCGGGCTTCACTCTTGCGAAACGCGCTCCGGCGCGTCACGTTTGCGGTCCGAAGGGCGGGGTCTGAGATGAAAGTCACGGTCGAGCGAAGCGAGCTTTTGAAATCGCTGGGTCGCGTGCATCGCGTGGTCGAGCGCCGCAACACCATTCCGATCCTTGCCAACGTGCTGATCAAGGCCGAGCGCTCCAAGCTCAGCCTGAAGGCCACCGACCTCGACCTCGAAGTGATCGACTCGATCGCCGCCGAAGTGGCGCCGGCCGGCTCGACCACCGTTCCCGCACACATGTTCTACGAGATCGTCCGCAAACTTCCCGAAGGCACGCAGATCGTGCTCGAAGGCTCCGGCGACCGCGCAGTGCTGTCGATCCGCGCCGGACGTTCGCGCTTCACATTGCAGACTTTGCCGGAAAGCGACTTTCCCGATCTGGCCGCCGGCGAGATGAGCCACTCCTTCAAGCTCGCAGCGAGCGATCTCAAGCGGCTGATCGACAAGACCCAATTCGCCATTTCGACCGAAGAGACACGTTATTATCTCAACGGCATTTATCTGCACACAGCCGGCAGCGCCAAAGCCGGCACGCTGCGCGCCGTCGCCACCGACGGTCATCGTCTGGCGCAGGTCGAATTACCACTGCCACAAGGTGCCGCCGGCATGCCGGGCGTCATTGTGCCGCGCAAGACGGTCGGCGAAGTGCAGCGCCTGATCGAGACCGGCGAAGGCGAGGTGGCGATCGAGCTGTCGGCCGGCAAGATCCGCTTCACCATTGGCGACGTGGTGCTGACCTCGAAGCTGATCGACGGCACCTTCCCGGATTACGGCCGGGTCATTCCAGCCAATAACGACAAGGAACTGGTGGTCGACAAGAAAGACTTCGAGGCGGCGGTCGACCGCGTCTCGACGGTGTCGAGCGAGCGGGGCCGCGCGGTGAAATTGTCGATCGCTGGCGGACGGCTGGTTCTTTCGGTGACCAACCCGGATTCAGGCAGCGCCACCGAGGAGTTGGAAACCGAGTACAGCGCCGATCCGCTCGATATCGGTTTTAACTCGCGCTATCTTCTCGACATCGCCGCGCAGATCGAAGGTGAAGTCGCGGTGCTCCGCCTGGCCGATCCCGGCTCGCCGACGCTCATTCAGGACAAAGACGCCAAGGGCGCGCTCTACGTGCTGATGCCGATGCGGGTGTGACAGAACTCAGCCAACAAAGGTCAGTCGTCACGGCGCACTTTTCTGATCGCTGAATACTGACTACTGATTCCTGGCATGACCACCGCCGCCGTCCGCCGCCTGACGCTGAACAATTTCCGCAGTTACCATGCGGCGCAGCTTGAATTGCAGGGCGACGCGCCGGTGGTGCTCACAGGCGCGAACGGCGCGGGCAAGACCAATCTGATCGAGGCGATCTCGTTTCTGGCCCCTGGGCGCGGCCTGCGCCGCGCGGCACTGGACGAGGTTGCGTTCTCCGAAGGCGACGGTGCCTGGGCCGTTGCCGCCGAGATCGAGGGCATGGCAGGGCTCGCGACGCTCGGCACCGGCATCGAGGCGCCGGCCGGCGAGGATGGCGCCTCGACGCGGCAATGCCGGATCGACCGCGGAAACGTCGGCTCCGCCGCGGCGTTCGCGGAGCATCTGCGCGTGATTTGGCTGGTTCCAGCAATGGATCAGCTTTTCAATGGCCCGGCCTCCGAGCGGCGGCGATTTCTCGACCGGCTGGTGCTGGCGGTCGACGCGCAACATTCGAGCCGGGTCAACGCGCTGGAGCGGTCGCTGCGTTCGCGCAACCGCCTGCTTGAAGACCCGACCAGCGATTCGCACTGGCTCGATGCGGTCGAACACGAAACCGCCGAGCTTGCGGTTGCGGTCGCCGCCGCGCGCGCCGAAACCGTCAACCGGTTGGCGTCGGCTCTCTTTGAAATTAAGGACGATGCCTCGCCGTTTCCCGCCGCGGCGATCGCGCTCGACGGCTGGATGGAGAAATTATTGCCGACGCAAAGCGCGATCGGGATCGAGGACAAATACCGCAGCCTCTTGCGCGACAATCGCGCGCGCGACGCCGCCGCCGGGCGCACGCTCGACGGCCCGCATCTCAGCGATCTTACTGTGCGTCATGCCGGCAAGGGCATCGCCGCAGCCGACGCCTCGACCGGCAAGCAGAAAGCGCTGCTGATCCGCCTGGTGCTGGCACATTCTGGCCTGCTCAAGGACATGACCGGCGCCGCGCCGGTGCTGCTGCTCGACGAGGTGGTGGCGCATCTTGATCCGGCGCGGCGCGCCGCGCTTTACGACGCACTCACTTCGTTGGGCGCGCAGGTCTGGATGACGGGCGCCGACCCGGTGGCGTTCGGCGATATAGCGGGACGCGCGCAGACGTTCGAGGTGCGTGCGGGGCGGGTCGAGCGCACGGGCTGAGCGCCGCGCGGCAAGTTTCGATCAAATTCGTGCGCTTTTTTGCCGCCGAATCGACCGATTTCGGGTTCGAAAATCGTGAAATTTCTCAACCCGCGAACCTTTAAAAATACCTTTCAAATCAATATATTAACGCTTGCAAGCTGGGCCTATACGAGGCCCAGTTTTCGTGTCACACCGAATGCAGTTTCCGACTCATTTTTATTCGCTGTAAGGGTCCCGCCAATGGCTGAACCGGCCCGCCATATTCCGTCCGATTACGGCGCTGAATCGATCAAGGTCCTTAAGGGCCTTGATGCTGTGCGCAAGCGGCCCGGCATGTACATCGGCGACACCGACGACGGTTCCGGCCTGCACCACATGATCTACGAGGTGGTGGACAACGCGATCGACGAGGCGCTGGCCGGCCACGCCGACCGCGTCACCGTAACGCTCAATCCGGACGGCTCGGCGACCGTGACCGATAACGGGCGCGGCATCCCGACCGACATTCACAAGGGCGAAGGCGTCTCTGCGGCCGAGGTCATCATGACCCAGCTGCACGCCGGCGGAAAATTTGACCAGAATTCCTACAAGGTATCCGGCGGCCTGCATGGCGTCGGCGTCTCGGTCGTCAACGCGCTGTCGCAATGGCTCAAACTGACGATCTGGCGCGACGGCAAGCAATATTTCGTCGAATTCCGCGATGGCGTTCCGGTCAAGCCGCTCAAGGAAGCCGGCAAGGCCAAAGGCGCGGACAAGGGCGCCGACAAGGACAAGCGCGGTACGGAAGTCACCTTTCTACCGTCAACCAAGACCTTCACCATGGTCGAGTTCGATTTCGCCACGCTCGAACATCGCTTGCGCGAACTGGCATTTCTCAATTCCGGCGTGGTGATCGTGCTGTCCGACATGCGTCACGCGGTCGAGAAGCGCGAGGAGATGAAATACGAGGGCGGCGTCGAAGCTTTTGTCAAATATCTCGACCGCAACAAGAAGGCGCTGGTCCCCGAGCCGATCAACATCAAGGCCGAGCGCGATGGCATCACCGTGGAAGCCGCGCTGTGGTGGAACGACGGCTATCATGAATCCGTACTGTGCTTCACCAACAACATTCCACAGCGCGACGGCGGCACTCACCTCGCCGGCTTCCGCGGCGCGCTGACGCGCCAGATCACCAGTTACGCCGACAAGCTCGGTTCGTCGCGCAAGGAAAAGGTCGCGCTGACCGGCGATGATTGCCGCGAGGGCCTTACCGCGGTGCTTTCCGTGAAAGTACCAGACCCTAAATTCTCCTCGCAAACCAAGGACAAGCTAGTGTCCTCCGAAGTGCGTCCGGTGGTCGAAGGCGTCATCAACGATCATCTCGACAAGTGGCTGGAAGAACATCCCGCCCACGCCAAGACGATCGCCGGCAAGGTGGTGGAGGCGGCCGCCGCGCGCGAGGCCGCGCGTAAGGCCCGCGAGTTGACGCGGCGCAAGGGCGCGCTCGATATCAATTCGTTGCCCGGCAAGCTCGCCGACTGCCAGGAGCGCGACCCCGCCAAGTCCGAACTGTTCATCGTCGAGGGCGACTCGGCCGGCGGCTCCGCCAAGCAGGGCCGCAACCGCGAATTCCAGGCGGTGCTGCCGTTGCGCGGCAAGATCTTGAACGTCGAACGCGCGCGCATGGACAAGATGCTGGGCAGCCAGGAAATCGGCACGCTGATTACCGCGCTCGGCACTGGGATTAGCGACGAGTTCGATGCCGCAAAGCTGCGCTATCAAAAGATCATCATCATGACCGACGCCGACGTCGACGGCGCGCATATCCGCACGCTGCTGCTGACGTTCTTCTACCGGCAGATGCGGCCCTTGATCGACGCCGGCAACATCTACATCGCCCAGCCGCCGCTCTATAAGGTCGCGCGCGGCAAATCCGAGCAATATCTCAAGGATGAGCGCGCGCTGGAAGACTTTCTGATTGTCACCGGCATCGAAGATGCGGTGCTGCGGCTCAACTCCGGCGAGGAGCGTTCCGGCGAGGACTTGCGCAAGCTGGTCGAGCAGGCGCGCGCCATCCGCAACATCCTCGGCGGGCTGCACAGCCGCTACAACCGCCAGGTCGTCGAGCAGGCGGCAATCCTCGGCGTGCTCGACGCCAAGATTTTCGGCGATCCAAAAACCGCCAAGGCGGCGGCGCCGTACATCGCCAAGCGCCTCAACGTGCTGGCGGAGGAAACCGAGCGCGGCTGGGAAGGCTCCTTTAGCGAGGAAACAGGCTTTACTTTCACCCGCACGGTGCGCGGCGTGAAAAGCGTCGCCATCATAGATCAGGCGCTGCTCGGCTCGGCCGACGCGCGTAAACTCGACGAATACGCCGCGTCGCTGCAGGCGGTTTACGAGAAGCCGGGCAACTTGCGCCGCAAGGAGGAGATCTCAGCGATTTACGGCCCGGTCGGCCTGTTCGAGGCGCTCACCAATGCCGGCCGCAAGGGCATCGCGGTGCAGCGCTACAAGGGCCTCGGCGAGATGAACCCCTCGCAATTGTGGGAGACCACGCTGGACACCAATGCGCGCTCGCTGTTGCAGGTGAAGGTCAAGGAGGTCGACCAGGCCGACGACATCTTCAGCCGGCTGATGGGCGAAGAGGTCGAGCCACGCCGCGTCTTTATCCAGGACAACGCGCTCTATGCCAGCGTCGACGTATAATTTTCTGTCATGGCCGGGCAACCGGGTCCGGCCAAAGGCCGGCCCGGCCGTGGCACTTGTCCCGGCCATCCACGCCTTTCCTTTTCGCTAAGATGTGGATGCCCGGCACAGGGCCGGGCATGACGGGGTCACGAAAACAACCGGTGGCCGAGCGCGACCCCGATCACGACCGCACCAACGAAGAACACCAGGAAAATCCCGAACAGCCATTTGGCGATGGTGGCGGACGCCGCCTCGACGCCGGTGAACCCGAACAGTCCGGCGACGATGGCGATGATCAGAAATATCGCGGCCCATTTCAGCATCGGTTTCTCCGTCTCTTTACGGTTCAATAAGCAAGCGAGCGGGAAGTTCCGTTCCGACTCGTCATCCTGAGGTGCGCGCAGCGAGCCTCGAAGGATGACAGCCCCGGCCGTCGCCCTTCGAGGGCCGCTTCGCGGCCACCTCAGGGTGACGTTTTACGTCAAAAC
>JBPCQM010000070.1:0-7669 GCA_050998115.1 Pseudolabrys sp. | reverse complement strand
CGACGGCATTGACACCGCCTTCGCCGGCACCCTTGAGACCGAGCGGATTGAGCGGACTCGGCGCATCTTCGCTGATGACGACGCCGATCTCCGGGATTTCAAGCGCCGTCGGCAACATATAGTCAGCGAAGGTAACGGACAGCGGTTCGCCGTGTTCGTCGTAGAGAAATTCCTCCAGCAGCGCGCCGCCAATACCCTGTGCTACGCCGCCGGCGATCTGGCCCTCGATCAGCATCGGATTGACGGCACGACCGACATCATAGGCGACGAAGTAGCGCTCGACGGCGGCGCCACCGGTCTCGGCGTCGATACGAACCTGCGCTATGTGCATGCCGTAGGGGTAGACCATGTGGCGGTATTCGAAGAAGCCGTCGGCGGTGAGCGGCTCGCCGTTTTTGGCCAGCGTGCATGCCAATTCGGCGAGCGTCATCGACGGGCCGGGGCTGTCCCGCGATGCGATCACGCCATCGGCGATGTCGAGCTTATCGGATGGCGTCTGCATCAGCGTGCCGGCGGCGGCCAGTATCTTGGTTCGCAAATTGTCGGCGGCGAGCCGCGTTGCCTCACCGGTCATAACAGTGACACGCGATGCATAAGCGCCGCCGCCCGTCTCGATACGGTCGGTCTGCCCGTGAGTAACGCGAATGCCGGCGTAGCCGACGCCGAGGGTATCCGCACAGATTTGCGCGACCACGGTTTCGATCCCTTGGCCGACTGACGCTGAGCCGGTGATGACTTCGACCTGGCCGGACGCGTGGACCACAATGCGGACAAGATCGGACGGCCCGAGTCCGCTCTTCTCCACGAACAAAGCCGATCCAAGGCCGACCAACTCGCCAGCATCGCGCCGACGATCGAGGAACTCGCGAACACTACTCCGATGTAACTCGGCCTCAGTCGCGTCGATCAGCCTCGCGTAGTCGCCGGAGTCGTAAACGATGTGAGTCCCCAGCGTGTCGAGCTTCGCGTCATATGGCATCGAGGATTGCGGAATAAGGTTTCGTCGGCGCACATCGAGTGGGTGTCGCTTCAGTTTCGCGGCGATCGCGTCCATCAGCCGCTCGCGCACGAACGTCGATTCATAGCGGCCTGGCGCGCGATACGTGCCGCATGGCGTTTTGTTGCTCAGCCGGATATGTCCAACCGCCTGATACGCCGGGATTTTATACGGCCCCGGCAGCATTGCCGCGGTGAGGTCGGGCACCGTTGCGGCATGCGTGCGCATATAGGCGCCGTTGTCGTGGAAGAATTCATCCTCGATCCCGAGGATATGGCCGTGGCCATCTATGGCGGCGCGGATTTTGTGATGCTGCTGGCGCGAGTGATTGGCCGCGATAAGGTGCTCGCGGCGATCCTCTATCCATTTGACAGGCTTGTGGAATTTCAGCGCAGCGGCGCAGGCGATGATGTCTTCCGGATAAATCTCGCCGCGGATGCCGAAACCGCCGCCGACATGGCCCTCGTAGAGTTGGATGGAATGGGCATGCCGGCCAAGCATGTGCGCGATGGTATTTCGATTCCAGTGCGGCACTTTGGCGGCGCCGTGCATTTCCAGAACGTCGCGGTTTGCGTCGTAATTGACGATGACGCCGCGCGTTTCCAGGGGGACGCCGGTATGACGTCCGATCGAAAGCTCAAGTGAAACAACGGCATGCGCGGTCATGAAGGCGGCGCCGATGTCGCCGTAACCCTTGCGGATGACGCACGTTTCGGTCGAGTGCGTGGCGTCATACATCGACACTTGTTTGGCGACGTCGAGGATCGGCGGCAGTTGCTCGGTCGACACATCGACGTGTTCTGCCGCATCCTCGGCGATGTAGGCATCTTCTGCGAACACCACCGCAACCGGCTCGCCGACATAACGGACAATGTCCCGCGCCAGCACGTATTGCCGGTACGGTTCCAGTTCCACCAGACCGGTCAGCCGGAAGCCGATCGGCGGAATGTGCGCGACATCTTCCGCAGTCCACACCGAGTGAACGCCGGGCATCGCCGACGCCGCGCTCGCGTCGACCGACAGAATTCTCCCATGCGCGATCGCCGAGCGCACCACCCGCATGTGAAGCTGGCCGGGAAACGAGATGTCGGCGGCAAAGCGGCCTTGCCCAAGCAGCAGCGGCCGATCTTCCAGCCGCGGCACCGAGCGGCCGATGTATTTTTTCTTCGGTTCAGACATCGCAATGGATCCGTCATCCTGAGGTGGCGGCCGAAGGTCGCCCCCGAAGGATGACAGACACGGACCGTCGTCCTTCGAGGCTCGCTTCGCTCGCACCTCAGGGTGACGGAGCGAGACGAAGTTAACCCTCACGCATCTCCTTAGCCGCCGCGCTCACCGCCTTGACGATGCCCTGATAGCCGGTGCAGCGGCACAGGTTCGACGCCAAGACGTCCATTAAATCCTCATCGCTGATATCGGGCTCGCGCTCCAGCACGCCGACCGCCAGCATCAGAAAGCCCGGCGTGCAGAAGCCGCATTGCAGGCCGTGATGATCCATGAAGGCCTGCTGCATCGGGTGCAGCGCGTCGCCATTCGCCAGCCCCTCGACGGTGCGGATTTTCTTGCCGGCCGCCTGGACGGCGAACATCAGGCAGGAGCGCACCGGCTCGCCGTCAAGGATAATCGTGCAGGCGCCGCAAACGCCGTGCTCGCAGCCGATATGGGTGCCGGTTTGCCCGCAATCCTCGCGGATCGCGTCGACCAGCGTGCGGCGCGGCTCTACCGCGATAGCGTGATCGCGGCCATTGATGGTGAGCGTGATGTTAGCTTTGTCTGTCATGCGAGATCTCAAATACTCCGCTCGTCCGCGAAAGCGGGTACCCAAGGCGGAAAACTCCGATGCATCATGTTTCTACTTCTGGATTCCCGCTTGCGCGGGAATGAGCGGGTGATGGGCCTTGCGCAGCGCCGCGCGAATGCGTTGCGGCGTCGCCGGCATCTCGTCGATCGGAACGCCGAACGGCGACAGCGCGTCATTGATGGCGTTGATTACCGCAGCCGGCGCGCCGATCGCGCCGCCTTCGCCGATGCCCTTGGCCTTGGTGATCGAGGCTGAGGTATGCGTCTCGAGGTGATGCAGCTCGATGACGGGAATCTCGCGCGCGGTCGGCGGCATGTAATCGGCGAGGGTGGACGACAAAATATTCCCGGTCTCGTCGTAGATGATCTCTTCGAGCAACGCGTTGCCGATGCCCTGCGCGATGCCGCCATGCACCTGGCCGTCGGCGATCATCGGATTGATGATGCGTCCGGCGTCCCCGACGGCGAGAAACTTCTCCATCCGCACCTTTCCGGTCTCGATGTCGACCTCGACAATCGCGACATGACAGGCGTTGGAGAAAGTGCCTGCCGGATCGTAGTTTCCGGTTTCGCTCAGGCCCGGCTCGATCTCGCCTTTGAAGCGGTGGGTCTGGTGATAAGCCTCGCGCGCCATCGCCGCGATGCTGACGGTGCGGTCGGTGCCGGCCACGGTGGCGTGGCCGTTTTCCAGCACGATGTCGTCGCCGGAGGCCTCCAGCATATGACCGGCGATCTTGATCAGCTTGGCGCGCAGCTTGCGCGCCGCAATCAGCGACGCGCCGCCGGAAATCACCAGCGAGCGGCTTGCGAAAGTGCCCCAGCCGTATGGCGCGCGGTCGGTGTCGCCGTGAACGACCTTGATGATGTCAGGCGTCACGCCGATCTCGTCGGCGATAATCTGGGCGAGCGTCGTGCGCAAACCCTGGCCATGCGGCGACGAGCCGATCTTCGCCTCGACGAAGCCGGAAGGGTCGATCGACAGGATCACGGTCTCCCAGCCGGGCGTGATCGTCATGCCGCGCGCGGCGAAAGCCGAACTGCCATAGCCGGTGCGTTCCGAGAATGTCGAGAAACCGATGCCGAGAAAGCGGCCTTGCTCGCGCGCCTTTTCCTGCCGGACGCGGAACGCCGGGTAATCAATTTCCTTCAACGCAAGCTCAAGCGTCTCCTTGTAAGTCGCTTCGTCGAATACCAGGCCGGTCGCGGAGGTGTAGGGAAACTTGTCGATCAGGTTGCGGCGCCGGATCTCCACCGGATCGATGCCGAAGGCGGCGGCCGCCTTGTCCATCAGCCGTTCCAGCGTGAAGGTGATGACCGGCCGCGATACGCCGCGGTAGGGAGCGATCGGGCAGGTATTGGTAGTGACACCGCGCGCCACCGAGGCATAGGCGCGCACGTCGTACGGCCCCGGCATTTCCGCCATCGCCATCAGCGGCTCGACGCCGCAAGTGGTCGGATAGCAGGAATAGGCGCCGATATTGGCGAGAATGTCAGACTCCAGCGCGATCAGCTTGGCGTCCTTGTTGAACGCGCCTTCGAGCCGGATGTATTGATCGCGGCTGTGGAATCCTGCAATCAGGTTCTCGCGGCGGTCCTCGGTCCAGGCGAATGACGAGCAGTGCTTTCGCGCCAGCCACACCAGCAGCACGTATTCCGGCGCGAGCGACATCTTCTGGCCGAAGCCGCCGCCGACATCCGGCGCGATCACGCGCAGATCGGATTCCGGAAAGCCAAGCACGTCGGCGATCGCGGTGCGGGTGAGGTGAGGCATCTGCGTGGTGCAGGTCAGCGTGACGCGGCCGGTCGAAAGCTCGTAGGCGGCGTGTCCGGCGCGTGCTTCCATAGGCGTGGCGTTCTGGCGGCGTGAGCGGACCTCGGCAACGATGTGCTTGGCCGTGCCGTCGCGCACTTTTTCAAAGTCCGGTGTCTTGATGCGGCCTTCGATGATGATGTTGCCAGGCACATCTTTGTGCACGAGGGGCGCGCCGGATTCGATCGCGTCGCGGGCATCGACCAGCGGATGCGCCGGTGTGATGTCGGCCTCGATCCGGTCGACAATATCTTCGGCTTCCGCTTCGCTTGGCGCCACCACGGCCGCCACACATTCGCCGACAAAGCGCACCACGCCGTCGGCCAGGATAGGCTGGCCGACCGGCTTGTAGTTGAATTTGTGCAGCATCGGCGTGATCGGCTTGACGCCTTTGAGGTCGGCGGCGGTGATCACCGTCGCGCCATCCGGCGCTTTGATGCTTTCGATCGTGCCAGCGGCGAGCGGACTGCGCAGGAAGCGCACCCAGTTTGCGGCGGGAAGGTCGGCAGTAAAACGGCCTTGACCGCGCACCAGCGCCGGGTCTTCCAGCCGGCGGATGGCGCGGCCGACCCAGGTCGCCCCGGAGCCTTTGGTGTGAGCCGTCATTTGTATTTACTCACCCGCTGGTCCCCGCAAACGCGGGGACCCAGGGAGATCAACCGCCGAGCCCGTGACCCTGGATTCCCGCTTACGCGGGAATGAGCGGAATATGGATCGAAGATCATGCGCTCGCCTCCAGCGCGCGGCGCACCACGGCGCGCACCAGGTCGCGGCGATACTCGCTTGTGGTCTGAATGTCCTCGAGCGGGTCGACTGCCTGGGCTGCCGCTTCGGCGGCGGCGCGGAACGCGTCATCGCCCGGGGTTTTCCCGCTAAGCACCGTTTCCGCCTCGGGAATGCGGCGCGGGTTAGGCTCGGCGCCGCCGACCCCGATGCGCGCATCGGTGATCTTGCCGGCCTCGACGCGATAGACCGCGAGCGCCGAAGCCATGGCGAAATCGCCGGCCCGACGGCTGAATTCGTTGAAGCCGAATTTGGTGCCATCCGGCAGCAAGGGCAGGCGTGTTTCGACGAGCAGCTCATCGTCGCTGAGCGCGGTTGACATGATGCCGACGAAAAAATCCCTTGCAGCGATCGTCCGGGTCTCGCGGGTCGATGTTGCGATGAATTCGGCATCGAGCGTTACGGCGACGAGACACCACTCGGAGGCCGGATCGGCGTGTGCCAGGCTGCCGCAGAACGTGCCGCGCGTGCGGATCGGATAATGCGCGATGTGCTTGACGACGGAAGCGAGCAGGGCGCCGAGCGGGCCGTCAACGACCGGCTTGTGAAAGGCGGCATGACGGATACGCGCGCCGATCACGAGCTTGCCGGTCTCGGCGACGAGCTTGTCGAGCCCGGCGACCTCATTGATATCGACCAGATGCGCTGGCCGCGCCATGCGGAACGCCATGATCGGCACCAGGCTCTGTCCGCCGGCCAGTATGCGGCCGTCTTGCGGCGCGACCTTGGCCAGAATCGCCAGCGCCTCATCGAGCGTCTTCGGCATATGATGGACGAACGGCGCGGGCTTCATGCGGCGACCTGCAACGGCAAAGTTATTTGTTGGCCCATTTATTTGTGCGCAAACGATAATCGCGGCGCGGTGATTGTCAAACCGCGCTTCGAAGCGATCCGCGCGCCTGAGCGCTGCCTTATTCCGACGCGGCGATGAAGAAGTCGCGAACGTCGCCGGTGAAAGTGCGGCGCTGGTCCGCTGCGAAGTAGAACATGTGCCCGCCGCGATAGAGCTTGAGCTGCACGCGCTCGCCTGGGCCGATGCGGGGCAGATGGTTTACGACATAGCGATTGGCGGCATAGGGTGTGACGAGATCGCTGACACCATGCGCGATGATGAGCCGGAAGCCGGGGTTCAAGGCCAGCAGCTCACGGATATCGCCGGTGACGCTGGCGTTTCGCATGCTCTCGCCGGCGCCGTGCCAGTCCCATTTCCGGTTGATGTCGGTCGCCAGCAGTTCGTAAGTCATTTCGGTCTTGTAGCCGAGTTGGTCACGCGCGTAGCTGACGAACAAGCCCCCCAGCGCGCGCGTGAAGCCGTCGAGCACCGCATCGTCGCCGCGCGCGGTATCGGACTCCGGGTACGGATCGGGCGAAGCAAAACCTGCGTCGTACGGGCTAACCACGGCGCCGTCCCCCGCCCGCAGATTCTTGACATAAGCGTCGCGAATGAATCCGCGCTGCCTGGTGACAAGCTCAACCGGCAGTCCGCTGATTTGCGCGACGCGACCATAAAACGCGGCGGCCGCTGCGCCTTCGGGCGGGCGGCCCGCCAAGGTCGTGAGATAGTCGGTCATCGCGAATTGTTCGGCCGCAGCGAGCGCCTCGGGACTGAAGGCATGGCGGCGCCCCAGCTCCGCGGCCGCCAACGAGGGCAATTGCAGCGCGGCGCCGAGCGGATAACGATTGGCGCCGAACTGCAGTGCGCCCTCGATCAACGGCGAAACGGCGATCACGCCCGACACGACGATGCCCTGGTCGTCCTGCAGCGCGCGCGAGACCTTTATGGCGCGAAATCCGCCATAGCTTTCGCCCAGAATGAACTTCGGCGAGGCGGCGCGCGAATTCTTCGCGACATAAAGCGCAATGACTTTCGCCATCGCCTGGGTGTCGCTTTGAACGCCGTAGAAGTTCTTGGCGTCGTCCGATTTTGCGGCGCGGCTCCAGCCGGTGCCGACCGGATCGATCAGAACGAGATCGGTGAAGGCGAGCCAGCTATCCGGATTGTCGCCGAGCTGCGCGCTCGCGCCGTCGCGACCGCCGGGGCCGAAGCTTGCGACCTGCGGACCAACCAGGCCGAGATGCAGAAAGGCGGAGGCGGCGCCCGGCCCGCCATTGAACACGAAGGTAAGCGGACGCCTGTCGCCCTCGGATCCTTTGCGGACATAGGCGGTGTAATAAACAGCCGCGATGCGCTCGCCGCTTTGCCCGAACAGATCGAGGGTACCGGCGGTCGCTATATAGACCAGCTTGTCGCCGCACAGCGCCATCGTGTGCTCCGACAC
>JBPCQM010000222.1:0-7230 GCA_050998115.1 Pseudolabrys sp. | reverse complement strand
GACCTCTCCCCGCTTGCGGGGAGAGGTGAAAAAAGAAGCGAGGTCGCGCGATGAACGCAAAGGTGTCCGGCGGCTGCCAGTGCGGCGCGGTGCGGTTTCGTGCATCGAAGTTAGGGCGCGCGTCGATCTGTCATTGCCGCATGTGCCAGAAGGCGTTCGGTGGATTTTTCGGCGCCCTCGTCACCGCGCACGATCTCGAATGGACCCGCGGGCAGCCGGCCTATTTCGCCAGCTCGAACCGGGCAAAGCGCGGCTTCTGCGCCACTTGCGGCACGCCGCTTAGTTATCTGCCCGACGACAGTGCGATAGAAGTTTCATGCGGCGCGTTCGACGATCCGGCCGTCGTGACGCCAGTCATTCAGGTCAATCCCGAAAGCAAGCTGCCGTTCTTCGACGCGCTGTGCTCGTTGCCGATGCGCCCGGACGGCGCCGAAACAAAGCAGGAAGCCTTCAAGGCCTCGATCGTCAACCATCAGCATCCCGACCACGACACGGCGCAATGGCCGCCGCGGAGCGGCGCATGAGCGGCGTCGCCAACCCGAAACTGGCGCTGCGGCCGATGCTGCCGCCGGACGGTCCGCTGCTCGCCGAGATCTTCCGCGCCAGCGTCGAGGAACTGGCGGCCGAGGACTACAGCGAATCGCAGCGCGAAGCTTGGGCGTCCCTGGCGGACGACGACGCAAATTTTGCGAAAAAACTCAGCAGCCAGCTTACGCTGATCGCGACGCTCAACGGGTCCCCGATGGGTTTCGTCTCGCTCGCAGGCGCGGACAAGCTTGACATGCTGTATGTGCATCCGGCGGCGGCCGGACAGGGCGCAGCGACGCTGCTGGTCGACGCCATCGAAAAACTGGCTGGCGCGCGCGGTGCGGCGAAGCTCACGGTCGAGGCAAGCGATAGCGCTATCGGTTTTTTCGAGAAACATGGCTATACCGCGCAGCAGCGCAACAGCGTGACGCTCAACGGCGAATGGCTCGCCAACACCACGATGCACAAGCCGCTTGGCGGCGGCGCTCTACGGGAGGCCTGACATGGATCAGCCGGAAACCCCGTTCCCGCGGCATTGGCTCTATTACATCGTGCTGAAATACGGCGTGCTGATCGTGGCGATTTTGCTGGCGCTCTATGTGTTCTACGCGGTGCTATAGCCCAGGAATCCCACTTATGGCCCGCGAGCGCCTTTATCTGTTTGACACCACGCTGCGCGACGGCGCGCAAATGAACGGCGTCGACTTCACGCTGGCTGACAAGCTCACGATCGTCCGCATGCTGGACGAACTCGGCATTGATTATGTCGAGGGCGGCTATCCCGGCGCCAATCCCACCGATACTGAATTGTTCGCGAGCGACCGCAAGCTCGCGCACGCGACCTTCACCGCGTTCGGCATGACGCGGCGCCCAGGGCGTTCGGCCTCGAACGATCCAGGCTTGGCCGCGCTGATCGAAGCGAAAGCCAAAGCGATCTGCTTTGTCGCCAAATCATGGGACTATCACGTCAAGATCGCGCTTGAGACCACCGAGGAAGAAAACCTCGCCTCGATCCGCGACAGCGTGCGCGCCGCCAAGGCCAAGGGCCGTGAAGTACTGCTCGACTGCGAGCATTTCTTCGACGGCTACAAGGCCAATCCGGCCTACGCGCTGGCTTGCGCCAAGGCCGCCTATGACGAAGGCGCGCGCTGGGTGGTGCTGTGCGATACCAATGGCGGCACGCTGCCGCACGAGGCCGAAAGGATCGTCGCCGAGGTGTGCAAGGCCATCCCCGGCGACCATGTCGGCATTCATGCCCATAACGACACCGAACAGGCGGTGGCGATCTCGCTTGCCGCGGTGCGGGCCGGCGCGCGGCAGATCCAGGGCGCGCTCAACGGTCTGGGCGAGCGCTGCGGCAACGCCAATCTCGTCTCGATCATCCCGACCCTGAAGCTCAAGGCCGAATTTTCGGAAAAATTCGAGATCGGCGTGTCGGACAGCCAGCTAAAAAAACTCGCGCAGGTATCCCACGCACTTGACGAGATGCTCAACCGCGCGCCGGACCGGCATGCGCCTTACGTCGGCGAAAGCGCTTTCGCGACCAAGGCTGGCATTCATGCTTCGGCGATCCTGAAAGACCCGGCCACCTACGAACATGTGCAACCCGATGCCACCGGCAACAAGCGCAAGCTTCTGGTGTCCGATCAGGCCGGCAAGTCGAATTTGCTCGCCGAACTGGAGCGCATCGGCATCACCGTCAACAAGGACGATCCGCGCATCGGGCGTCTGCTGGAGGTGGTGAAGGAGCGCGAAGCGATCGGCTACTCCTACGAAGCGGCCGACGCCTCGTTCGACCTTCTGGCGCGGCGAGCGCTCGACAAGGTGCCGGAATATTTCATGGTCGAGAAATTCGACGTCAATATCGAGCAGCGCGACAACGCGCTCGGCCAGCGCGTGACGGTGTCGCAGGCGGTGGTGAAGGTAAAGGTCGATGGCGAATTGCTGATTTCGGCGGCCGAAGGCAACGGCCCGGTCAACGCGCTCGATCTCGCGCTGCGCAAGGATCTCGGCAAGTACCAGAAATATATCGGCGGGCTGGAGTTGACCGACTATCGCGTGCGTATCCTCAACGGCGGCACCGAGGCGGTGACCCGCGTGCTGATCGAAAGCCGGGATGAAACCGGCGAGCATTGGGTCACGGTTGGCGTTTCGCCCAACATCATTGATGCGTCGTTTCAGGCGCTGATGGATTCGATCATCTACAAGCTGGTGCGCTCGAGCGCGCCGGCGTAATACCCGTCAGAGGCATTGCATGCTCGATCATGTGTCCGTGGCGGTTCGCGACCTCGCGGCGGCGACGCGATTTTATGACGCGGCGTTGGCGACGCTCGGCCACCAACGCATGGAGACCCGGCCGTCTACCGTGGGCTGGGGCAAGAAATACCCGGAATTTTGGGTCAACCAGCGGGGCAGCGCGGCTGCGTCTGACGGCGCCCATGTCTGCTTTCGCGCCCGCACGCCCGAAATGGTCGATGCGTTTTATGCCGCGGCAATTCAGGCCGGGGCCACTTCGAACGGCGAGCCGGGCTTGCGGCCGCTGCACGGCAACGGCTATTACGCCGCCTTCGTCCGAGATCCGGACGGCAACCGCATCGAAGCCGTCACTTTCATCGACGGATAGGCGCTAGAGCTGATCGGCCTGCGCGGCGGTGAGCTTTTTCTCTTGCTCGGATACCGGCGCAATCGCCATTTGCAGCATCGGCAGAATGTCGGCGACCTTGTCGGCGACCAGCAGATCGAACTCCAGGCCGCCGCGGATGAACTGCAACTGCTTCATGTGATCCAGCAGCGCACACAGCGGCTGCCAGAACTTTTCGATGTTGGCGAGGAGAATCGGCTTCTTGTGCCGTCCCAGTTGCGCCCAAGTGCATTGCTCGACCAATTCCTCCAGCGTGCCGATGCCGCCCGGCATCGCCACGAAGGCGTCGGCCAGCTCGAACATCTTGCGCTTTCTCTCGTGCATGTCGCGCGTGACGATCAGGTTGTCGACGCGCTTGGCGTGCTCGCGCTGCACCAGGAATTCGGGGATGATGCCGGTCACCGCGCCGCCATGCTCAACCACGGCGCGCGAAACTTCGCCCATCATGCCGACCGAGCCGCCGCCATAGATCAGGCCGATATTGTTTTCGCCAAGAATTTTTCCGAACTCGCGCGCCGCCTGGATGAAGGCGGGGTCGGTGCCGGGACCGGAGCCGCAGTAAACGCAAATTTTTCTGATTTTGTTAGTCGGGTTGTGTTTCATAGCGCTGGATGTGGCGGAGGCGTGCGGCGGGGTCAAGGCAAGCGCCACAAAACGGCGGAAAAACCTGGCCCAGCAACGCCGGGTCGGGGTGATATGCGGCGCAAAACCGCCTATATGATTCGCCTTAGATGAACGCTGACCCCCATCACCCGGCCAAAGCCGCGCCGCGCGTGTCCGCCGAACGCGGCGCGCTGCTCGCCACGCTCATTAACCTGTGGCCCTATATCTGGCCGACCGATCGCGGCGACCTCAAGCGCCGCGTGCTCGGCGCCTTCCTGCTGCTGCTGGTCGCAAAGCTGGCGACGCTGGCGACGCCCTTCACCTTCAAATGGGCGACCGATGCTCTGACCGGGCAAGGCTCGGCGCCGATCGCCGCCAATGACTGGATTGTCTGGGCGATCGCCGCGCCGATCGCGATGACGATCGCCTACGCCGGCATGCGCGTTTTGATGGCGGCGCTGACGCAGGTGCGCGACGGCATCTTCGCCAAAGTGTCGATGCACGCGGTGCGGCGTCTGGCCTATCGCACCTTCATTCATATGCATGAGCTGTCGCTGCGCTTTCATCTGGAGCGCAAGACCGGCGGCATGACGCGGGTTCTGGAGCGCGGCCGCAACGCCATCGAAACCATCGTGCGCATGGTGATCCTGCAGCTCATTCCGACCATCATCGAGCTTGGCATGATCGTCGCGGTGCTGATGTGGCAATTCGACTGGCGCTACGTACTGGCGATCCTCATCACCGTCGCGGTCTACATGACCTACACCTATCATGCGACCGAGTGGCGGATCGGTATCCGCCGCAAGATGAACGACAGCGACACCGACGCCAACGTCAAGGCGATCGACTCGCTGCTCAACTACGAGACGGTGAAATATTTCAGCGCCGAGCAGCGCGAGGCGTCGCGCTACGATCGCTCGATGGCGCGCTACGAAGACGCCAGCGTCAAGGCCTATACCTCGCTCGCCGTGCTCAATGCCGGGCAGGCCGCGATCTTCAGCGTCGGGCTCGGCGCCGCAATGGTGATGTGCGCGATCGGCATCAGGAAAGGCACCAACACGGTCGGCGATTTCGTGCTGATCAACGCCATGATGATCCAGCTCTACCAGCCGCTGAATTTCATGGGCATGGTCTATCGCGAGATCAAGCAGGCGCTGATCGATATCGAAATGATGTTCTCGATTTTGTCGCGCGATCCGGAGATCAAGGACGCGCCGGGCGCGCCGCCGCTTAAAGTTTCGCACGGCCATATCCGCTTTGAGAACGTGCGGTTTTCCTATGACCCCGAGCGTCCGATCCTGAAAGGTATCAGTTTCGACGTGCCGGCCGGCCGCACCGTGGCGGTGGTCGGCCCTTCCGGCGCCGGCAAATCCACCATTTCGCGCCTGATCTTCCGGTTCTACGATCTGTTGGGCGGGCGCATCACCATTGACGGCCAGGACATCCGCGGCGTCACGCAGGAATCGTTGCGCCAGGCGATCGGCATGGTCCCGCAGGACACCGTGCTGTTCAACGACACCATCCGCTACAACATCCGCTACGGCCGCTGGGGCGCCAGCGACGCCGAGGTGGAGGAGGCGGCAGGGCTGGCGCAGATCGACGGTTTCATCCGCCTGTCGCCGAAAGGTTATGAAACCGAGGTAGGCGAGCGCGGTCTCAAGCTGTCCGGCGGCGAGAAACAGCGCGTCGCGATCGCGCGCACGATATTGAAAGCGCCGCCGATTTTGTTGCTCGACGAAGCGACCTCGGCGCTCGACAGCCACACCGAAAAGGAAATCCAGGATGCGCTCGATCGCGTATCGCTCGGCCGCACCACGCTGGTGATCGCCCACCGGCTGTCCACCATTATCGGCGCCGACGAGATCATCGTGCTCGATCACGGCGAGATCGTCGAGCGCGGCACCCATCAGGGCTTGCTGTCCCAGGACGGCCTCTACGCCAGCATGTGGAACCGGCAGCGCGAGGCAGAAGCCGCCCGCGAGAAGCTCGCATTGATCGGCGAGGAGCCGCCCGCCCCCAATCGCAAGCCGCCGCTCGTTGACGACCCAATCGCTGAAGTTGCCCGTGATCCGGTCACCTCGCCGGCCGACGCAGCGGAGTAAGTTGCGCGCTCCGTTGCGGCGGCCGCACGTTGGAAAGAAAGCAAAATAATCAATGTCGATCGTCAATTCTATCCGCGCCCAGGCGGTTCCGATCACGCCGGAGGGCTATCCGTTTATCGTCGCTTTCGCCTTTGTCAGCCTGATCCTGTTCTGGCTGTGGGCGCCGCTCGGCTGGATCAGCATGCTGGTGACGCTGTGGTGCGTGTTTTTCTTCCGTGACCCGCCGCGGGTGACGCCGGTGCGTGACGGCATCGTGGTGGCGCCGGCCGACGGGCGCATCAGCATGGTCACCTCGGCGGCGCCGCCGCATGAGCTCGGGCTTGGCGACAAATTGTTGCCCCGAGTGTCGATCTTCATGAGCGTGTTCGACTGCCACATCAACCGCAGCCCGATGGCGGGGCGGATCGAGCGCATCGTCTACCAGCCCGGCAAGTTCTTCAACGCCGACCTCGACAAGGCGAGCGCCGACAACGAGCGCAATTCGCTGGTGATCGCGAGCGGCAATGCCCGCATCGCGGTGGTGCAGATCGCCGGCCTGGTGGCGCGGCGCATCGTCTGCTTCATGACCGAGGGGCAGGTGATCAGCGCCGGCGAGCGCTTCGGCATGATCCGCTTCGGCTCCCGCCTCGATATTTACCTGCCGGAGTCCGTGGTGCCACAGGTTGCGGCCGGGCAGACCGCGATCGCCGGTGAGACCATCATCGCCGATTTGCGCGTTGCCGATACCGGCCGCGCGTTCCGCGCGGGTTAACGCTGCTTTGCGCCCGCTTTTCGCCGTCGTGGCGGGCTCGTTCGCAAACGCCTATATTCACCGCATGGTATTTCCGCCCTTCGATCCGACTCGTTCGGCCGAGAAGCGCCGGCGCTTTGCACCGGTGCCGGTGCGCACGCTGCTGCCGAACATCATTACGCTGCTGGCGCTATGCGCCGGGCTGACCGGCATCCGTATGGCATTTGAAGGCCGCGGCGAGCTGGCCCTGGCGGCAATCGTATTCGCCGCCTTGCTCGACGGCATCGATGGCCGCGTCGCGCGCATGCTCAAGGGCACCTCGAAATTCGGTGCCGAACTCGACAGCTTGGCCGACTTCGTCAATTTCGGCGTGGCGCCGGCGCTGATCATCTATTTCTGGGGCCTCCACGAACTCAAGTCGGTCGGCTGGATTGCCACGATGGTGTTCGCGATCTGCTCGGCGCTGCGGCTGGCGCGCTTCAATGTGATGATCGACGACCCGAACAAGCCGGCCTGGGCGGGAAATTTTTTCACCGGCATTCCGGCGCCGGCCGGCGCCATCACGGTGCTTTTGCCGGTCTCGCTCAACCTCCTTGGCCTTTACGCGAACATGGTCGTCATCTGGC
>JBPCQM010000220.1:0-4478 GCA_050998115.1 Pseudolabrys sp. | reverse complement strand
ACTGCGACGCCGTTGCGCACCATAGGAGAATGCAGCGGCGTCGCTGCGATGCCGAAAAACAGCAGCAGCGAGTAGGCGGTCGGCTGCCCCCCCCCCCCCGCGCCGATGCCGTCAACGATCGAATAGGTGCAGATGGTGAGCGCGGTGAACAGCGCAAAGCCGACCGCCCGGCGGTCGAGTTTCGCCAGATCGCGGCCGCCCCGCATCGAAAGCAACAGCACGCCGGCGGCCAGCGCGACAATGCCGCCCCAGCCGAGAGCGCCCAGCCGCTCGCCGATCAGGACCGTGCTCGCCGCCGCCGTCATCAGCGGCGCCGCGCCGCGCGCGATTGGATAGACTTGGCCGAGATCGCCGGCGCGGTAGGCTTCGACCAGGCCGGCGAAATAGAACAAATGAACGACCGACGACGCCGCCAGCCACGGCCAGGACGCCGCGGCGGGCGCGGCGAAGAACGGCAGTCCGGCGAGTGCGATCGCCGTGCCGCCGAGCGACATCAGCATCGCGGTCGAGAGCGGATCGAGCCCGACCTTGAGCAGCGCGTTCCAGCCGGCATGGCACGCCGCAGCCAACAAAACCGCGGCGAAGACGAAGGATTCCATACAGATGTTTTAGACCGAGGCGGCGGCCGGCGCCCACAACTTGGGACCGACCCGCAGATATTGCTTCGGCCGCGCCACCTCGGCGCCGAGCGCCTTGGCGGCATGCCAGCCCCAATGCGGGTCGTCGAGAAAGGCGCGGGCCATCGCCACCATGTCGGCTTTGCCCTGCGCAACGATATCGTCGGCCTGCTGGGGGGTGACGATCAGCCCGACCACCCGGGTCGAGATGGCGGCCTCGCGCCTGACGCGCTCGGCGACGGCGACGTTGTAGCCGGGCTCGCTTGGATTGCGGGTGTCGAACGTGATGCCGCCGGACGAGACGCAGATGAAGTCGAGTCCCTCGCCCTTGAGCGCCTTGGCGATCGCGACCGCGTCGTCGGCCGTCAGGCCGCCATCGCCGTCGCGCCAGTCGCTGCCGGTGATGCGGGCGCCAAGTGGACTATGTTTCGGCACCAGCGCGCGGGCGGCGCGCGCGACCTCGATCGGAAATTTCATCCGGTTGGCGAACGGTCCGCCAAAACCGTCGTTCCGCGTGTTGGAGATCGGCGACATGAAGCTGTGGAACAGATAGCCGTGCGACATGTGCAACTCGATGGCGTCGAAGCCGATCCGCAGCGCGCGCTGGATCGAATTCAGAAACGCATCGCGCATCCGCGCCATGTCGGCTTCGGTGGCCATTGCGGGGATATGCCAGCCGTCGCCAAACGGGATAGCCGAGGGCGCCACCGTCGGCCAAGGTTCGGATTTTGGATCCTGCCCCGCTTTGAGTGAAAGACCGCCGTCCCAAGGCAAATGGGCCGAGGCCTTGCGGCCGGCATGCGCCAACTGGATGCCGAATTTCGCGGTACCGGCGCGGCGGCATTGCGCGATGACACGCGACAAAGCGCGTTCGTTATCGTCGGAATAAAGCCCGAGGCAGCCGTGGGTGATGCGGCCCACGCGCTCGACCGCGGTGGCCTCGACCACCACCAGCGCCGCGCCGGAATTCGCCAGCATGCCGAGATGCATCATATGCCAGTCGGTGGCGGAGCCGTCGTCGGCCGAATATTGGCACATCGGCGACACCACGATGCGGTTCGGCAATTCGAGGCCGGCGAGCTTGAGCGGCGAAAACAACGCGGTACTCATGGTCAAGTCCTTTCGGCAAGTCCTTGGTAAAACGTTCGGCGAATGGGTGTGGGGAAGCCGCGGAGAGGCTCAGCGGGCCTGGATCGCGTTGAGGAAGACGATGATGGCACTAACATCGGTCGCGTCAAACTCGAATTCCGGCATGTCAGGATGCCCGGAAATGGTTCCCTCCCCCAGAGTTTCTTCCAGTTGCTCGATCGGATAACGGGTGCCGAGCGAGCGGAAGACCGGCGCGTCGCTGCGCGGGCTTGCTCCGGTAGGACCGACCGCATGGCACTTCGCGCAATCACGCGTCAGCAGCGCCTCGCCGCGCTGGAGTGGCGCCTCGTCGGCGAAACCGGTGTTAGCAAACAACAGCAGCCCGGCGGCGGACCACGCCCGCGTCATGAGGCCTTGCGCAGCAGCGCGCTCGGGGGATCCTGGCGGCCGGCCAACTTGCTCCAGATCTCCGCCGCCTTGACCACATCGCGCATGCGCGCGACAAACTGCCGCTCGTCGTAATAATGCTTCCAGCGCCCGCTGTTGTAGAGTTCGACGAAATAATCGCGGCGGCGCTCCGCCAGATCGCTCCAGCCCTGGGCGATCACAATAAACCGACGAGCGCAAAGCTCTGCCGACATGCCTAACCCGCGGCGTGTGCCGGCTCGCCGCGATCGATTGAAAGGGCGGCGCCACCGGCAGGGAAACGGAAGGTTACGCACAGCTGTGGAAAACAACCTGCTGATATCTGATTCGTTATAGATTTGAATAGCCTAAGCAGCGTGCCCGCTAGCCTGTTTTACAGCCGGATGCGCAGCCGATTGGCTATTTCGCCGACGATACCGCGGCGGAACAGCAGCACGCAGGCGACGAAAATCACGCCTTGGATCACCAGTACCCACTGGCCGAACTGGGCCAGATAGTTCTGCATTCCCTTGATGACGAGCGCGCCGACCACCGGGCCGAACACGGTGCCGAGGCCGCCGACCAGCGTCATCAGCACGACCTCCCCCGAGGCGGTCCAGTGCACATCGGTCAACGACGCCACCTGGAACACCAGCGCCTTGGTGGCGCCGGCGAGGCCGGCAATGGCCGCCGACAGCACGAACGCCAGCAGCTTGTAGCGATCGGTCTTGTAGCCGAGCGAGATGGCGCGCGGCTCGTTTTCGCGGATTGCCTTCAGCACCTCGCCGAATGGCGAATGGACGACGCGGAAAATAAGCAGGAAGCCGCACACAAAGATGGCGAGCACGGTGACATACATCGCGGCCGGATCGGCTAGGTCGACGAGGCCAAACAGCTTGCCGCGCGGCACCCCCTGAATGCCGTCCTCGCCGCCGGTGAATTTCCACTGCACCGCGAAGAAGAACATCATCTGCGCCAGCGCCAGCGTAATCATCGCAAAATAAATACCCTGGCGGCGGATGGCGAGCGCGCCGGTGACAAGGCCGAGCACGGCCGCGGTCAGCACGCCGGAGAGGATCGCCAGTTCCGGCGTGAGGCCCCAGACCTTGGCGGCGTGCGCGCAGACATAACTGGCCCAGCCGAAATAGAGCGCGTGTCCGAACGACAGCAGCCCGACGTAACCGATCAGCAAATTGAACGCGCAGGCGAACAGCGCAAAGCACAGCACGTTCATCAGAAACACCGGATAGACGAATAGCGGCGCCACCGCGAAGATCGTCACCATCAAAATGAACCCGAGCATCTCGGTCCGCGAGCGGTCGGCCATGTCGGCGGGCAACAAGGCGGCGTGCGCGACTTGCGTCATGTCACACTCCCCGTCCGAACAGCCCGGCTGGACGGATCAGCAAGACGATCGCCATGACGACGAAGATCACGGTGTTGGAGGCTTCCGGATAGAACACCTTGGTGAGGCCCTCGACGATGCCGAGCGAAAACCCGGTGACGATTGCCCCCATGATGGAGCCCATGCCGCCGATGACGACAACCGCGAAAACGACGATAATGATATCGCTGCCCATCAGCGGGCTGACGTTGTAGATCGGCGCCGCCATCACGCCGGCGAGCGCCGCGAGCCCGACGCCGAAGCCGTAGGTCAGCGTGATCAGCCGCGGCACGTTGATGCCGAAGGCTCGCACCAATGTCGGATTTTCGGTCGCGGCGCGCAGATACGATCCGAGCTTGGTGCGTTCGATTACAAACCACGTGGTCAAGCACACAAACAGCGAAAGGACGATGACCCAGGCGCGGTAGTTCGGCAAAAACATGAAACCGAGGTTCTGCCCGCCCTGCAGCAACGCCGGCACCTGATACGGCATTCCCGACGAGCCGTAGATATTGATGAAGGTGCCTTCAAGAATCAGCGCAACGCCGAATGTCAGCAACAGGCCGTAGAGGTGATCGAGCTTTTAGAGCCATTGCAGGAACAGCCGTTCCATGATGATGCCGGTGACACCGACGACGAGCGGCGCGACGATCAGCGCCGCCCAGTAGTTCAAACCGGTCCATTGCAGCAGGAAAAACGCCACGAAAGCGCCGAGCATGTATTGCGCGCCGTGGGTGAAGTTGATGATGTTGAGCATGCCGAAAATCACGGCAAGGCCCAGGCTCAACAGCGCGTAAAACGATCCGTTGATCAGCCCGATCAGCAATTGGCCGAACAGCGCCTGGGACGGAATGCCGAAGATCGTGAACATGCCCTGTCAGCCGCCTTTATCGCCGGGGGGGGGGGGGGGGGGGGGGGGGGGGGGGGGGGGGGGGGGGGGGGGGGGGGGGGGGGGGGGGGGGGGGGGTGGGGGCTGTGCGAGG
>JBPCQM010000163.1:0-7833 GCA_050998115.1 Pseudolabrys sp. | reverse complement strand
GAAACATAGGTAAAATCCCCGACCGCTCCGGCGTGGTTGAGCGCCGCTATGGTGTCGCCGCCGCCGGCAACCGAAATCAGCTTGCCCGCCTTGGTGCGGGCTGCGACGTGCTTGGCGACCGCCACCGTCGCCCGGTCGAACGGCGGCATCTCGAAGGCGTCGAGCGGGCCGTTCTACACCAGCGTCGCCGCGTCGTCGATCGCCGCCTCGATGCGCTCGACCGAGCGCGGCCCGACGTCGAGGATCATGCCGTCCGGCGGGATCGCGTCGATCTCATAGTCATGGGCCGGCGCGTTGGCTTCGAAATAATAGGCGACGATGGCGTCGACCGGCAGGATGATCGCGCAGTTGCGGTCTGCCGCCTTATCGAGAATGCGGCGCGCGGTGTCGGCCATGTCCTTTTCGGCGAGCGACTTGCCGATATTGAGGCCCTGCGCGTGCAAGAACGTATTGGCCATGCCGCCGCCGATCACGATGCCGTCCACCTTGCCGATCAGGTTTTCGATCAGTTCCAGCTTGGTCGAAACCTTGGCGCCGCCGATCAGCGCGATCACCGGTTTTTTTGGCGCATCGAGCGCCTTGTCGAGCGCTTCCAGCTCGTCCTGCATGGCGCGGCCGGCAAAGGCCGGCAGCTTGTGCGCCAAGCCTTCGGTCGAGGCGTGGGCGCGATGCGCGACCGAGAAGGCGTCGTTGACATAGATGTCGCCGAGCTTGGCCAATGCGGCGACGAATTTTGGATCGTTGTTCTCTTCTTCCGGGTGGTAGCGCGTGTTTTCAAGGCACAAGATGTCGCCCGGCTTCATCGCCGCGACGGCCTTCTCGGCGGCGTCGCCGATGCAATCGCTGGCGAAGGCAACCGGCTTGCCGATCAGGCGCCCGACGGCTTCTGCGATTGGCTTGAGAGAATCTTTGGGATCGCGGCCCTGCGGCCGGCCGAAATGCGACAGCAAGATCACCTTGGCGCCCTTGCCGGCGATCTCGGTGACGGTCGCGGCGGAACGGTCGATCCGCGTGGTGTCGGTGATACGGCCGCCGTCGACCGGCACGTTGAGATCGACGCGCACCAGGACGCGCTTGCCCGTCACGTCGGCCTGGTCGAGCGTTCGAAACCCGGACATTCGTCGCCTTTCGGACGGCTCGCTACGATACGGAAGCGGGCGCCGTCAATGCGGCATCGACCGCCGCCAGCACTTGTCCGGCGGAAAGTTCATCAAGGCATTGCGCACGGCTGTCGAGATGGCCATCGCAGCCGAGCTTCTCGCAAGGCAGACAAGACCAGGGGCAGGACGCCGGATTTTGCACGACCCAGACATTGCCGCGGCGCTGGATCGTGCCGGCGGCTTCCCATGGCGCCGATCCCGGCGGGTTAAGGCCGCCGACCGGCCACGGCCCCATGATGCGCGGATCGACCGGCCCATAGATCGCGACGGTCGGCGCGCCGGTCGCCGCCGCCAGATGCGTCATCGAGGTGTCGGTGCCGATATAGACCGCGGCGCCGCGGATCAGCGCGGCAAGTTGCGGCCAGTTGAGCCTGCCATCGAGGCGGCGCGGCGCGAGGCTAGTATCGCGCCACAGGCTGTCGAGATAGGCGCGCTCGTCCGGCTCGGGCGCGCCGGTGACAATCACGTCGAGGCCGCGCTTCGACAGGCCGGCAGCAAGATCGCGCCAGCCCTGCGCGTTCCAGCGCTTATAGGTGAATTTCGGGTTGGGATGCAGCACGGCGTAGCGGCGCTGCGGAATAAAATCGGTCGCGCTCCTGCCTTGCGGCGGCACCAGTTCCGGCACCAGCGGCACGTCAGGTTTTTCGAGATCAAGCCCGTCGAGCAGCCGCAGGCTTTGCACCACCCGATGAACGCTGAGGTCTCTCCCGACATGGCGATTGAGCAGCCAACGCTTGAACACGGCTTTTTCTGTGAGGATGCCGATACGGCGGCGGCCGGCCAGCCAGGCGAACATCGTCGGCTTGTCGCCGGCCTGGGTGGAGATGGCGAGATCGTAGCGGCGGAAAATCCGTGCGGCCAGACGCAGCGTTTCAGCGGCGCCGGCTTTCGCCGAGATGGTCAGTACATTCGAAATGTCGGGATTGCCGGCGAGAATTCCCTCGCTGCCGGCAAACACCAGCATGTCGAGTTGCGCCTGCGGCCAGGCCTTGCGCAGGCTGCGCAACAACGGCGTGGTGAGCAGAACGTCGCCGAGCCGCTGCAGCGTGATGACGAGGATACGTTGCGGCGCGGCTCCCGGCACCGGTCAGAGCAGCTTGCCCATCGCCACGGCGGTATCGGCCATGCGGTTGGAGAAGCCCCATTCGTTGTCGTACCACGACATCACCCGCACGAAGGTGCCGTCCATCACCTTGGTCTGATCCATGTGGAAGATCGAGGAGTGCGGGTCGTGGTTGAAATCGGCCGAGACGTTGGGCGCGTCGGTGAAGCTCAAAATGCCCTTGAGCTGCTGTTCTGAGGCGCGCTTCACCGCGCCGTTGATCTCTTCCTTGGTGGTCGATTTTTTCGCGACGAATTTGAAATCGATCACCGAGACGTTCGGCGTCGGCACCCGGATGGCGACGCAGTCGAGCTTGCCGTTGAGTTCCGGCAGCACCAGGCCGACGGCCTTCGCGGCACCCGTCGAGGTCGGGCTCATCGAGAGTGCAGCAGCGCGGCCGCGGTAGAGGTCCTTGTGCATGGTGTCGAGCACCGGCTGGTCGCCGGTATAGGAGTGGATCGTCGTCATGAAGCCTTTGTCGATGCCGACCGCATCATTGAGCACCTTGGCGGCCGGCGCCAGGCAATTGGTGGTGCCCGGGGCGTTGGAGACGACCTTGTGGTCCTTGGTGAGCTTGTCGTGGTTGACGCCGTAGACGACGGTGATGTCGGCGCCTTCAGCCGGGGCGGAAATCAAAACGCGCTTGGCGCCGGCGGTCAGATGCATCGACGCCTTGTCCTTGGCGGTGAAGATGCCTGTGCATTCCATCGCGATGTCGATGCCGAGGTCTTTCCACGGCAGCGTCGCCGGGTCCTTCACGGCGATGACCTTGATCGCGCCGTTGCCACCCCTGCCATTGCCAAGACTGATCGAGTCGCCCTTGACGGTGACTTCGCCGGGGAAGCGGCCATGCACGCTGTCGAAACGCAGCAGATGCGCGTTGGTCTCGACCGGGCCAAGATCGTTGATGGCGACCACCTCGATGTCGTGACGTCCGGATTCGGCGATGGCGCGCAGAATATTGCGCCCGATCCGGCCAAATCCATTGATGGCAACACGCACCGTCATCGCAGTCGCTCCCGGTCTTAATCTCTCGGCTGACACCGAATATAGTCATTATCCAAGTTTTTTCACCGCCAACTCGGCGACTGCCTCGGCGGTAATGCCGAAATGCTGGTAGAGGTCCTTATAGGGCGCGCTGGCGCCAAAGGACGTCATGCCGACAAAGCCGCCGTTCGATCCGATGATGGCGTCCCAGCCTTGGCGCACGGCGGCCTCGACGCCGATCTGAACTTTGGCGTCGCCGATCACGGCGCGGCGGGCAGCCTCCGGCGCCTCGAACAGCAATTCGAAGCACGGCACCGATACGACGCGGGCGGCGACGCCTTTGGCGTCGAGCAGCTTCTTGGCGTTCACCGCGATCTCGACTTCCGAGCCGGTGGCGAAGATTGACACGTCAGCCTTGCCGTTGGCGGCGGCGATCTCATAGCCGCCGGCGGTACAGCGATTTTTGCCGGCAAAATCGGTGGAGAGCTGCGGCAGGTTCTGCCGCGTCAAAGCGAGCACACTCGGCCGGTCATTGGCGTCGAGCGCCAATTGCCAGCACTCGACGGTTTCGACCGCGTCGCAGGGACGGAACACCAGCAAATTGGGAATCGCGCGCAGCGCGGCGAGGTGCTCGACCGGCTGATGGGTCGGGCCGTCTTCGCCGAGCCCGATCGAGTCATGCGTCATGACGTGAATGACGCGCTCGCCCATCAGCGCGGCGAGCCTGATCGCCGGACGGCAGTAATCCGAGAACACCAGAAACGTGCCGGAGTAGGGGATGATGCCACCATGCAACGTCATGCCGTTCATCGCCGCCGCCATGCCGTGCTCGCGGATGCCGTAATGGATGAAGCGGCCAGAGAAATCCGCGGCGGTGATCGCCTTCATCGCCTTGGTGCGCGTGTTATTGGAGCCGGTGAGGTCGGCCGAGCCGCCGATCATTTCCGGGACCGCCGGGATCAGGCTTTCCAGCGCGAATTCGCAGGCGGTGCGGGTGGCGATCGCCTTCGGTTCGGCGGCGAGCTTGTCCTTCACGGCTTTGATCGCGTCGGCTAGCGCTTGCTTCGGCAAAGCGCCCTTGATGCGACGGTCGAACTCGGCGCGCTTGCCAGCGTCGAGCGCGTTCATGCGGTTGTCCCAGTCGGCTCGCAAACGCTTCGAGCGCTGTCCCGCAACGCGCCAGGCATTGAGAATGTCCGACGGCACTTCGAACGGCGGAGAAGTCCAGTTCAGGTTTCTGCGCGCGCCGGCGATCTCGTCGGCGCCGAGCGGCGAGCCGTGCGATTTTTCCGAGCCTTGCTTGGTCGGCGCGCCGAAACCGATCTTGGTCTTGCAGGCGATCATCGCGGGACGGTCGCTGCTTTGGGCTTTCTCCAGGGCGGCGGCGATGGTTGCCGCATCGTGGCCGTCGACCCGCGACGCGATCCAGCCGGCCGCCTCAAACCGCTTGACCTGATCGACGCTGTCCGAGAGCGACAGCGAACCATCGATCGAAATGCCGTTGTCGTCGAACAGCACGATCAGCTTCGACAATTTCAGGTGGCCGGCGAGCGCGATGGCTTCCTGCGAAATGCCTTCCATCAGGTCGCCATCGGAGGCGAGCACATAAGTTTTGTGATCGACCGCTTCGCGGCCGAACACCGCGGCGAGATGCCGTTCGGCAATCGCCATGCCGACCGCATTGGCAAGTCCCTGGCCGAGCGGTCCGGTGGTGGTCTCGATGCCCGGCGTGACGAAATTTTCCGGGTGGCCCGGCGCCTTGAAGCCGAGCTTGCGGAAATTCTTGATGTCCTCGATCGACACCGAGCCGTAGCCGAGCAGATAAAGCAGCGCGTAAATCAGCATCGAGCCGTGGCCGGCCGACAGCACGAAACGGTCGCGGTCGGGCCATGAAGGATCGGCCGGGTCGAACTTCAGGAATTTCGTGAACAGCACGGTGGCGACATCGGCCGCGCCCATCGGCAGGCCGGGATGGCCGGATTTCGCCTGTTCCACCGCATCCATCGCCAGCGCGCGGATGGCATTGGCCATCTGCTCATGCGGCACGGCCGCGCCCGCCGGTTCGTTGCGAGGCGCGCTCGACGTGGCTGATGAACTCATGAAAAGAGGGCCTGTTCGCGGCACGGATAGCATGTGAGCCCCTTGAGTCAACGTGACGGCGTTGGCGCCGAACCGCCATGCACAGGCGTGAATTCAGCGGGGCATATCGCGCCGCGGGCGTTGACGCGCCGGTCGCGCGGCACGTAAGATTCTCGCTCTAAACGTTTGTTGTCGCAACATTATTCAAAACACGGATCGCGATGACGGAGCCGAGTGCAGTCGACGCCGCGGTCAAACGTCTGGCGCTCGCGCTCGACGCGCTCGATGCCGCGGTCGAGCGCCGACGCGAGGCCGACCGCAGCGAGGAAAACCTGGCCAGGCAGTTGCACGCGCTCGGCGTCGACCGCACGCGGCTGGCCGCGTCGCTCGATGGCGAGGCGGCGCGCTCGCGGCAGCTGGAAGACGCCAATCGCGAAATCGCGCGCCGGCTCGACAGCGCGATCGCTTCGATCCAGTCGGTGCTCAACGTCAACCGGTGAGTAAATGGGTCAGGTCACTGCCACCATCGCCGGCCGCCAGTTCCGATTGTCCTGTGAGGACGGCCAGGAGGAACATCTGCAGGCACTCGCCAGAAATCTCGACCAACGCATCGACGAATTGCGCAAGAAATTCGGTGAGATCGGCGATACGCGCCTGACCGTGATGGCCGCGCTGACCGTCGCCGACGAACTCGCCGAAGCTTCGCGCCGCATGCGGCGAATGGAGGAAGAGCTCACGGCCTTGCAGGACGCTCGCATCGTTTCGGCCGACCGCGCCAAGGCGGCCTCGCAAGCTGTGGTCGGCGCCTTCAATTCGGCGGCGGAGCGGCTCGAGGGCATCACCAAGAAGCTCAATCAGACGCTCGGTAACGGCGTCGCCATCGGCTGATTTTTTTACCTCTCCCCGCGTGCGGGGAGGGGTCGACCGCCGAAGGCGGGCGGGTGAGGGGGCGTAGACGCTTTTCCCGGTGACGAAAAGAGCCCCTCATCCCGACCTTCTCCCCGCAAACGCGGGGAGAAGGAGCCGCCCGTGGCGTACCTGCCGCATAAGCATTACATTCTCATCGCGGGGCTGCGAGGTGCGTCAGGAGGCAAAATACTCGGGGCCTTACGATCCTAACGGGAGCTGTCCCTGGCCGGGGCCGTGGTTTCGGTCATATGGCGCCCACCTACTTCTGTAGGTTCCCGGGATCAGTCCTCCAACGGCCATTGCGGCTCCGCACTTTCCCGGATTTGCCACGCGCAATAATCTATCCCCGTTACCCTGAGGTGCGAGCAGCGGTAGCCGCGAGCCTCGAAGGGCGACGGGCAACACCTCGACGCACGTGGCCGATCATCCTTCGAGGCTCGCTGGCGCTCGCTCCTCAGGATGACGGAGTTGATTTGGACGCCATTTCAAACCAAAAAGCTCAACTCCGGGTGGAGGCGCTGGTGCGGCGCGACGCCATGCCGGGCCCCGAGCGCATGGCCGCTGTCGAGACCATCGCCGCCCGCGCGTTTCCGGTGACGGTCGCGGCCGGCGCCACCGTGTCCAGCTTCATGCCGGTCAAGACCGAAATCAATCCGCTGCCATTGATGCGAAAGCTTGCCGGCGCCGGCGCCAGGCTGGCGCTGCCGGCAATTGCCGGGCGCGGCAAGCCGTTGATGATGCGCGCGTATGCATTCGGCGATGAATTCGCGCGCGGCCAGTGGGGCATCCGAGAACCAAGGCCGGAGCAGCCCGAAGTCGATCCCGACATCTTATTGGTGCCGCTCGCCGCGTTCGACCGCAACGGCCACCGCATCGGCTATGGCGCCGGCTATTACGACATGACCATCAACCGCCTGCGCGGCAAGAAACAGATGGTGGCAATCGGGCTTGCTTTCGCGTGCCAAGAAATCTCTGAAGTGCCGGCTACCGAGCGCGACGCGCGGCTCGATCTCGTGCTAACGGAGCGCGAAGTGATCGATTTTCGTAAGGCGTAGAGGCGAATGCGTATTCTGTTTATCGGCGACGTAGTCGGGCGCTCCGGGCGGACCATCGTCAATGAGCGGCTGCCGGGGCTGATAGCCGATTGGAAGCTCGACCTCGCCGTCGTCAATGGCGAGAATGCCGCCGGCGGCTTCGGCATCACCGAAGTGATCTATAACGAGCTGATCGACGCTGGCGCTGATGCCATTACGCTCGGCAATCACGCCTGGGATCAGCGCGAGGCTTTGGTCTTCATCGAGCGCGCGCCGAAACTTGTTCGTCCGCTGAATTATCCTCCCGGCACGCCGGGCCGCGGCGTGGCGCTGATCGACACCAAGAACGGCAAGCGCGCGCTGGTCATCAATGTGATGGGCCGCATCTTCATGGATCCGCTCGACGATCCGTTCGCGGCGGTCGAGCGCGAACTCGGCGCCTGCGCGTTGGGGACCGGCGCGGATGCCGTCATCATCGACATCCATTGCGAGGCGACCAGCGAGAAGCAGGCGATGGGCTATTTCGTCGCCGGCCGCGCAACATTGGTGGTCGGCAGCTACA
>JBPCQM010000189.1:0-13606 GCA_050998115.1 Pseudolabrys sp. | reverse complement strand
AAACTCCTCGAAGAATTCCTCAAACGGCGAGCCTGGCGGCAAATTCGGCATCTGCCCGGCGCTGACATTGATTTTCTGCTTGGTCGAAATGTTGACGACGGCGTCGATGACGCCCTCGGCGACGTCGTCGATGCCGTCAGGGCCTCGCGCCGCGGCCGGCAAAGTAAACGCCGGACATATGATGGCCGTCGCCAGAACCGCCGACAACGCAAGGCGCCGGGCGGGACGAGTGAAAATGCCGACCATGGGCGTTACATTCTCCAAACAGGTGACGGACAAGTTGGCGGACACTGCCCCCGTCCGGCTGCAGATTCAAGGGATTAGCGGTTCAACACCGCGTGGGTTAGCCGCGCACCAGCCAGACCACGACAAGGCCCAGCAGAGCAGAGCCAATTCCCATGATTCGCAACGAGAAATCCGGCGTATCGATGACCGCTGCGATCGCTTTTTTGGCGGAACCGGGAAACGCCGCAAACACCAGTCCTTCGATGACAAAGACCAGGCCGATGGCGACCAGGAAATCCGACATGCCGGCGTTAGCGGGCCGGTGTCGCGGGCGCCGCCGGACTCTCCGCCGGCGCCGCGCCTGTTGCCGCCGGCTTTCCGGACGGACTGTTGAAGTAACGGAAGAAGCTCGAATCCGGCTTCAACAGTAACCGGGTGTCGTTGGCCTTCAGCCCGGTTTCGTAGGCCTGCATCGAGCGATAGAAGGCGAAAAAGTCCGGATCCTGGTTGAAGGCGGCGGCGAAGATTTCGTTGCGCTGGGCGTCTCCCTCGCCGCGGATCTGTTCGGATTTATTAGTCGCATCGGCGACCAGCACGGTGACTTCGCGGTCGGCCCGCGAGCGGATTTCCTGGCCGCGCTGCGCGCCCTGGGCGCGGAATTCAGCGGCTTCGCGCTGGCGCTCGGTCTGCATGCGCTGATAGACCGCCTGGCTGTTCTGCTCCGGCAGATCGGCGCGCCGGATACGCACGTCGACTACCGAGATGCCGTAATTGGCCGCCTCGCGATCGACCAGTTCACGAATCCGCGACATCAACTCGGCGCGCTGGTCGCGCACCACATGGGTGAAGGTCACTTCGCCCAGCACGCGGCGCAACGCGGAATTGAGCAGGATCGCGAGCTGCGAATTGGCGCCCTGGATCGAGCCGAGCGTCTGGTAGAAGCGCAGCGCGTCCTGGATGCGGTAGCGCGCAAAAGCGTCGACCACGAGCCGCTTCTGGTCGGAGGCGATGACTTCCTGCGCCGGCGCTTCAAGATCGAGAATGCGCTTGTCGATGCCGATGACATTGTCGACGAACGGCAGCTTGAGATTTAATCCGGGTTCGTTGACCACCCGTACCGGCTGGCCGAGCCGCACCACCAGCGCTTGCTGGGTTTGATAGACGGTGAAGAACGACGAATAGGCGACCAGCAGCAGCGCTACCAGAATGACGACGATGACGCCGCCGGCGACATTGAGCCTCATCATGGCCGGCCTCCGGTCGATCCTTGTGGCGGGCGCGGACGGCTCAATTCGCTGAGCGGCAGGTACGGCACCACGCCGCCGCCGTTCGGCCCGGAGTCGAGAATAATCTTGTCGGCGCCGCCGAGCACGCGCTCCATGGTTTCGAGATACATGCGCTGGCGCGTGACGTCCGGCGCCTTCTTGTATTGCTCGTAGATTTTCAGGAACCGCGAGGTCTGGCCGGTGGCTTCCGCCACGGTCTGCGATTTGTAGGCTTCGGCGGCCTGCGTGATCTTGGCGACCTGGCCGCGCGCTTCCGGCACCACACGGTTGGCGTAAGTCTGCGCCTCGTTCTGCGCGCGCTCAAGATCGGCGCGCGCCGCCTGCACGTCGCGGAAAGCGTCGATCACCTGCGCCGGCGGGTCGACTTTCTGCAATTGCACTTGCGTCACCAGGATGCCGGCGCCGTAATGGTCGAGGGTGCGCTGCATCAATTCCTGCACGGCGTTTTCGATGGTCTGCCGGGCGCCGGTCAAAATCGGCTGGATTTCCGAGCGGCCAACCACCTCGCGCATGGCGCTTTCCGCCACCGCTTTGACGGTGCCTTCCGGATTCTGGATGTTGAACAAATATTCGCCGACGCCGGTCGGCTTGACCTTCCACAGCACCGAAAAATCCACGTCGACGATATTCTCGTCGCCGGTCAGCATCAGGCTTTCCTCCGGCACGTCGCGCACCGAGACGCCGCGCCGGCCGCCGTCCTCGACCGCGCGCATGCCGATGTCGATCTTGTTGATGCGCAGCGCCTTCGGGGTCAGCGCCGTCTCGATCGGATAAGGCAGATGGTAGTTCAAGCCCGGCTGCACCTCGCGGGTTTCCTTGCCGAACCGCAGCACGACGCCAAGCTCATCCGGCTCGACCCGGAAGAACCCGGAAAAGCCCCATAGCACCAGCACGGCGAGAGCCAACAGCGCGAAGCCGCGGCTGCCCAGATTGCCGCCCGGCAGGAAAGTCCGCAGCTTGTCCTGGCTGCGCCGCAGCAGTTCCTCGAGATTAGGCGGCGTCGGACCCGACGATTGCGGCCCCGAACCCCAAGGGCCCTTGGAGCCCGGCCCCCACGGCCCGCCACCGCCCTGATTACTCCACGGCATCAAATGCTCTCCTCGCGCCAGCGTATCCCGCCACGCCTTATGTCGGTGCGGTTATAGGGGACGCCAAGGGGGGTTACAACGCGGCCAAGATCGCAAACATGGCGGACGGCATGAGGCTTTTGGCCGCTTTCAGCGCCTTTCGTAGGTCGCGACGGTAAACGCCGCATCATCCTGCGGCCCAGCTGGATGCTCGCGGCGAAAGACTTCGCGCCAGGCGGTTTGCTCGATCGGCGGAAAAAACACATCGCCTTCCGGCGCGGCGTGGACGTGAGTAATCTCCAGCCGGCCAGCCATCGGCAAGGTCGCAGCAAAAATATCGCTGCCGCCGATCACCATGATTTCATCGACGCCGCGCCGCCTGGCATCGTCACCGGCAAAGCTCAACGCCGCGTCAATGCCGGTCGCCAGCACCGCGCCGGGCGCCTTCAGGCTGAGGTCGCGCGTCACCACGATATTGGTGCGATCCTTCAACGGCTTGCCGATCGACTCAAATGTGCGGCGACCCATCACCACCGGGCGGTTGATCGTCAGGCGGCGGAAATGCGCCAGATCGGATTTCAGCCGCCACGGCAACTGGCCCTCGCGCCCGATCACCCTGTTTTGGCCGATCGCGGCGACCAACACGATTTTCATAGGGTACCGGCACCCCGCGGCACCACCGCGATCTTGATCGGCACTGTCGCCGCCACCATTCCGATCATTGCTCGGTGCGCGCCGACGCAGGGCATACCAAGCTGCTGAGCTTCCGCGTCGTTGCGGGCCAAGCCCATTTCAATCTCGTCGGACTTTTGTTCTTTCATGAGCGCAGAGATTTCGGCAATCGCCGCATCGGCAGCCTTTTCGATTTGTGCATATAGTACGCGCAATTCCGCGATGACGCCGGGCGGCGCCTGGTTTCGCCCCGCCGACCATGATTTCACCGTGTCCGGCCGAACATCATGAAATGCTGCTGCCTCTGACTGAGAGAGGCCGCAGCGCGCCAGTAGCAGGGCGTAGGTGGTGGTCATCTAGCGCGGTCTGCCCTTGTGAGAGCAGCGCACCCTTTTCTGAGCCAGTCGATCTTCATCGACGCGAGCCGTCACGCGCGAATTGCGCCAGCGCGTCGCCGGTCAGCCGGCAGATTTTCCAGTCGTCCATCACCTTGGCGCCGATTGATTTGTAGAAATCGATCGACGGCTTGTTCCAGTCGAGCACCGTCCACTCGAAGCGCGTCCATCCGTTGTCGACGCAGCGGCGCGCCAGTTGCGCCATCAGCGCCCTGCCGAGGCCCTTGCCACGATAATGCGGACGCACGAAGACGTCCTCGAGATAAAGCCCGTGCCGGCCGCGAAACGACGAGAAATTAAGGAACCAAATCGCGCAACCGGCCGGCTCACCGTTCCATTCGGCGATATCGCAAAACAACCCGGGCTCCGGCGCGAACAACGCAGCCGCCAGCGTCTCCTGCGTGGAGTCCATTTCCGCCAGCAGCTTCTCGTATTCGGCGAGCTCTCGCACCAGCGCAAACGCCAGCGCGGCATCCGCAGGTTGCGCCGCGCGGATCGTGATGCTCACACCGCCACCTCTGCCCACGTTTTCGTCATGCCCGGCACGCGGTCCGGCCAAAGGCCGGCCCGAGCACAAGCCTTGTGCCGGGCATCCAGGTCTTTCCGTCAGCAAAGCAAGGCGTGGATGGCCGGGACAAGCCCGGCCATGACGGAACAATATTTTGTGCCCACCTTTTGCTCACACCGCCACCTGCGCCTTGATGTGCGGATGCGGGTCGTAGCCTTCCAGCTTGAAATCCTCGTAGCGGAACGCGAAAATATCCTTGACCGCCGGATTGAGCCGCATCGCAGGCAGCGCGCGCGGCGCGCGTGACAATTGCAGATGCGCCTGTTCGCGGTGATTGAGATAAAGATGCGCGTCGCCGAACGCGTGAACGAAATCGCCCGGTTTTAGATTGGTCACCTGCGCCACCATCAGCGTCAGCAGCGCGTAAGACGCGATGTTGAATGGCACGCCGAGGAATACGTCGGCCGAGCGCTGGTAGAGCTGGCACGACAATTTTCCTTGCGCGACATAGAACTGAAACAGGCAGTGGCACGGCGGCAGCGCCATCTTGTCGACGTCGGCCGGATTCCACGCAGTGACGATCAGCCGGCGCGAGTCCGGATTGCGCTTGATCATCTCGATCACATTGGAAATCTGGTCGATGGTCCGTCCGTCGTGCGCCGGCCAGGAGCGCCACTGCTGGCCGTAGACCGGACCGAGATCGCCGCGCTGGTCCGCCCACTCGTCCCAGATGCGCACGCCGTGGTCTTGCAGATATTTGACGTTAGTGTCGCCAGCCAGAAACCACAGCAATTCGTGAACGATCGATTTCAAGTGCAGCTTCTTGGTGGTCAGCATCGGAAAGCCGGCAGCGAGATCAAACCGCATCTGATGGCCGAACACCGAGATCGTGCCGGTGCCGGTGCGGTCGCGCTTTTCCACGCCCTTGGCGAGGATATGTTTCATCAGTTCCTGATACTGGCGCATCGGCTGGCCGGTCTCCCGACTCGAAAGATGGGTAAGTTTACCGCGCCCGGCAACCGTGGGGCGACCGATATCAACCGCCCTCACTGCCCCGCGCCGCGCGGGCGAGGCGTCTTGCCGCACAATTGCGGCGGGCCGGAATTCTTTCTTTATGCCGTTGTTTGTCCGATATTGACCGCAAGGTCCGCGATATAGCTAGATGGATAAATGGGGGAGCGGCGAACGTCCAAGTAAAAATGAATTATCTTTCTCGTATCAAGCGCGACTATTACGCGGGCGCGCTGATGGTTCTGATCGGCTTGGTCGCGGCCAACGACGGCACGCACTACGCCATGGGAACCTTGCGCCAGATGGGGCCGGGATATTTCCCGGTCGCGCTCGGCGTCCTTTTGATCGTGCTCGGCGCGCTGATCGCCGGCACGGCTTCTACCGGCGGTCCCGCCAGCGAAGAAGCCGCGCTTCCCCACAGCGAGTGGCGCGGCTGGGCCGCCATCATCGCCGGCCCGGTCGCCTTCATTATTCTCGGCAAATATTTCGGCATGGCGCCGGCGACCTTCGCCTGCGTTTTCATTTCGGCGCTGGGCGACCGCGAAACCACGCTGAAGGGCGCGATCATTCTGGCGAGCGCCATGACTGCGTTCGGCGTCATTCTGTTCTCTTATCTGCTGAAAATTCCGATGCCGGTGCTGAAGTTCCTGTCATGATCGAAACCGCCCTCACCGATCTGTGGTACGGCTTCGGCGTCGCGCTCGAGCCGCACAATCTGATGTGGTGCTTCGTCGGCATTCTGGTCGGCAACATGGTGGGCGTGCTGCCCGGCATGGGGCCGCTCGCCACCATTTCGATCCTGCTGCCGCTGACCTTCGGCATGAAGCCGGTCGCCGCAATCCTGATGCTGGCGGGCGTCTACTACGGCGCGCAATACGGCGGCGCCATCTGCTCGATCCTGCTCAATCTGCCATGCCACCCGCCGCACGCCGTCACCTGTCTCGACGGCTATCCGATGACCAAGCAAGGCCGCGGCGGCGTCGCGCTCGGCATCACGGTGATCTCGTCTTTCGTCGGCGCCTCGTTCGGCATCACCGAGATGATCTTCCTGGCGCCGGCGCTGGTCAACATCGCGCTCAAGTTCGGACCGGCCGAGGTGTGCTCGCTGATGCTGCTCGGCCTGCTGGCGGGCTCGACGCTGGCGCGCGGCTCGCCGCTCAAGGGCGTGGCGATGACGGTGCTCGGGCTGATCATCGGCATTTGCGGCGCCGACATCGAAACCGGAACGCCGCGGCTGACCTTCGGCATTCTCGAGCTCTACGACGGCGTCGAGATCGTCGCGCTGGCGCTCGGGCTGTTCGGCATCGCCGAATTCATGAAGAGCATCAACCAGAACATCAAATTCGACAAAAAATACGCCAAGGTGCGCATGAAAGACATGTGGCCGAGCCGCGCCGATCTGAAAAAGGCCTTCTTCCCGATGATCCGCGGCACCTTGATCGGCAGCCTGTGCTCGCTGATCCCCGGCACCGGGCCGACCATCGCGTCGTTCGTGTCGTACGCCACCGAGAAGAAAATCTCGCGCCATCCGGAGAAATTCGGCACCGGTGAGATCGCCGGCGTCGCCTGTCCCGAAGCCTCGACGCATTCCGCCGTGCAGGGCGATTTCATTCCGACCATGAGCCTCGGCATTCCCGGCGACACCGTGATGGCGCTGTTGCTCGGCGCGCTGATGATCCAGGGCATCGTGCCCGGCCCGCAACTGATCAGCCAGCATCCCGATATTTTCTGGGGCCTGATCGCCAGCTTCTGGATCGGCAATATCCTGCTCGTCATCCTCAACGTGCCGATGATCGGCTTGTGGGTGAAGCTGCTCGCGGTGCCGTACAAATATCTCTATCCAAGCGCGCTGTTCTTCGTCTGCATCGGCGTCTACGGCGCCAATAACGACATGTTCCAGGTCATGCTGACGATCCTGATCGGCATATTCGGTTATGTGCTGCTGCTGCTCGGCTTCCATCCGGCGCCGATCCTGCTCGGCTTCGTGCTCGGGCCTCGCTTCGAGGAAAACTTCCGCCGCGCCATGCTGATCTCGCGCGGCGACATTCTGGTCTTCATCAAGCATCCGATCAGCGCCGTGTTCGTCTCGCTGTGCGTGATCCTGATCGCGGTGCAGATCTACCTGTGGGTGCGCCGGACCAGCTTCACCAGCATCATCAAGGCGCCGGTGGTGCCGCCGACGCCGTCGGAGGCCGAGCCCTAGAACAACCCCGCAAGCCCGATCGCGCCGCCGGCGACCAGCGCCCACAGCGGATTGATCCGCGTGAAGTAGGCGAGCGCCACGGTCGCCGCGGTGATCGCCGCCGCCACCCCGCTTTTGTCGGCGGCGGCGGTGACCACATAAGCGCTCGCCGCCATCAACCCGATCGACAGCGGCACCAGCCCGGCCTGGATGGCGTTGCGCCAGTGCGCGTCCTTGAAGCGCTCCCAGACCCGCGCGATCCAGAACGCGAACAGGCAGGTCGGTCCCGTCATCGCCGCGGTGGCCACCAGCGCGCCGGCCAATCCGGCGACGTGATAGCCGATCAGCGTCACGATGATGACGTTCGGGCCGGGCGACAATTGCGACATCGCGTACATGTCGGCGAACTGCCGGTCGCTCATCCAGCGCTCAACCTCGACCGCGAGGCGGTGCATTTCCGGGATCGCGGCGTTGGCGCCGCCGATCGCGAACAGCGACAGCAGCGCGAAGCGCACCGCCAGGGTCGTCAGCACGCTTCCGGTCATCGCCGCACCCAGTTGTGCCGCCACGCCAGCGCGACGCCGGCCGGCGCCAGCGCCAGAAACACCCATTGCAACGGCCAGTGCAGCGGGCCGACCGCGGTGAACGAGACGAGCGCCAGCGCCGGCGCCCAGTGCAGGCCGCGCTTAATGACCGGCAGTCCCATTTTCACCACGGTCGCGATCAGCAGTCCGGCGGCGGCGGCGGAGATCCCGGCCAGTACGCGGCCGACCGCGGCGACGTCGCCGTAATAGGAATACAGCACCGCCATCACGGTCACGATCACGACCGGCGGGCCCAGCAGCCCGGCCAGCGCCACCGCCGCGCCGGCCGCCCCGCCAATTCGCGAGCCGAACACCACCGAGAAGTTGACGATGTTCGGCCCCGGCAGAAACTGCGACAGCGAGAAGGTTTCGTTGAACTCCTCCGCGCTCATCCAGCGCCGCCGCTCGACGATCATGCGCCGCGCAAACGGCAGAACCCCGCCAAAGCCCGACAGCGAACAGGCGGCAAAGCCGAGGAACAGCTCGGTCAGGCCCGGGGGTCGCGGAAAAGCCGGCGTGGCGCGGGTGCCGGCAAGGCGCCGAAGGCGATCATGCGGCGGTGGGTCGGTCATTGCAACTGGTCTGGGCAGCCGGAAGCGGCACATCGGTTGCAGAAAACCTAGCAAAACCGGGCTGCGGCGCGCTCTATTTTCGTCAAGGTTTAGCCCCTATATTCGCCGTGCCGGAGCAATCCGGCTATGGCGATAAACGGCGGTCGTAATAAACCTTTCGGACCCGGGGGCAGTACCCGGCGCCTCCACCCAAGCCCAGCCCCTGCCCGGATTCATGACCGAAGGTCAGGTGTTCAGGCCGGGTTTCGGCGGGGGCGAAACAGGATCGACGAGGGCGTAAAAGTCCACCTTTTGCCCGGAATGGGTCCAACGTCATCGGACCATTTCATAGTTGCCAATGACAACTATGCTCCGGTTGCTCAGGCCGCGTAAGCGGTTTCAGTAACCAAGCCTGCAAGCCCTAGCCGTCTTAGCAGCGGTTAGGCGGGGTTCGGAGGCACCTGGCAACAGAAGCCTCCACTTTAATTTCTGACCGATTCGAACGCTCCGACCGCCAAACGGCGGGGATGTGTTTCACCCGGCGGTGCGTTAGCATTCATCTTGCGAATCTCGTATCGAGCGAGCGATGGCCGATCAGATCCGTTACGACCTTCTGACCCAGCAGGCGCTGCGCGGCGTGGTGAAAACCGTGCTGACCGACGCCTACAAAAAAGGCCTGCCGGGCGAGCACCACTTTTATATTTCATTCGACACGCAGGCCGGCGGCGTAAAGCTGTCGCAACGGTTGCGCGCGCAATATCCGGAGGAAATGACCATCATCCTCCAGCATCAGTTCTGGGATTTGACGGTAAGCGACGACGGCTTCGAGGTCGGGCTGTCGTTCGGCGGCATCCCGGAGCGGCTGAGCGTGCCGTTTGACGCGATTAAGGGTTTTTTCGACCCGTCGGTGCAATTTGGCTTGCAGTTCGAAGAGACCACCGATGGCGGGCAGGACAACGCCTCCCCCGCCTCGATCGAAAGCAAGACGATCGGCAGGAAAAGGCGCCGGCTCGCGCCGCAAAAATCGGTTACCCCGGTGCCGGCGGTCGCCAATCCACAGCAGCCCGTTGATGCGCCGCTGGCCGAGCCGCCGAAGCCCGCCGGCGCCGAAGTGGTGCGGCTCGACCGCTTCCGCAAGAAATAACGCCGAACCGGAACTGCCGCTGATCGTTTAGTTTCAAGCGAGGCAAAGCGGCATGGCCAAAAAGCGCAATCGAAAAACCGGGGCACGCGTCGAAAGCGACGCTTTCGGCGCCCTGGAAATTGCCGCCGGCCGCCACTGGGGCGCGCAGACCGCGCGTTCGCTGCGCAATTTCCGGATCGGCACCGAGCGCATGCCGCTGCCGATCATCCATGCCTTCGGCATCGTCAAGCGCGCCGCCGCCGAAGTGAACCGCGACCTCGGCTCGCTCGATGCCAGGCGCGCCGGCGCGATCGCGCGCGTGGCGCGCGATGTGACGGAGGGCAAGCTCGACGAGCATTTTCCGCTGCTGGTCTGGCAGACCGGCTCCGGCACCCAGACCAACATGAATCTCAACGAAGTGATCGCCAACCGCGCCAATCTGGCGCTCGGCGGCAAGCTCGGCGCCCGCTCGCCGGTGCACCCCAACGATCATGTCAATATGAGCCAGTCGTCGAACGACAGCTTTCCGATCGCGATGCATATCGCCGCGGCGATGGAGATTGCGGTGCTGCTCAATCCCGCGCTGGCGCATCTTCAGGACGCGTTGCAAAAAAAAGCCAAGCAGTTCGCGCGCATCGTGAAGATCGGCCGCACCCATACGATGGACGCGACGCCGCTGACGCTCGGCCAGGAATTTTCCGGCTACGCCGCGCAGGTGCAATCCAGCATCCACCGCATCCGGCTCGGCCTCAAGGAGCTTTACCCGCTAGCGCAGGGCGGCACCGCGGTCGGCACTGGATTGAACTCGAAGAAACAATTCGCCGGCCGCTTCGCCAGGCGCGTTGCCGCCATCACCCGCCTGCCTTTTGTCAGCGCGCCCAACAAATTCGAGCACATGGCCGGCCACGACGCCTACGTGTTCGCGCATGGCGCGATCGTCTCGGCGGCGACCGCGCTGTTCAAGATCGCCAACGACATCCGTTTTCTCGGCTCCGGCCCGCGCTCCGGTTTCGGCGAACTACATTTGCCGGAAAACGAGGCCGGCTCCTCGATCATGCCCGGCAAGGTCAATCCGACGCAGTCGGAAGCACTGACGATGGTTTGCGCCAAGGTGTTCGGCAATCACACCACGATCATGACCGCCGGCTCGCAGGGCCATTTCGAGCTCAACGTCTTCAAGCCGGTGCTGGCCTATTGCATGCTGCAGTCGATCAGGCTCATGGCCGACGCGGCGCGCTCGTTCGCCGACAATTGCGTGATCGGCATCGAAGCCAACGAGCCGCGCATCGCCGAACTGATGCAGCGCTCGCTGATGCTGGTGACGGCGCTCTCGCCCAGGATCGGCTACGACAAGGCCGCGCAGGTGGCGAAGGCCGCGCTCAAGAACGGCACCACGTTGCGCGAGGAAGCGGTGCGTCTCGGCTTGGTGACCGGCGCAGAATTCGATCGCATCGTGCGGCCGGAGAAAATGACCGGACCGCGGTAACCCGACTGTCGAGAGGCTGCGAGGACTGACATGACCGACACCGTAAATCTCCGGACCGCGCGCAAGCGCGCCCAGCGGCGCCAGCAGGAGCTTGCCGCCGCCGCCAGTCGCCTCGCCCACGGCCGCCCGGCGGTGGAGCGCAAACGAGATGCCGCTCGCCGCGACCAGGCCAACCGGGTGCTCGATCAGCACCGCATCGAAACAGAAGACAAACGATGACGTCTCCGGTGATCAAACGCTCGATTGTTATCGCCGGTCACAAAACCAGCGTCAGCCTGGAAGGCGCGTTCTGGAAGGGGCTGAAGGACATCGCCAACGATCGCGCGATCACGTTGTCCGACTTGGTCGCCTCGATCGACACCGACCGCCGCCACGGCAATCTGTCGTCGGCCCTCCGTCTGTTCGTGCTCGAGCACTACCGCGGCCAGACCGGCGACGGTCGACTGTCGCGCGAGACCGTCCGCGACGCCGGCATTATTCGCCCGCCTCGGCTTAGTTAGTTCTGCGGGTTGAGCGAAAGCGGCTCCGCCGCGGCCGGTGCAGCAGGCTTGCGTGGCGGCGCGGCTGGCCGGGGCGCCGCCTCGATCTGCTCGATCCGTTTCGATTGCCGCTCGATCGCGCGCATGGTCAGCCAGCCGCGAAGCGCCGACACGTCGACTTTGCGGGTTGGCGCCGACACTGGCCCGCGCAAGGCAAGGAAAACATCCGGACGCGCCGCGGTGCCGCTGGCGGGTCCGGATAACACCAGCCTGAGGTCCAGCGTGCCATCGGTCAGATCGACGCCGCCGGATAGCGACGCATCGGCGCCCTCGCCTTTGACCGTCGCGTTATCGAGCCGCATCTGGCCCGCATTGATCACGAAATCCGCGTCGGCGTTTTGGACAGGAAGCTGGCCGCTATCGAGCGCATTGCCGGTCAATGTTGCGAGCTTGCCGGCGTCGGCCGGCAGGCCGTTATCGACCGCGCGAATGGCGGCGTCGAAGGCGCGCGGATTGAGCGCCGACAGTTGACCCTGGCTCAGCGACAATTTGCCGGCACCGCGCAGCGATCCGATCAGCGTTGCCGGACTGCGGCCGTTGCCTTCGATCTGCGCCTCAAACGCCAGCTTGCCGGAAACCGGCGCGCGGGTCGCGCCCGGCAGCAACGCCTCGGCGTCGGCGCCGTCGAGCTTCACGCCAATTTTCATCGCGATACCGTCGGCATTCGGCTGGAACGAGGCCTGCCCGCTGATATTGCCGCCAGCCAGTTGCCCCGACAGATCGGCGAGCGCGATCCCGCCGCCGGAAAAACGCAAGCCGGTGCGCAGTTCGCGCATCATAAGGCCCGGCAAAATGCCGGCCCGCGTGGCTTTGAGCGCGATCTCGCCGTCGAGGTCGCCGGCCAGCGCGCCGGAAAACGGCTCGCCCGGCCAAGCCCAGGCGGCTTGCGCGGCGGCGCCGCCGCCGGAAGGCATGCCGATCCCCGCGGCAACCAGGCCCGTCAAATTGATGGTCTCGGCGTTGAGTTCACCCGACAACCGGTGCGGCCGTTCGAGCCCGACGCTCACCGCGCCGCGCACTCGGTCGCCCGCCACCACCGCCGAAAGCTCGTCAAAGCTCATGCCGCCGGCGGCGAAGGTGAGCTTGGTCGTCAGCGCAACCGGCAGGCTGCCGCCCGCATTGGCGTATCGTCCGGACAATAGCGGCGCGAAATCGGCGCGCTCGATATTCGCGTAGATTGAACCGGACATTACCGCCGGGCCTAACGGCCGCAAGGTTCCGTTCACGCTCGCCGCCAACCCGCCCGCCTTGACGTGGCTGACGACCTGAAGGTCACCGAATGCCGGGCCGCTCATCGTCAGCATCAGCGTTCCCGGCTCCTTGCCAACCGTGACGAGGCGGTCGAGGCCGAGCATCCTGGTCAGACTGCCGCCGTCCGCCGCCTCCAGCTTGCTTTGCAAACGGATCGTCGCGGCATTAAGCGCGGTTGGCTCGGCGGAGGCTTGGCCGCGCAGGTTGACACGAATGGCGCCGCCGACGCCGTCGACAGCGAGCGCCGCATGATTGACCGGCGTGGCGCCGTCGAGGCTAATGCTGGCGCGTAGCTTGGCCGGCGCCAGCATCGGAGCCGCGCGTTGCAGCGCGCCGGCGACCGAGGGCAGCGATTTGCTCAGCAACGCGGTAACCGCGGTCAGGTCGCGGGCGTCGATGTCGAGCCTGAGGTCGCCTTGCGGCGCCGGCGTCAAAGCGATCTCGCCGCTCGCCGAAATACTGGCGCCGCCAAGGTCCTCCACCGCGAGCTTCGCGATATCCAGCCGGCCGCCGCCGCCGAGCCTCGCCCGAGCGCTGATCTTGCGCGCCTCGAAGCCCGCGGCGGTGGCGCGACCGATGTCGACCGCCAGCTCGACGTCGCTCGGCCGCTCAACCGCCGAGCCGTCGAGCACCGCGTTGGCAAAACCTCGTAAGGAATCGATTTCGATTTCCGGCGCGCTCAGCGTGGCGTCGAGCCGCGCGCCGGCGCCGCCAGCGGCGAAGACA
>JBPCQM010000111.1:0-25076 GCA_050998115.1 Pseudolabrys sp. | reverse complement strand
GATCAGGATGTACGGGTCTTCCATTTCGGTCCGCATCTTGTCGGCATTGGTGATGAAGTACGGCGAGATATAGCCGCGGTCGAACTGCATGCCCTCGACCACTTCGAGCTCGGTTTCGAGCGACTTGGCCTCTTCGACCGTGATGACGCCTTCGTTGCCGACCTTGCGCATCGCATCGGCGAGGAACTTGCCGATCTCGGTGTCGCCATTGGCTGAAATCGTCCCGACCTGCGATATTTCGTCGTTCGAGGTCACTTTCTTGGAGTTGTTCTTGAGGTGTTCGACTACGGCGTCAACCGCGAGGTCGATGCCGCGCTTGAGATCCATCGGATTCATGCCGGCGGCGACCGACTTGGCGCCTTCCTTGACGATCGCCTGGGCCAGCACGGTCGCGGTGGTGGTGCCATCACCGGCGAAGTCGGACGACTTCGAAGCGACTTCGCGCACCATCTGCGCGCCCATGTTCTCGAACTTGTCTTCTAGCTCGATCTCCTTGGCGACCGTCACACCGTCTTTGGTGATGCGCGGCGCGCCAAATGACTTATCGAGCACGACGTTGCGGCCTTTGGGGCCGAGCGTAACCCTCACCGCGTTGGCGAGGATGTCGACGCCGCGCAGCATGCGGTCGCGCGCATCGACAGAGAATTTGACGTCTTTAGCAGCCATTTGAGTTGCTCCTGTGTCCGTCACCCTGAGGAGCGAGCCGCGCTGGCGGCGAGCCTCGAAGGGTGACCGTTGGTAGTGTGGCTGTCCTCCTTCGAGGCGCGCTTTTGGCGCGCACCTCAGGATGACGGGTGAGTTTTTGCGTTAGGCGGCCTTCTTCTTGGCCGTGACGGCGCCTTCGATGACGCCCATGATGTCGCTCTCCTTCATGATCAGGAGATCCTGACCGTCGATTTTGACTTCGGTGCCCGACCATTTGCCGAACAGCACGGTGTTGCCGACCTTGAGATCGATCGGGATGAGCTTGCCGGCCTCGTCGCGGCCACCGGGGCCGACGGCGACGATTTCGCCCTGGCTCGGCTTCTCCTGAGCGGTGTCGGGAATAATGATGCCACCGGCGCTCTTGGCCTCGGCATCAATGCGCCTAACGACAACGCGGTCGTGAAGCGGGCGGAACTTCATAGGGTCCTCCTAAGATATTGGACGATTTAAGTTTTCAGAGCCCACGGATTTCGCCTTCGGCTCCTACCGGCACATGGGTGACGGGCTTTGCACCCACAAGGGGCGTCGAGTGATTTTTTAGCACTCATCAATGCTGAGTGCCAACAAAATTTGCACCCTATCGGGTTGGTAGCAGCACTTGCGACCCCTTGCTGCTAACACCTTGATTTTAAACAGTTTGTTTACCGTTTTAGCTTGCAATAGCGGAGTCGGGAAAAGGACAATCGTCTTCGGATCAGGAGGACGGAATGGCCGCCAAAGTCTCGCCGGACTTTGTGAAGCAGGTCGCTGGTTACGGTCTAACCACTGCGGAAATCTTGTACCGCCGCCCGGATCACCGCTGGTTACTTCAGTCGTTTCTCTGGCAGCAATACGATTTGTTTCCCCAATTTCCCGAATTGCGGCGCTTCCTCGCCTTCTGGGCAGAGAAACTCGATGGTCCGCTGCACTCGGTCACAGTCGCGCATTGCAAGCTGATCAAACCAGCCGACCTACGTAGCGTCGACGGGGTGTTCCGATTGCACTAAGAGATCCAGATGGCCCGCATTCGCTTCGATTTCGGCGCGCTCACGCTCGATGCCGAACTGCTCGACACCCCGACCGCCAAGGCGATCGCCAAGGCTTTGCCGTTGTCGGCCTCGGTGCTGACCTGGGGCGAGGAAGTCTATTTCGACATTAGAGTGAACGTGGCGTGTGAACAGGATGCCCGCGCGGTCGTCGTGCCCGGCGAGATCGCCTACTGGCCGCAAGAATCGTCGATCGCGATCGGCTTCGGCCGTACACCGATTAGCCGGGGCAATGAAACCCGGCTGGCGAGCCCGTGCAACCTTTTCGCCAAGGCGCTCGGCGATGTGAAAACACTTGGCAAGGTGCGAACCGGCGCCAAAGTTGACGTGACCCGGCTCGACTAGAGCCTGCGCTTGCGCTTCTCGCGGCGACTTTGCCGGCGCACGACCGACAGCGTCAGATCCCAGGCGTTGCGGATGTTGATCAACATCAGCAGCATGACGGCGGCCGCCAGGAATTCCGGCCACCATTGCCAGTGTAGCGTCATCAGAATGGCCGCGCAGATGATCCCGACATAGGCGACCAGTGGGATGAGGCCGTGTGCGAAATGATCGAACGGCGTGATGTGGCCCGACGTGGTGTAGTTGAATACATTGAACGTAGTGATTAGGGCGACAACGCCGCCAACGACACCGGTTGCTGCGATCGCGGCATTGAGCAGTCGCGGTGCATGTGCTGGCGCCAGCGCCAGCGCGGCGATGACGAGCACGGCGGTGAAGTGAACGACCACGGGCTGGTAAGGTCCGTGTCGGAGCTTCGTTCTTCTCCGTGTAAAATCCGACTCCGACCGAGATGGCCACGAACAGCAGGGCCACGAGCGCAGCCGACGCGCTGCCCAGTGTAAAATAGAACTCATGCCAATCGTGCAGCGATTCCACGGTCGCCTAGCCGCGGCCGACGAACGGCATCTTGGTCGCCATCACTGTCATGAACAGCACATTGGCGTCGAGCGGCAGGCTTGCCATGTAAGCGACGGCGTTGTCGACTGCGTCGGCGTCCATGCGTGGCTCCAGGAGCTTGCTACCGTTCGGCTGCAACACCCCTTCGCCTTCCGCCATGCGCGCTGTCATCGGGGTGATGACGTTGCCGATATCGACCTGGCCGACCGCGATGTCGTATTGCCGGCAATCGAGATTGGTCGATTTGGTGAGGCCGGTGACGGCATGCTTGGTGGAGGTATATGCAACCGAAAAAGGCCGCGGCGCGTGCGCCGAGATCGAGCCGTTATTGACGATGCGGCCGCCGCGCGGCGACTGGCTCTTCATGATCTTGATGGCTTCCTGCGTGCACAGGAACATGCCGGTCAAATTGGTATCGACCACTTTCTTCCAGGTCTCGTAGGGCAAATCCTCGAGCGGAACGGGCGGCGCGCCGATGCCGGCATTGTTGAACAGCACGTCGAGCCGGCCGAAGCTCGATTTTACCTTGGAGAACAGCGCCAGGATGGAATCACGCTGCGAAACATCGGTTGACACCGCAAGCGCCTGCGGGCCGACCGCATTAATCTCACCCGCCACCGCGTCGAGTGGCTCCTGACGGCGTCCGGCCAGCACCAGGCTATAGCCGGCCTTCGCCAACGCGAGCGCAACGGCGCGGCCCACTCCGGTGCCGGCTCCCGTAACAAGCGCGATTTTTGCGGACGCCGCCATTGGCTTTCCCTTCCTGACGCGACATTTGGAAAGACGCCAATATCATAAAAGCGCGGCCGCGCCATCCGGCGTGTGACGCGAATTCAGAAAAGACGAAATCAGCCGGCCAGCGCCGCCCGTTGGTCGAGTTTCTTCAGTGTGGAGGACGTTTGCAGGCGGACGGTGATTTCAGCGGCGCTGACCGCCTTGCCGAACCGGAAGCCCTGCATTGAGTGCACGCCGGCCGCTCGCAAGAACAGTTGCTGGTCGGCGGTCTCGACGCCCTCGGCAGTGACCTTCATGCCAAGGCCGCGGCCAAGGCTGACAATCGCATGAACAATGGCGGCCGCGTCGGACGCCGTTTCAATGCTGCGCACGAAGCAACGATCGATCTTGAGCCTGTCAAACGGAAAGCGGCGCAAATAGGACAGGCTCGAATAGCCGGTCCCGAAATCATCGAGCGCAAGGCGAAGGCCGAGCGCCTTGAGCCGGCGCATCGCGGCTTCGGCGGTCTCGATGTTCCCTATCAACGTGCTTTCGGTCAGTTCCAGCTCGAGCCGGGCCGGATCGAAACCGGTTTCGGCCAATATCCGCTCGACCGTGGAAACGAAATCGGTGCGGCGGAATTGCAGCGGCGAAACATTGGCGGCGACCGTAAGCTTCGGCCATGCCTTGCCATCGGTGCAAGCGCGGCGCAGCACCCATTCACCGAGCTCAATAATAAGGCCGCTGTGCTCGGCGACCGGAATGAATTCGCTCGGCGGCACTTCGCCGCGCTGGGGGTGGGTCCAGCGGCATAACGCTTCGACGCCGACCACGACCTCGCCGCTATTGTTGACAAGCGGCTGATACAGCAGTTTGAGTTCGTTGTTCTCGATGGCGCGGCGCAGGTCGGATTCCAGAAGCTTGCGGCTCGACAGATCGGCATCCATCGCCATATCGTAAACACAGGCCCGGTTACGGCCCTCATACTTGGCACGGTAGAGCGCCATGTCGGCATAACGCATCGTGTCGGCGGCGCCACCGCAGTTCTGATCGATGACGGCAATTCCGATCGAAGCGCCGATCACGATACTCTGCTTGTTGATCGAGTAGGGCGCGCACAGCGTATCGATGATGCGCTGCGCGATCTCCATTGTCTTGGCTTGATCGAAGCCGATATGGGAGATCACGGCAAATTCGTCGCCGCCGAGCCGCGCCACCAGATCATTCTCGCGCAGCCCGCGTGACAACCGCAATGTCACGTTGCGGATTAGCTCGTCGCCAGCCGGATGACCAAGCGTGTCATTAACTTCCTTGAAGTGATCGAGGTCGATGTAGAATACGGCGGCGGGCGGACCGCCGTGCTTCACCTCGTCGATCACCGCTTCGAGGCGTTCGCCGAAATAGATCCGGTTAGGTAAACCGCAGAGTGGGTCGTGCATCGCCAGATGGCGCAGCCGGCTTTCACCCGCGGCGATGGCGGCGGCGGTGCGGCGCATGTAGCCGAGCACGAAGGCGGCAAGCAGCGCAAAACCTGCCAGCGCAACCGCAACGAACGGCACCACATTGTTGACGATTTCGGCGCCCGGCTGCTTCGGGGTCCAGGCCAAGCGTGCGATAACGAGGTTGGCGGGGTCTTTGAGTTCGTAGATGACATCGCCGGATGGGACCGGGCCGCCGCCGACATTACGCAGATGGTTCAGGCGAAGTTGCGCCGCCACGTCTGCCAGGGCGTCCCGATCGATGAACTTAATCGACAGCGCAACCGGCGCCACATTGCCTGTCTCTGTCGCGAGGCTAACCGCGGCCACGATGGCCGGGCGTCCCATGAAGAATTGGATCAGAGCCGCCCGGCGATGGCCGCGGTCGCGCGCCCTTCCTGACTCTCCGATGTCGATCAGGCCGCCCAGTCCGGCGTTGCTTCCGCGCAGATAGTCGAGCAGTGGACTGACCTGTGGCAGCACGTCGGTGAACCAGCCGGCGTCGAGCGGACTTCTGCCAATCTGCGAATAGGTCAGCCGGTTGTTGCTGTCGACGAAGAAAACATAATTGTGGCCAAACACGCTCGATAGCGTCGATCCGACGCGTTGCTCAAGCACGGCATCGTTGTGGGCCGCCGTTTCGGAGGCGGCGACGCTTTCGACCTCGCGCAGGAGACGTGTGCCCCGGGTGTTGATGGCGCGGGTTATCAATTGCCGTTCGTGCCGGATCGCGACCGCGTCGGCGCGCTGCGCCGAGGTGAGGACCGCGACGACGATGCAGACGATTGCGACGGCAACGATCACACCGACTGGGACTACGACGCTCAACCGCGCGCGATCCCAACTAGTGTAACGCCGTTCGTTTGCAACTTGCGGGCGCGTCACGGCCTGCAATGTAATTCCCCTGACTGCCGCCTCTGTCAGGGCCGCACGCTAGGGAGAAAGTCTTGCCAACCGCTGTTTTGGCGATGCAAACCCGCGAGCGCCATTAATCAGGGGTAAACCGCCGGACGATCAGCCTGGCGTTCGATAAGGCGGGCGGGGAATGGCGATATGGGCGGCGCGGAGCGCCCCGGACCAGCGCTCGCGCAGGTCCTGGAAATACGGTTCGTTCGGTTCGATCCGATAATTCAACTCTGGATTGTAAACATCCCGCCGAACTACCAAAAGGTCGATCGGTAAGCCGACCCCCAGATTGGACCGCATGGTCGAATCCATCGAAATCAGTCCGATCTTGAGGGCGTCGTAGGGGTCGGTGTCGAACCGGATGGCACGGTCCAGCACGGGCTTGCCGTATTTGTGCTCGCCGATTTGCAGGTACGGCGTATCCGTCGTGCACTCGATAAAGTTTCCTGCCGAATAGACCATGAACAGGTGCAACCGGCCGCCTTTGATCTGACCGCCGAACAGAAACGCCACGTCATATTCAACCTCGGCCGCCTGCAGTGCCTTGGATTCGGTATCGCGAATTTCGCGCACCACATTGCCGATGCGCTGGGCGGCCTGAAACATGGTCGGCGCGTTGAGCAAGGTTTCGCGCTCGCCGGTTTCTGGGTTCTCGATGCCTTCGCTGAGCGTCGAGCGCACCGATTGCGCCAGCGAAAGGTTGCCGGACGAGGCGAGCGCCATCACGCGCTCGCCGGGCTGGTTGTAGACGTGCAGTTTGCGGAAGGTCGAAATATTGTCGAGCCCTGCATTGGTGCGGATGTCGGCGATCATCACCAGACCATCGTTGACAAGAATTCCGCAGCAATAGGTCATGGCGTTCCAAGCCTGAAATGACTCACAATGATCTTATAGCGACGACAGGGCGGGGACAGCAACGCGGCCTCGCTTGCCGCGCTCATTGCTGAGCCTGCGCGACCGTTACCGCCACGGTTAGCGTTTCGCCGCCGCCGCCGAAGCGCGTGCCCCGCACCGGCGCGGCGCCGAGGTAATCAAGGCCGGCCGCGACCCGAATATGGGCGCCAGTCGCGCTGATGCCGTTGGTCGGGTCAAACGCCACCCAGCCGAGTGGCTCGATATAGACCTCGGTCCAGGCATGGCCGGCGTCCTGCGCCGTCACGCCGTCGGCGCGATGAAAATAGCCGCCGATGTAGCGGGCCGGATGACCGAGATGCCGCGCGGCGGCGATGTAGATATGGCTGATGTCCTGACAAACGCCGCGGCGCATCGCGAAAGACTCCGCCGCGGTGGTAGCGGAATGGGTCGGGTCGGCGTCGAATTTTATCTCGCGGTGAAGATCGTTGAGCAGCCGGTGCATCACCGTGAGCGGCTCGGCTTTCGCACCCGCAGCGGCGCGCGAAGCTTCGGCGAAGGCGGCGATCGCGGGATCGGGCGTGGTCAAAACGGTGTCCCGCAGGAACAGACCAGGCGGTAACCGTTCCGGCGCGCCGGTGACGACGCCGTGGGTATCCTGCGTCTCGATCAGCCCTTCGACCCCGACATTGAACTCCAGAATCGGGCCGTCCGCCGTGAATGTATGCGTGATGTTGCCGAAGGCATCCTCCTGCTGGTGCCGCAGGCAATCGTCCGACAGGTCGATCCGCCAGTTCACAACGTGCTGACCGTCGTAGTTGCGCGGCGTCAGCCGAAGCGTCTGCGTCAAGCCGTTGACCGGCGTTTCGTAACGGTAGGTGGTGGCGTGCGCGATCCGAATCCGCATGGCGCTTGAGATGCTACACCAGGAACTGCTCGGTGATGGCGCCGCCAAGCCGGTTATTTTCCGCGATGAACTCGCTGATGAACTCATGTAAGCCGCGCTGGAAAATGCCGTCCATCTTGCTGTTCTGCAGCCGGGCGCGAATGCGGCGCGCCACGCGTTGCGCCGGGCCTTGGCGGCCATAAGAAGCGGCCACCTGATCGAGATTGCGCACGATCGCCTCGTAACAGGATGCCAGTGAGCGCGGCATCTCGTCCTTGAGGATCAAGAGATCCGCGACCAACCAGGGCTTGAGATTTTCCCGGTAGACCCAGTGGTAGGACGTGTGTGCCGACACCGAGCGCAAAATTGCCGCCCACTGGAAATAATCAAGCGGGCCGCCGACCCGTTCATTGTCCGGCAATAGCAGATGATATTTCACGTCAAGAATGCGCGCCGTGTTGTCAGCGCGCTCGACATAGACGCCGAGCCGTGAGAACCAATAGGCGTCGCTGCGCAACATGGTTCGGTAGGCGGAGCCGTCATAGCGCAGCGAGCTTTCCTGCACCCAGCGCAGGAAACGGGAGAATTCCTCGCGTGAGGCCGCGCCGTTGCCATAGCGCTGCAGCTCGAGCCAGGTGCCGTTGATGGCGTCCCACATTTCGACGGTGAGCGCGGTTCGCACCGCGCGGGCGTTGGAGCGCGCGGATTCGAAGCAACTACGGATCGACGACGAATTCGCGGTAGAGAACGCCAGAAACTCCGTGACGTTTTCGGCGTTGGCTTCGTCGTAGATTTCATAGAACGCGTCGCCGCAGCCGGCGGTAGCGACTGCGCTCTCCCATTCATTGCTCTCGCCAACCTCGGCGAGCGGCAGTGCGGTGAGCCGCTGGGTCGCTTCCAGGATGCGCGCAAGATATTCCGCGCGCTCGACATAGCGCGACAGCCAGTAAAGGTTGTCGGCGGTGCGCGACAGCATCTACTGCCCCGTGTCCCGGGCGCAGTGCAGCGCGCAGCGAAGCGTAGCGGTACACTGCAGAACCGGGACCGCAAAAGATCGAGTGCGTAGAGAACCCGAGTCTGCAGCGCACCACCATCGCGCCTCAAAGACGCGCGTAAACGCGCTTATGGTGTTGCGCTGCGCCCGGGAAAAGCTGAATCGCTGTATCAAGGTGTTCATCCGGCCAGCACCCAGGTGTCCTTGGTGCCGCCGCCCTGGCTGGAATTGACCACCAGCGAGCCGCTTTTGAGTGCAACCCGCGTCAGGCCGCCCGGCACGATGCAGGTGCGCTTACGCCCGGTGAGCACGAAAGGCCGCAGATCGACATGGCGCGGCGCGACGCCGCTGTCGACGCAAGTCGGACAAGTCGATAGAGCGAGGGTCGGTTGCGCTATAAAATTTTTCGGTTGCGCTTTAAGCTTGTCGCGAAACTGCTCAATCGCAATTTTACTGGCCGAAGGCCCAATCAGCATGCCGTAGCCGCCGGAGCCGTGGACTTCCTTCACCACCAGTTCACTCAAATGATCGAGCACGTAAGACAGATGCTCCGGCTCGCGGCAGCGCCAGGTTGGTACGTTTTTAAGCAGCGGCTCCTCGCCGAGATAGAATTTCAAAATCGACGGCATGAAGCTGTAGACCGCCTTGTCATCGGCGATACCGGTACCGACTGCATTGGCGAGGGTCACATTGCCGGCCTGATAAATCGACATCAGGCCAGGTACGCCAAGCGTCGATTCCGGGCGGAAGCTAAGCGGATCGAGAAAGTCGTCGTCGAGCCGACGATAGATCACATCGACGCGTTTTGGCCCCTGGGTGGTGCGCATGTAACAGGCTTCGTTGCGCACAAATAAATCGCGGCCCTCGACAAGCTCGATGCCGAGCTTATCGGCGAGGAACGAATGTTCGTAGTAGGCAGAGTTGTAAATGCCCGGCGTCAGCAGCACGACGGTTGGGTCGCGTGCAGCGCTTTCCGGCGCCACCGACTTGAGCGTTGCCAATAGTTCGTCAGGATAATTTTCCACCGGCGCGATGCGGTGTCGCGCGAACAGTTCCGGAAACAGCCGCAACATGATCTCGCGGTTTTCCAGCATGTAGGAGACGCCGGAGGGCGTGCGCACATTGTCCTCCAGCACATAAAAATTTTCGGCATCGACCCGCACGATGTCGATGCCGGCGATCTGCACGTAGATGTCATGCGGCACGCGCAGTCCGCTCATCTCCGGGCGGAACGCGGCGTTGCGGAAGATCAGGTCGTCGGGCACCACGCCGGCTTTGAGGATTTCGCGCGCGCCGTAGATGTCCTTGATGAACAAATTGAGCGCCCTGACGCGTTGCGCGAGGCCGGCCTGGACGCGCTTCCATTCATCGGCGGCGAGGATGCGGGGGATCACGTCGAACGGGATCAGCCGTTCTTGCGCGTCGGCTTCGCCGTAGACGGCGAAGGTGATGCCGATGCGGCGGAACACCAATTCGGCTTCGCGCCGCCGATAGTCGAGCACGTCGGGCGGCACCACCTTGAGCCAGCGCGACAGTTCGCCATAGGCCGGCCGCACGCCGCCGCCATCGCCGCCGCTCATCTCGTCAAACGCCGACACCATTCGTTTTCCGGCTTTACCGCCGGCCATTGTTTTGCAATCTTCAGGCCAGACGCAACCCCACAAGTTGCCTAGTTTCCGGCGCTTCGGCCATGTTACAACAGGTTCGCGTCTGCCTAAAATTTGTGCGGAAGGGACCAGCGGGCTGGAGCCTCACGGCTGGCCTCGCGTAAAATGATGCCATGACTGCTTCGATTGTGAACGCCTCCATTTTGGTGATTGGCGACGAGATCTTGTCCGGGCGAACTAAGGACAAGAACATTGGCTTTATTGCCGAATATCTGACCGCGCTCGGCATCGATCTGCGGGAAGTGCGGATCGTCAGTGACATAGAAGCGGAGATCGTCGGCGCGCTCAATGCGCTGAGGAGCCGGTACACCTACGTCTTCACCACCGGCGGCATTGGCCCGACCCATGACGACATCACCGCCGAAAGCGTCGCCAAGGCGTTCGGCGTGCCCATCGATTTTCACCCAGAAGCAGTGCGGGTCATCAGCGAGCGCGCCTCCGCGATGGGAACCGAAATGAACGAGGCTCGCATGCGCATGGCGCGCATCCCGAACGGCGCGGCGCTCATAGCCAACAAGGTGTCGGGCGCGCCCGGGTTCCGAATCGGCAATGTGATTGTGATGGCCGGGGTTCCCGCCATCATGCAGGCGATGCTCGACGCGGTCGCGCCGAGTCTCGAAACCGGGGTCAGGATGTTGTCGGAAACCATCCGCGCCGACGCGCGCGAGGGCGACGTCGGCACCGAACTCGGCGCCATCGCCAAGACGCACGCCGAGGTGTCGATCGGCAGCTACCCGTTCTTCGACGACAAGCTCGGCCCCAATACAAATATCGTGGTGAGGGCGCGCGAGCCGCAAAAGCTTGCAGCCGCGCGCGCCGATGTCGAGGCGATGCTGGCGCGTGTCAGGGCCCAGATGGCCGCGCCGTAGAACAAGCCGCAAACAAGGCGTTGAGCATGACGATGCAAGACCGATCCAACGAGCAGGCCGCCCAGCCGCGTCCGGACAAGATATTTCCGGTGTCGTGGGATCAGTTCCACCGGGATTCCCGCGCGCTGGCCTGGCGGCTGCACGAGGCCGGGCCGTTCCACAGCGTCGTCTGCATCACCCGCGGCGGGTTGGTGCCGGCCGCTGTGGTCGCGCGCGAGCTCAACGTTCGCACGATCGAGACGGTGTGCGTTGCGAGTTACAGCAATTACAAAAATCAGGGCGACCTGAAAATTATCAAGAGCGTTGCGCCGGACATCCTCAAATCCGGCGGCAAGAACGTTCTGATCGTCGACGATCTGGTCGACACCGGCAAGACCGCCAAGGTCGTGCGCGAGCTGTTGCCCGGAGCGCACTTCGCCACGGTTTACGCCAAGCCGATGGGGCGCTCGATGGTCGACACTTTCATCACCGAGGTGTCGCAGGATACCTGGATTTATTTTCCATGGGACACCGGGCTGGCGTTTCAGCCGCCGATCCGCGAAGGCGGCGACTGAGGACGCTACCCAGCCGCACCCGATCAGCTTATACAGGACGCACGGGGTGAGCTGCAGGGAGTAAACGCCGATGAACGTGAAGCCCGATACCAAGGACGCCAAACCTGTTCAAGACTCGCCGGTCGAGGAATTGCGCTCGCATCACGTGCGCCCGCAGGACATGCCGTGGGATACCATGCGGTTTCCCGGCTGCGAAACCAAGACGCTGATGTTCGATCCGAAAAGCGGGCTCGCCACCGTACTGATGAAGATGGCGCCCGGCGCCACGCTGCCCGATCATGAGCATGTGCTGATCGAGCAGACTTACGTGATGTCCGGCTCGCTGGTCGACAAGGAAGGGCCCGACGCCGGTCTTGTCGTCGGCCCCGGCGAATTCGTCTGGCGGCCGACCGGCAGCCGGCACGTCGCATGGTCGCCAAATGGCGGCGAGATGATCGCGATGTTCCAGGTGCCGAATAAGTTCTTCGACAAACCGGGCCAGGTGACTGACGCAACCGGCAAGGATTGGGATCCGGCCTAGAAGCACGTCTTATCGAAATAGTTTTTGCGCCGCGCGTGCATGACGCCGCGCGAGAGCGTGGTGTTTAAAAAGTGTGTCGCGCGCGGGCGTGGCGGAATGGTAGACGCAAGGGACTTAAAATCCCTTGGGAGATTTCCCGTCCCGGTTCGAGTCCGGGCGCCCGCACCAACTTGTGAGATATATCCTTGATGTCGTTTACCCCTCAATTGACCGTATCTTTCGCGCTTGCAGCTTTGCTGGCGGGCTGCACGGCCAGCAGTGAAGATCGGCTCGGCACGGCGCTGGTGGCGCCCGGCGGCTACGAATTTTACGATTGCGCTCAGCTCGACCGGCAACAAAAAACGCTGTCGGCTCGCGACGTCGAGTTGACGCGGTTGATGAACAAGGCGCGGCAAGGACCGGCCGGCGGTTTCATCAGCGCTGTGACTTATGAAACAGATTACACGTCGAACCGCGCCAGCCTGCGCGAGGTCGAGCGCGAAAAGGTGAGGAAGGATTGCGGGCAAGCCGCCCCGCGAACTGTTCCGGGCGGAAAAACTAATCCGGCGAATTAGTCGAGCCTGACGAAGCGCAGCCGCAGCGCATTGCCGATCACGCTGACCGAGGACAGCGCCATCGCGGCGGCCGCGATGATCGGCGATAGCAGCAAGCCGAAAGCAGGGTAGAGAATTCCGGCTGCAATGGGCACGCCGGCGGCGTTGTAGACGAAAGCGAAAAACAGATTCTGCCGGATGTTGCGCATGCAGGCGGCCGACAAGGTGCGGGCGCGCACGATGCCAGTGAGGTCTCCCTTCAGAAGGGTAACGCCGGCGCTTTCAATAGCGACGTCGGAGCCGGTGCACATCGCGATGCCGATATCGGCAGCAGCAAGCGCGGGCGTGTCGTTGACCCCGTCGCCGGCCATGGCGACGATGCGGCCCTCGCGCCTGAGTTTTTCGATCACGGCGCTCTTCTGCGCGGGCAGCACGTCGGCTTGCGCCTCGGCGATGCCGAGTTGGCCGGCAATCGCCTGCGCGGTGATGCTGTTGTCGCCGGTCAGCATGACAACGCGGATACCGTCAGCGGTGAGAGCCTTGATCGCGGCGGCGGTGGTCGGCTTGACCGGATCGGCGATGGCGATGGCGCCGGCCGGCTTGCCGTCGAGCCCAAGAAAAATCGCAGTGGCGCCGTCACGTCGCGCGCGATCAGCCTTATCAGTGAGCGCGGCGATATCGGCGCCGGCTTCGCCAAGGAAGCGCGCATTGCCCAGCACCAGCCGCTTGCTGTCGATTGTGCCGGTGACACCCTGGCCCGCGGCTGCGTCGAAATCGCGGACAGTCACCAACTCGATTTTGCGCTCGGCTGCAGCGGCCACGATTGCGCCTGCTAGCGGATGTTCGCTGCCGCGCTCAAGGCTGGCGGCGAGCCGTAGCACCTCGGTCTCGTCAAAACCCGCCGCCGTAAAAATCGCTGTCACCTTCGGTTTGCCTTCGGTCAGCGTGCCGGTCTTGTCGATCACCAGCGTGTCGATTTTCTCCATCCGTTCCAGCGCCTCAGCGTTGCGGATCAGTACGCCGGCCTGCGCGCCGCGGCCGACCCCGACCATGATCGACATCGGCGTTGCCAAGCCCAGCGCGCAGGGGCAAGCGATGATGAGCACGCTGACGGCGGCGACCATCGCATAGGCAAGGCGCGGCTGCGGCCCGAAGGTGGCCCAGGCGGCGAACGCGATCAGCGCGGCGGCGATCACCAGCGGCACAAACCAGGACGCGACCTGGTCCGCCAGCCGCTGGATCGGCGCGCGGCTGCGTTGCGCGCTCGCCACCATCGCGACGATCTGCGCCAGTAGTGTCTCGCGGCCGATCTTGTCGGCCCGCATCACGAAGCTGCCGCTCTGGTTCAACGTGCCGGCGATCACGCGCGCGCCAGTCTCCTTGCTGATCGGCATCGATTCGCCAGTAACCAAAGATTCGTCAAGCGAGGAACGGCCCTCCAGTATCGTGCCGTCGACCGGCACCTTGTCGCCGGGACGCACGCGTAAGCTGTCGCCGACCTTTACCGCATCGAGCGGCAGTTCCTCGTCACTGCCGTCGTCGTTGACGCGGCTCGCGGTGTTCGGCGCCAGATCGAGCAGCGCGCGGATCGCGCCGGAGGTCGCATCGCGGGCCCGCAATTCCAACATTTGGCCGAGCAGCACCAGAACGGTGATCATCGCCGCCGCCTCGAAATAGACTGCGACCACCCCCTCATGATCGCGAAAACCGGCGGGGAAGATGCCGGGCGCCCACAGCGCAACAACGCTATAGGCATAAGCGACGCCGGTACCGAGCGCGATCAAAGTGAACATGTTGAGATTGCGCGTGCGCAACGATTGGTAGCCGCGCACGAAGAATGGCGCGCCGGCCCACAGCACGACCGGCGTCGCCAAGGCGAATTCGATCCACTGCGAGCGCGCCGGTTCGAGCCACTGCGCGCCGAAATGGCCGCTCATGTCGAGTACCATGACCGGCAGCGTGAGCACGAGGCCGATCCAGAACCGCCGCGTCATGTCGGCAAGTTCGGGATTGGGCCCGGCATCCGCCGTGGGCATTTCAGGCTCCAGCGCCATGCCGCAGATCGGGCAAGAGCCTGGAGCCGGCTGCCGGATCTCGGGATGCATCGGGCAGGTGTAGATCGCGCCTTCGATCGCCGGCTCGGGCGCGCGACTCGGAGCATTTTTGTTGAGAAATTTTTGCGGCTCGGCGCTGAACTTGGTTTTGCAGCCGGCCGAACAGAAAAAATAATCTTTGCCATGAAATTCGGTGCGGTGTTTGGCGCCTTCCATTTTGACAGACATGCCGCAGACCGGATCGACGGCGGCGCCGCTGGCCGGATCGCCGTGGTGATGGTGATGATTGTCGGGTGCCGCGCTCATTGGTTACGCCTTGCAAAATAATACCCCTAGGGGGTATATAGCCGTGATGACCAAGGACAGCAAGCCGGCAAATATGAAGCGGCTGAGCCGTATCGAGGGCCAGGTGCGCGGGCTTGCGCGTATGGTCGAGCAAGAGCGCTATTGCGTCGATATCGTCACGCAGATTTCAGCCGTGCGCGCCGCGCTGCGCCGGGTCGAAGAAGAAATCCTGCGGGATCATGTCGCCCGTTGCGTCGAACACGCCATCGCCAGCGGCAACAAAGCCGATCAGCGCCGCAAAGTGCGTGAGCTAATGGACGTGATGGGGCGCGCGTCGCGTTGATGTTCGCTAGCGGTTGAGCCGCTTGGCGACTTCCTCGAGCATCACTTCGGTGGCGCCGCCGCCGATCGCCTGCACCCGCGCGTCGCGCGCCATTCGCTCGATCGTGCTGTCGCGCATGTAACCGGTGCCGCCGTGGAATTGCAGGCAGGCATACATCACGCGATTGACCAATTCGCCGCAATAGGCTTTCGCCATCGAGACCTCGCGCGTGCAATCGACGCCTTGCGCGTCGAGCCAGGCGGCATGGTAGACGAGCTGGCGGCCGGCTTCGACCTCGGCGGCGAGCATGGCGAGGCGTTGGCGCACCGCCTGCTTCTCGTAGAGCGTGGCGCCGAAAGCTTTGCGCGTCATCACGTAATCGAGCGTGAGTTCGAGCGCGGCCTGCGCCTCGCCCATCGCCATCGCACCGATCACCGTGCGCTCGTTCTGGAAGTTTCGCATGATGGCGTAGAAGCCTTGGCCTTCCTGGCCGAGCAGGTTTTCGGCTGGCACGCGGCAGTTTTCGAACACCAACTCCGCGGTATCGGAAGATCGCCAGCCGTGCTTGTCGAGCGTGCGGGCGATGCGAAAACCGGGCGTGCCTTTCTCGACCAGGAAGATCGAGATCGACTTTGACGGCTGCGCGCCGGCGGCGGTTTTGGCGGCGACGAAGTAAATATCAGCGTGGACGCCGTTGGTGATGAACATCTTCGCGCCGTTGAGCAGATAGTCGCCGCCGTCTTGCCGCGCGGTGGCGCGGATACCTTTGACGTCGGAACCGGCGTCCGGCTCGGTGACGGCGACCGCGGTGATCGCCCGCCCCGCGACCACCTCGGGCATCCAGCGCTTCTTCTGCGCCGCCGATCCGGCATTGGCCAAATGCACCGAGGCCATATCAGTATGCACCAGCACGGTGATGGCGACGCCGCCGAATGTCGAGCGGCCAAGCTCCTCGGCCAGCACGACGGAGCCGAGCGTGTCCATCTCAGAGCCGCCGTATTCGGTCGGGTAGCGGATGCCAAGAAAACCAAGTTCGCCCATGCGGCGCAGCGCCTCGCGCGGCACGAAGCCCTGTTCCTCCCACGCCGCCGCGTGCGGCTTGATCTCGGTATCGACAAAGCGCCGCAGTTGCGCGCGCAACGCCTCGTGCTCTTCGCGGAAGTAGGGTGACAGCAGCGTGTTGGAATGATTTGCGGCCATGGCGATCAGACGTATCTCTGCCGCGCCAGCGCGGCGCCCTTGCCGAGCGCATCAAGCTTCGCGGCGGCGATGTCGCGCTGCATCGGCGCCATGCCGCAATTGGTGCAGGCGACGATGCGCTCCTTCGGCACCACTTTTATGATTTCGCCAATCACGCCGGCAATCTGTTCGGGGGTTTCCACCGTGTCGGTCGCGACGTCGATCACGCCGGCCAGCACATCTTTGCCGCCGAGCAGCGAAAGCAGCTTGATCGGCACCTTGGAATTGATGACCTCGACGGAAACCTGGTCTATCTTGCTTTTTGCCAGCGCCGGAAAGATCGTCTCGTATTGCTTCCATTCGCCGCCCAGCGAATTCTTCCAGTCGATATTGGCCTTGATGCCGTAGCCATAGCAGATATGAACTGCGGTGGTGCATTGCAGGCCGTCGATCGAGCGGTGCAGCGCCTCGACTCCCCAACCGGCGACGTCGTCAGTGAACACGTTAAAGGCCGGCTCGTCGAACTGGATCACATCAACGCCGTCTTTTTCCAGCGCGCGGGCTTCGTCGTTGAGCAAACTGGCGAAGGCCATCGCCATCTTCACCTTGTCGCCGTAGAAATCATCGGCGATGGTATCGGCGATCGTCATCGCGCCCGGCATGGTGATCTTGAGCTTGCGTTGCGTGTGCGCGCGGGCGTGCCGCGCTTCGCGCTGATGCACTCGGCCTTTGAGCCGCAACTCGCCGCGCACCGTCGGAACCATCGCCTTGTAGCGATTGTTGCGGATTCCCATTTCAACCTTGTGCGCGAAGTCGATGCCGTCGGCGAATTCGAGGAAGCCGTGCACGAAATGCTGGCGCGCCTGTTCGCCATCGGTGACGATGTCGATGCCGGCGTCTTCCTGCATTTTCACCGCCAGAAGCGTGGCGTCGAGCTTGCCGGCGGCGAGATCAGGCCCGGCAAGCCGCCAGGCGGGCCATAGTTTGTCAGGCTCGGCGAGCCATGACGGCTTTGGCAGACTGCCGGCCACGCTGGTCGGAAACATTCAACTCTCCTGCGCGTCGCCGTCGCCGATCGGGATAACGGTCTTGTGTGGTATGTCGAACACCGGGGGCTTCCAATTATAGAGCCAGTCGTGGCGTCTCAGCAGACTTTCTCCGCCCAATCGCCGCATGATCACGTTACGGACGAAGGCCTCCGGCCCGGTCATGCCGTAGATGCGACCCTGCTTGCGGGCCCGCCTTTGCACCTTCGCGGCACGTGCGCGGCGGGCGCGCTCATAGCGGCGCAACGCCTTGCCGGGGTTGTCCGCATTATTTCCCAGCGCGGCGGCGAGCACCGCCGCATCCTCGATCGCCATCGCACCGCCTTGGGCCAGAAACGGCAGCGCGGGATGGGCGGCGTCGCCAATGAGGGTCACGGGGCCGCGGCCGCCCTGAACAGGTGACCTTCGGTCATGAATCGCCCATTTGTGCCAGCGTTGCGGCACAGCAATCAGCCGCCGCGCCGGTTCCGCCCACGACCAGCGCGCGAAGTGACGCAGCACTTCGTTCGGCTCGCCGGTTGCGTTCCAGCCCGGCTCGTTCCACTCGTCGTGCACGATGCCGACAATGTTGATCAGCGCACCACCTTTTACCGGGTAGTGCACCAGATGCGAGTCAAGCCCGAGCCACAGATGGATGAGCGGGTCGCGCCATTGCGGCGCAACATTGGCTGCCGGCACCAGCGCGCGCCAGGCGACGCGATGTCGGAACACCGGGTCGCCATGCTGGCGCAGCCGCTCGCGCACCGTCGACCACACGCCGTCGGCGCCGATCAGCGCGAGCGCCTGCTCCTCCAGCACCTGGCCGGAGCGGCGAGTCAGCACGCTCACGCCGTTCCTGTGCGCGGCGAAGTCCTCGATCCGGGTCGCGAGCTGCAGCGTAACGTCATGGTCGGCCCGCGCGGCGTCGGCCAGCGCCGCTTGCAGGTCGCCGCGGTGAATCACCCAATAAGGCGCGCCGTAGCGCTTCTCCGCGGCGCGGCCGAGCGGAATGCGCACGATTTCACGCGCGGAATTTCCCGACATGACCCGGATCGCTTCCGGCTCGACCGCGGTGAGCTTGAGCCGCTCGCCAAGGCCCAGCGCGATCAGCACCCGCGTCGCGTTCGGCGAGAGCTGGATGCCGGCGCCGGTTTCCTCGAGTTGCGCGGCCTGCTCGATCACCGTGGTGCGCAGCCCGGCGCGCGACAGCGTCAGCGCCGAGGTGAGGCCGGCAATGCCGGCGCCGGCGATCAGCACATGACGCGTAGCGGCCAAGGTCGGCTTTCCCGGCCGCTTAGGCCGTGCCGGTGAGCGCGCATTCTTGCGGGCGCGCCTCGTGGCTGTCGAGTTTGCGATTGAAACGGTAAAGCGTCGAGCAATACGAGCAAATGATTTCCGGGTCGCCACCCATGTCCAGGAAGATATGCGGATGATCATGCGGCGGGATGGCGCCGACGCACATAAATTCCCTGGCACCGACCTCGATCACCGACACGCCTGGATCGTTATGGAAATGCGGCACGATATGCTCGGCCATGGTTGTGATCCTGAAGCTCGTTCTATTTTGCCGGCACCTTACCGGCGCGACCCCAAAGAGCAAGCGCGCCGTTCCCAAGGATTCGTAAAGCTCGCTGCGACGCCGCCGGGAACATGTGGGTCGGTCGCCGGTTCCTTCCGTGGTTATCCCAAACCGTGTTAGAATGGAGCGGCGATTGCTGTTTAGCATTGACGGGGTCGATCCAATCGAAGGTGTCAGAGGCGCGAAGATGAGGCAGTTTCGCATCGCGCCGGCGTTGCTGGCCTGCCTGCTGACGGCCTGCGCCGCGGTCTATGCGGTGCCGCGCGGCGTCGAGGCGCAGCATCTGCTTTCGATCGAAGATGATCCCGCGCAGATTGCCGACCGCGCGCTTGACGGGCATTTCGACGCCGGCATCGCCGCGCCTGAAATTGAAGCGGCGCTGGCGGGCAAGGACGCCGATCTCGCCAAAAGTTTCGTTGAGTTGGCGCATGAACGCGGCGTCACGATCAACCCGGCGCTGACAGCAAAAGTCGAAGCCGCCGTCGCCGAAGCCGAATCGACCAGCCATACAATGCGGAGCTTCGCGATGGGCTTCGTCACCGGTGAGCCGAACGACGGCGCCGGGCTTGCCGGCACCGCGACCGGAGATTTATTTGTGTTCGGCGACATTCGCGACGCCGTGCGCGAAGGCGGCCGCATGGCACTGGGACAACCCGCCGACGAATTAGTACTGGGTCTTGCCGGCGTCGGCCTGGCGATTACCGCGGCGACTTACGCGACGCTTGGCGAGGCGGCCCCGGCGCGGGTCGGCATCTCGCTCGCCAAAGCTGCGCGAAAGACTGGCGCCCTCGGCGCCGACCTCACCGCCTATATCGGGCGCGCTCTGCGTCAGGTGGTCGACTGGAACAAGCTCAAAGGCGCGCTCGCCGGCGCCTCGATCACCGAACCGGCGTTAGCGATCCGTGCGGCGCGCGAAGCGGTCAAGGTCGCGCGCGCCGGCGGTCTGGTCCATCTGGTCCGCGACATTGGCCGGGTGCAGAGCAAGGCGGGCACCAAAGCGGCGCTCGACGGGCTCAAGATCGCGGAAACCCCACGCGAGATGTCGCGACTCGCCAGGCTCGCCGCCGCCAAGGGCGGCAAGACCCGCGCTATTATAAAGCTGGTCGGGCGCGGCGCGCTGGTGCTGACGCTGGCCGCGCTCGATCTCGGCTTCTGGATCCTCGGCGCGGCGTTGGCGCTGTTCGGCTTTGTCTCCTCGCTCAAAGGCACCACGGAGCGCATCACGCTACGCATGGTCAGGCGCGGTAAGATGAGGCGACTGCGCGCCGAGCAGCAACGCTTTGCAGCGATGACCGCGCGCGGCTAGACATTCGTTATGGCTGTTTTCAATCACGGCGCGGTCGAGATCGCCTATCTCGACCAGGGCGAGGGTGAGGCGGTTTTGCTCATCCACGGCTTCGCCTCCAACAAGGAAATCAATTGGGTTTATCCAGGCTGGGTAACGACACTCACCGGCGCCGGCTACCGCGTGATCGCGCTCGACAATCGCGGTCATGGCCTGTCCAGCAAACTCTACGATCCGGCCAACTACGACACCGCGACCATGGCGGAAGATGCGCGCGCTTTACTCGATCATCTGCGCATCGAGCGCGCCGCGGTGATCGGTTACTCGATGGGCGCGCGGATCGGAGCGTTTTTGACGCTGAAGAACCCGCAGCGCGTGCGCGCGCTCATACTCGGCGGGCTTGGCATTCACCTGGTCGACGGCGTTGGCCTGCCGGAAAGCACCGCCGACGCCTTGTTGGCGCCGTCGCTCGACGATGTGAGTGATCCGACCGGGCGCGTGTTCCGCGCTTTCGCCGAGCAGACGCACTCTGATCGCAATGCGCTGGCGGCCTGTATCCGCGGTTCGCGGCAGACCTTGAGCCGCGCCGAAGTCGCGTCGATCCGCGCCCCGGTGCTCGTCGCAGTCGGCACCAGGGACAAGGTCAGCGGCTCGGCGCAAGAACTGGCGGCGCTCATCCCCGGCGCCAAGGCGCTCGACATTCCCGGCCGCGACCACATGCTGGCGGTTGGCGACAAAGTTTTCAAACAAGGCGTGCTGGATTTCTGCAAAGCATAAAATGACCTCGCATCCCAAGCCCGCCATTGCGATGTTCACGGGTGCCGACGGCAACCGCCTGATCGCCGACGTGTTAGGCAAGAGTGGCGCGCCGGTGCTGCTGCTGCATGGGCTGGGCAAACCCGGCATGCCTGGCGCAAGACTGCCGAGGACATCGCGCGAGCCGGCCGCACCGCTTATGCGTTTGACCAGCGCGGCCATGGCGATTCCGACTGGGGCGAGACGGGCGCTTACAGGTTTCACGATTACGCCAGGGACGTGCGCACGATCGCGCGCACGCTTGGTGAGCGCACGGCGACAAACCGGTGGCGATCGGCGCCTCGCTCGGCGGCATCAGCGCGCTGCTGGCGCAAGGCGAGGCCCAGATAAAAAGCGAACCACCGCTGTTCTCCGCCCTGGTGTTGGTCGACGTCACGCCGAGCGTCGATCTCTCCGGTGTCGCGAGGGTGCAAGGCTTTATGAGTGAACGCGCGCGCGAGGGCTTCGCATCGATCGCGGAGGCGGCCGATGCCGTCGCCAAATACCTGCCGCACCGGCCGCGGCCGCGCTCGCATGAAGGACTGAAAAAGAATTTGCGGCTGCATCCAGATGGCCGCTGGCGCTGGCACTGGGATCCGCGGTTTCTCGAAGTGCCCCATCGCGTCAAAGGCGGACGCATGGCGGCTGAGGCTGAACTGAAGAAGGCGGCAACGGGCTTGAAAATTCCGGCGTTGTTGGTGCGTGGCGGGTCGTCGGAACTGGTACAGGAATCGCATGCCAAGGAGTTTCTCGCGCTGGCGCCCCATGCGGAATACGCGGATGTCACCGGCGCGCGGCACATGGTAGCGGGAGACCGCAAAGACCAGTTTTCCTCGGCAATTCTCGCGTTTTTCAGCCGTCATTAAGGCTGAAAGTCTAACAGCCACGCGATACCGGTCGCCCTATGCGAATTGTGCTAGAATGAATATCTGTCGGCCTCGGATGCCGGAGTATGGAAATGTCGCAGCAGCGCGCCAAAGCGGAAAACAAGATCAACCGGCTTGACCCGGTTTGGGCGAGGGTTCGCGACGAGGCCGAGGAGGTCGCGACGCGCGAGCCCGAACTCTCAACTTTCATTTACGCGACGGTGCTCAACCACGATACGCTGGAAGCCGCGGTGGTGCATCGCATCGCCGAGCGGCTGGCACATGCCGATATCGGCGACGAGTTGATCCGGCAGGCTTATGCGGAAGCGCTTAACGACGATCCCGCGATCGGCACAGCATTTCGCGCCGACATCATCGCTGTGCACGATCGCGATCCGGCCACCCATCGCTATCTCGAGCCGCTGCTCTACTACAAAGGCTTCCACGCGATCCAGACTTACCGGCTGGCGCATTGGCTTTGGGGCAAGGGCCGCCGCGACTTCGCGCTTTATCTGCAGAGCCGCTCCTCGGCGGTGTTCCAGTGCGACATCAACCCGAATGCGAAAATTGGCCGCGGCATCTTCCTCGACCACGCCACCGGATTTGTCTGCGGCGAGACCGCGGTAATCGACGACGACGTTTCGATTTTGCATGACGTGACACTGGGCGGCACCGGCAAGGAAAATGAAGACCGCCATCCGAAAATTCGCCGCGGCGTCATGATAGGCGCCGGGGCGAAGATCCTTGGCAATATTGAAGTCGGCCACTGCGCGCGCATCGCCGCGGGTTCGGTCGTCATCAAGCCGGTGCCGAACAACGTCACCGTCGCCGGCGTGCCGGCCAGGGTGGTCGGCGAGGCGGGGTGTCCGGAACCGTCACGGGCGATGGACCAGTTGTTCTACGAAGCCGGTCCTTGAACCGCCGATTGCGCCTTTTCATTGCCTTCGCGCTGTGGCATGACGCCTTCCCTTGATTCAGGAGCATCGCGTGGACGCGAAAGAGGTGAGGCAACTCGACGCCTATCTGAAAAAGCTGTTCGGCACCCCGCGCATTCGGGTGGCGCCGAAAAGCGCCGAGCTTGCCGAAGTCTTCATCGGCGAGGAGGATCTTGGCGAGCTTTCATCGGACAACGAAGAGGGCGAACTTTCCTACAACTTCCGCATGGAAATCGATCTCGGCGCGCAGGCCGACGTTTCGCCCGTGCATCTGACTTCTTACCTGCGCCGCAAATTCGACAATGAGAATATCCGCGTCGTCGCGCGACCGAAAAAGAATGACTCGCTCGAGGTCTATATCGGCGAGGAATTTATTGCGGTGTTGTTTATCGAGAACGAGAAGGGACGGCGCATTTTCATCCTGGAATTGCCGATCCTCGACGTCGATCTGGCGAGCTAGTTTCCGTCGTCCTGAGGGCCGTGCTCGCGCTCAGGATGACGGGGGATCTGGATGCAGCCGGGCCAGTAATTTGTCGATCCCGTTTGCCACGCCTTTCCAGTCCGACAGCCAGTCGCGCGGGAAACGCAACGTGATATCGGCGCTGCCGACGCGACGCTCCAACAAACACATGCCGTTATTGCCGACTTCCTGCCGCGAGCAGCGCGCGAGAAAATGTCCGGGCGTCTGCGGGTCGTAGATCAAGTCTTCGCCGCGATAGGGCGAGGTGTCGCGGAACGCGCGCAGCGTCAAGCCGGGCGGGCCGGGCTCGGAACGTTCGGCGAGATAGCGTGGGTAAATTGATTTGACGCGTTCGGCGACCGGCAGCGTCGCTTCGCCATCGGAAATTGTCAGAAACAGCCGTTCGTTTGGGTCAAGCGGGGCGCCGACGCTGGGTCGGGCAGCGGGATCGGGCGGCGCCAGCGAGGGCCACAGATAGGCGAGATCGATCCGCTCTTGGGCGCCGGGCTTCCTTTGCACCGGCATGCGGATCGCCGCTGGTTCGATGGTGAACATGACGCCGGAGATCATGACCGGCAGCGCCGGCGCATCGGGCGACACCGATCCAACCGGCCAGCGCGGCCACAGTGCATAGGCGACATAGGCAGCAGCCAGAAATGTCGCCCCGAGGAACAGCAGGATCGGCGCGCCCAGCGGACTATGGGCGGGACGCCGCTGACGGTGCGGCCGCGTGCGGCTGGCGTGGGAAATATGGGCCATGTCTAAGAGGCTGTTCCTGGCACGAATCGAAAGCCAATATGGCACGGCCGCTTTGGCGAAGCGCGGCCGAGGGCCTTCCGGCGTTTACCCTTTGTTAAGGAAGCGATGGCTGCGGCGAGCCAGTTCTGCCACGACGTCAGGTCTGTATTGCGTGAGACCCGAAATGTCGCCGGAAGCCGTCCAGTCCCTGATCGCGCTCGCAATCGGCTTCGCCGTGGCGGGGCTCGCCACCACCGCCTATCAGCTTGTGACCAGCCAGTTGCCAAGCTTCGGCCTGCTCAATACCGGTGCGCGACCGTCGGCGTTCGCCGCGGTGCCGGTGCTGGTGTTTGCCGCGCCGTTTCTGCTGGTGCGCAACACGTTGCTCGGACCCCGGCAGACCGGCCGCTTCCAGTCCGTGTTCGTGACGACGCTTTTGGCGGGCGTCTGGAGCCTGATGTCAGGCACCGTAGTGGTGATGGCGCTGCAAGCCGTCGGCCTGCTCGGGACCTGAACCCTTCCAATTTTTTCCCGTCGTGCGATGCTCGGTCCACTGATCCGGGTGAGTACTTATGCCGATTTATGAGCTTGACGGCCAGCGGCCGGAATTTCCCGGGCCGGGCGAATATTTTGTTGCCGATAGCGCGACGCTGATCGGCCGCGTGCGGCTCAAGCGCGACGCCAGCGTCTGGTTCGGCGCGGTGCTGCGGGGCGACAATGAATGGATCGAACTCGGCGAGCGCTCGCAGATCCAGGACAATTGCGTGCTGCACACCGATCCGGGTTTTCCGCTTACGATCGGCTCCAATTGCGTGATCGGCCATCTGGTGATGCTGCACGGCTGCACGATCGGCGATAATTCGCTGGTCGGCATGGGCGCAGTGCTGCTCAACGGATCGAAAGTCGGCAATAATTGTCTGGTCGGGGCCGGCGCCATAGTGAACGAGGGC
>JBPCQM010000035.1:0-2830 GCA_050998115.1 Pseudolabrys sp. | reverse complement strand
GGCCTATTTCGACAAATGCTCGGAGAAGCTCGGCTTTATTCCGAATGTTCTTTCGGCTTATGCCTTCGACCTGCCGAAGCTCGAAACCTTCGTCGCCATGTACAACGACCTGATGCTCGCGCCCTCGGGCCTCTCCAAGCTCGAGCGGGAAATGATCGCGGTCGCGGTGTCGTCGCAAAACCGCTGTTATTATTGCCTTGCCGCCCATGGCGCCGCGGTGCGGCGATATTCAGGCAACCCGCTGCTGGGCGAGCACATGGTCATGAATTACCGGGTCGCGCGGCTGAACAAACGCCAGCGGGCGATGCTCGATTTCGCGGTCAAGCTCTCAACCCAGCCTTGGGCGGTGGAAGAAGGCGACCGCGAGCGGCTTCGCCGCGCTGCCTTCACCGAACGCGACATCTGGGACATTTCCTCCATCGCCGGTTTCTTCAATATGAGCAACCGCGTGGCCTCCGCCACCGACATGCGGCCGAACGCAAACTACCACTCGCAAGCGCGGTAATGTTTTTCGTCATGGCCGGACAACCGGGTCCGGCGGAGCCTGTCATCGGGCCACGCTTCGCGCGGACCCGTTGGCCGGCCCGGTCGTGGCACTTGTCCCGGCCATCCACGCTTTATTCGGTTGCCAAAAAGAAAGACGTGGATGCCCGGCACAAGGCCGGGCATGACAACGGAATGCGAATGCGCCTCTTCACACTTTGTCTCTCGGTTGCCCTTATCGCGCCAGCCGCAGGCCAGGTCGCGCCAATTGCGCACGCGCCCGCCGTTCCGCCGGTGCCGGCCATCACCGCGCGCAACGGCATGGTGGTGGCGCAGGAGCGCAACGCCGCCCGTATCGGGGTTGAAATACTGGATCGTGGCGGCAACGCCGTCGACGCTGCGGTGGCGGTCGGCTTCGCACTCGCCGTCACCTATCCGCGCGCCGGCAATATCGGCGGCGGCGGATTCATGGTGATCCACCTCGCGGCGAAGGGTGATGCTGGCGGCGACAACGTCGCGATCGACTATCGCGAGAGCACGCCGGCCGCAGCGACCCGCGAGATGTTTCTCGATGCGCGCGGCGAACCCGATCCGGTGAAATCTCGCGATTCGGCGCTGTCGGTTGGCATCCCCGGCACCGTAGCCGGGTTGGCGCTGGCGCAAGCCAAATACGGCTCCGGCAAATTGTCGCTGGCCGACCTAATCGCCCCGGGCGTCGCCCTCGCCCGCAACGGTTTTCCCGTCGAGGATGATCTCGCCGACTCGTTGCCGCGCGCGCGCGCGCGGCTCAACCGCTGGCCATCGACCGCGGGTATTTTGCTCAAGGACGGCGGCAAGCCGTTCGAGGCCGGCGACCGGCTCTATCAGTTCGACCTCGCCGATACGCTCGACGCCATCGGCCGCAAAGGCCCCGGTGCATTTTACCAAGGCGAGATCGCCCAGAAGATTGCCGGCGCAGTGCGCGCAGCGGGCGGCATCATGACCCCAGACGACCTGAAAAATTATCGTCCGATGGTACGAAAACCGGTGGTCGGAAGTTATCGCGGCTATGAGATCGTCTCGATGCCGCCGCCGTCCTCGGGTGGCGTCGCACTGATCGAAACACTCAACGTGCTGGAAGGCTACGACTTGGCCGCGATCGGCGCCGGGACGCCGCGCGCGCTGCATCTCGAGATCGAGGCGATGAAACGCGCCTATGCGGATCGCGCCCTATATCTGGGCGACCCCGACACGGTGAAGGTGCCGGTACGCGGCCTGACCTCAAAAGACTACGCCGCGAAATTGCGCGGCGGCATTGTTGAACGTGCGACCCCAGCAGCCGAAATCCGGCCGAGCAATCCCAACGAATTCGAGGGCGACAACACCACGCATTTTTCGGTGATCGACCGCGACGGCAACGCAGTCGCCAATACCTACACGCTGAATTTCTCTTACGGCCTTGGCCTGATCGCCGACGGCACCGGCGTGCTGCTCAACAATGAGCTCGACGACTTCACCGCCAAGGCGGGCGCGTCCAACGCCTACGGGCTGGTCGGCTTCGAGGCCAATTTGCCGGCGCCGGGCAAGCGGCCGCTGTCGTCGATGACGCCGACCATCGTGCTCAAGGACGGCAAGCCGGCGATCGTCACCGGCTCGCCGGGCGGCAGCCGCATCATCTCGACGGTGCTGCAGGTAATCGTCAACGCCCTCGATTTCAAAATGCCGATCAATCAAGCGGTTCGCGCGCCGCGGCTGCACGACCAATGGCAGCCGGATGAAGTGAGCGTTGAGCCGGACTTTCCACCGCAAACGCTCGAAGCGCTGCAAGCGCTCGGCCACAAAATTGTGGTGACGCCGCCCGGCACCTCAGCTAATTCAATCGCAGTGACGCCGGACGGCATCGTCGGCGCCGCCGACAGCCGCACCCGCGGCGCGCTGGCGGCGGGATATTGAACGTGAGCGATTCGGTTGAACGCGTGCGCAAGGCGTTGCTCGCGGCCGGCCACGCCGACAGCATCATGATATTTCCCGACGGCACGCGCACCGCGCAAGACGCTGCGACGGCAGTCGGCTGCACGGTCGCGCAGATCGTCAAATCGATCGTGATGCGTGCCGGCGAGCAAGTCATTCTGGTGTTGACGTCCGGCGCCAATCGCGTCGACGCCGCGAAGATTGCCGTGCTGGCAGGCCAGCCGGTAGAGCCGGCTGATGGACGATGGGTGCGCGTCATCACCGGCTTTGCGATCGGCGGGGTGGCGCCGGTCGGCCACCTCACGGCGCCGCGCAGCTTTATCGACGCCGACTTATTGAAACTCGATCCGGTATGGGCGGCGGCCGGCTCGCCGCGGCACGTCTTTCGCACCAGCAC
>JBPCQM010000026.1:0-12365 GCA_050998115.1 Pseudolabrys sp. | reverse complement strand
CGCGCTCGTGTAAGGGCCGTAGCGTGCCGGCAGATCCCGCCACGGCATTCCGGTACGCAGCACGTAAAATATCGCATTGATAATCTTGCGATCGTCAACGCGCGCGGACTTTCGGCTCTTCGGCAGCGCGGTTCGAGAAGCGCCCATTCCTCATCGCTCAGATCAAATCGCATGATCCACCTCCGCGCACGGTGAATCATGTTCGTTAAAACTATTCAATCATTTATGCGGGTACAGACCCTAGCAATTTGCATGGGCGCGTTCCATGCGGCAGGAAGAACGCGCAATCCGGAGAAAGCCAGAATGAGCCTGAATATTCGCCGCGTCGTCACCGGCCACGACAAGAATGGCAAAGCCATCGTCGAAATCGACGAAATCAGCGCAGCAAAAAAGAGCCCGCGCCCCGGCGCCGAATATATCGAGCTATGGTCGACCCAGGAGGGTTTTCCGGTCAGCAATGACGTGTTCTCCGATCCGGTCGGCAACAAGATCGGCACCTCGATCGACAAGGGTACGGTGTTCCGGGTCGTCAAATTCGACCCCGGCGTCGCGCCGCGCAATCACCGCACCGACTCGATCGACTACGGCGTCGTCATGTCAGGCGAGCTCGACATGGAGCTGGACGACGGCGTCACCGTCCATCTCAAGGCCGGCGACGTGATCGTGCAGCGCGGCACCATCCATAACTGGGTCAATCGCGGCAAGGCGCCGTGCCTCGTCGCCTTCATCCTGATCTGGGCGAAGCCGGTGACGATCAACGGCAAGCCGTTCGACGCGCACGGCTAGGAGTCCAACTCCTCATACCGGCGGAAGATGCCGTTTTCATTGAAAGGGATGCGCCGCTTCGAATTGAGATAATTCTCGATGCGCGGCCGCGCGATCACCCGGTCATGCACCTCCACCGCGCGCGGCACCTTCTTCCCGATCACCTTCATCGCGGCGGGAAACGCGAAGCGCAGCCCCGCCACCACCTGAAACAATGACAGGTCGGCGTAGCTCAGCGTGCGCCCCGTCAAATACGGCCCGCCGCTTTTCTTGATGACGCGGTCGAAATAGCCGAGATATTTCGGCACACGGTCTTTCAGGAAATGCCCGGCATAGCGCTTGGCCTCGGGCTTCTGATCTTCGTAATACAGCGATGCCGCGATCGGATGATGCGTGTCGTGAATTTCCGCGACAAAATCAGCGATGGTGAGCTGCAACTGGTGCACCCATAACCGGCCGGCTTCCGGTTTCGGCGCCAGGCTGTGCCGGGCGCCGAGATACAGCAGAATATTGGCGCTCTGGCCGATCACCAGTTTGCCGGCTTTGAGAAACGGCGGCGCGTACGGAATGGTTTTGACGCCGCCGCCCTCCATCATCTTCATCATCGAGCCGGTGCCGGACTTGCGCGCGACATCGACATAGTCGGCCTCACCCTCTTCCAGCGCCAGACGGACAAATTCGCCGCGGCCCTGGATGCTCGGCCAGTAGAACAATTGATAACGCATGAGACGCCTCTTAAATGGACCGAGGCGTGTGCCAAAAACGCAAAAGTCCCTGTCCTTTGCCCCGGGACAATCGCCAGGCCGGCTTTTGGTTTCGCCTCAGTTGACTGCGAAGCAATACAGCAGGCCGTCGCCGCCGGTGCTTTTGAGATCGGGCTGGCTGCAGCCGCCGCCGGGGCCCCGCGACGGATGCGAGGAATTCCACGACTTCGCCGCCGCGCTGTCGTCGAGGCCGGTGCGATCACTATGACCCATCATCACCGAGCCTTCGGTGCTGCTCGTGTAGTTCTTGCAGGTCATATCCTTGTCGGCCGGGAAGGCTTTGCCGTCCGTGGTCGAGCCGGTCAGGATGTCATGACGGTTCGGCGTGTCGCCGCGGCCGTTAATAACCTCGCCCTTCTCCGAGAGATCGTTCTGCTTGGTGAACTTGTTGTTTTCGCTATGCAGGTCGTCGACGCTGGTGGCGACCACGACGCCCTTGATGTTCTGCCACGGGCCCTTGCCGATGCGGTCGCGCGCGTTCACGGCGCCGGCGCCCTGCGTGCTGAGATAAGCGTGCCAGGTTTTGCCGGCCGAGCCCGCCGCCTTGGCCAATGTGTCGCAATGGGCATCGGCGCCGGCAAGCCCGCCGAGGTCGGCGCCCTTGCCCGGCCCGACGCTGGTAACGAAGAAGGTCATGTTATTGGCCTGCTACGCTTGCGCCAAACCGCCGAGCGGCAGAACAAAAAGGCAGGCCAGAAGCGACGTTCTCATTTTCATTTAAAATCCTCCCGATCTGGGCCGGACACGGGCCCGCTCACTGCTTCAAACCCCGAAGTGGCCGCGCTATTCCACGGCAAAGCGACCCGGCTTGCCGTGGGACGTTCCTCATTTTTGGAGATGGCCGGCCGGCGCGGCCCGCTACACTCAAAGACGCGAACGCGCCGCGTTATTGGTTTCAGTAATTGGTAATCCGCGGCCGTTATAGTCCGCCCACTCTATTAGGCTGTTAACGGATTCTAAACGGCACGGAACTCGCCGCCACAAAATCTCATCACAGACCGACATGATAAACGACAAACGCAGATCGACACGCCGCGAGATGCACTATTCCGCGTGGATCGCCCGCGAAAAGAGCACCCGCGCGAATGCGCGCTATCGGATATATCCGAAACCGGCGCGCGCATCGAGGCCGAAAATGCCGACCAGCTCCCCGATCAGTTCACGCTGTTGCTGTCGAAGCGTGGCACGCCAACCCGCCAATGCCGGGTGGTCTGGCGCGAGGCCAATCAGATCGGAGTCGAGTTCGAAAGCAGCCCGGCGCAACCGAAGCCGTTCCGCCGGAGTTCTGGCGACACTCCCCCGGCCGTCGCCGACGCGCCGCCGGTCGCGGCCGAGCCGCAGCCTATTGCTGCCGACGCCGAGCCGGCCCAGTCATCATAAGCCAAATCATAAATTCGCCGGCGTAAATCTCACGCCTGCTGAATCGCAGACAGCAGCCAGGCGCCGCCCTGCGTACGCATGAAGGTCCAGACCTCGGTGACCTCCTGCGGCCCGCCGCCGATTTCGCGGCCGCTGGCGCGATCCACCATGCGGTCGTCCAGCGAGAAGCGCATGTCGACGGTGGCGTAGTCGGCCGCGCCTTCGCGCCAGGCCTCCGCCAGATCGCCCTGCAATAATTTGACGGCGCTGATCCGGCTGATCTGCCCGCGGCTGGTATTGGCGGCGAGATCTTCGGCGAAATAGGACGCCATCTCCGGCGTCACCATCTGGCGCAGCCGCGCCAGGTCTTCGGCGCCATAGGCCATCTGGATTTCGTTGAGCAACCGCTCGAAATCGTCGAAGTCGGACTTGCTGATCGAAAGCGGTTCGCCAGACGGCGCATTGGCGCCAAAACCTGTGCGGGCGTTCTCATAAGGGTGCGCCAAGTTTTCATATTTGTTTTCAGTTCTGCTGGCGGCCGGACCGGCAAAAGCCGGCGCCGAGCGGCTCTGCCACCACCGCATCGCCAGCCGAGCCAGAAAAAACACCAGCAGCAGTTGCAAGGCGAGGCCAAAGAACGAGCCGAACCCGCTCATGCCGCCGAACAAGCCGTGGCCGAACAGCAGCCCGAACAATCCGGCGCCGAGGAAGCCGGCGGCCAGGCCGCCGAACAGACCGGAGCCGAAGAAACCCGGACGCGCGAATGGCGCGCCACCGAATGTGGAAGACGGCGCGCCGGGCTGGGTGATCGAGCGCTGGATCGGCGACGCCGCGTTGGGCGCCGTGCGCGTCGCCGGTGGCGCGGAAAACGTGCGCGAGCCCCGGCTGCCGCCGCTGAAACCGCCGCCGACGCGGGCCTGCGCATCGGCAGCCACAAAAACCACCGCCAGGATCATGGCGGCCAGCGCAAATATCGAGCGAAAGCGGATCATGGCAAAACCCCCGGCTAAAGCATGGCTAATAACTAAGCGAGACGGCACGGGTTGGTAAGGGGGATAAATGGAATGCACCCCTTGAGGTGGACAGACGGTCCTTGAGAGATTGATACTTTGGCGGCTCTTTTTGAGGAGAGGGCCATGCCCCGTTACCGTTCATTCGACATTGGCTTCAAGCGTCAGGTTGCCCAAGAGTTTCTGACCGGGGAGAGCCTGAACAGCCTGTCGAGAAAGTATGACGTTGCTCGGAATCTAATCCGCATCTGGGTATTGAAGCACGAGGGCGGGGAATTCGAGCCGGAATTCGAGCACGATAATCGCCTGAAAGCTCATGAGGTTAAGATTGCTGGCCTGGAGCGCATGGTTGGCAAGCTGACCATGGAGCTCGAGTTTTTAAGGGGGGCCCCGAGAACGCCAACGTCGCGCAGAAGAGAGCCTATATCGATCGTCACCGGCCCCGTGGCCTCTCGATCCGACGAGGATGCGAGCTCATGAATCTTGCTCGGTCCACGTACTATGACGAGCCGGCTGGACAGCCGATCGGGGAGGCAAAAGTCGTCGAAAAAATAGGAGAAATCTGTGCCGAGTATCCACGCTACGGCTATCGGCGGGTGACGGCTCAGCTGCGTCGGGATGGCCTGGGGGTGAACCACAAGAGAGCCATGCGGATCATGCGAGAGCAGGGGCTTACCGTGCGTCCCCGGCGCCGGTTCGTGGCGACCACGAACAGTGATCACGCAGGGTCGATCTTCCCCGATTTGGCCCGGGACCTAAAGCTCTTTGGTCCGAATGAGCTGTGGGTTGCCGACCTGACCTACATCGGCATTGCGAAGGGCTTCGTCTACCTGGCGGTGGTCTTGGATGCTTGGTCCCGGCGTGTCGTCGGGTACGCGTTGGGGCGCGCGATCGACACTCAGCTCACGGTCGCCGCCCTGCGGACCGCCATCGAAAACCGCCGACCCTCAGCAGGATGCATTCATCACTCAGACCGTGGTGCCCAGTATGCCGCGGAGCAGTATCGGCAGCTGCTAGCGGAACACGGGCTTCGCGGCTCAATGGGCCGGCGCGGTAATCCGTACGACAACGCCAAGGCCGAAAGCTTTATGAAGACGCTAAAAAACGAGGAGGTTTATCTCAGTTGCTATGAGACGTTCACCGACGTCATCCATGCCCTTCCGCACTTCATCGACGAGGTCTACAACAAGCGACGGCTCCATTCTGCGCTCGCTTACCGGAGCCCTATCGAGTTCGAGGATCAACACGCTAGCCAGACTGTCAATCCAGGACCCTAATCCCTGTTCACCCCCTGGGGTGCACTCCAAAAGGCTCCCCCGTGAAGATGTCGCAGTCACGCGTTTGTTAGATGTCCCGGCGGGAACAAGCCCAGATTGCCAGCCGTTTCCCCGCTGACGGAGAATAGCCAAGAGAATAGCCAAGAGAATAGCCATGAAAATCGCGACAATTATGGTGATGGCACTCTGCGCGATGGCGACCCACGCTTGGGCCACCACCCTGCCGCCGGCGCCCGAGACGCAGGCCGCAAAAGTGACGCTGATGCCGCTTCTGCCGGCCCCGGCGGCGAACAGGTTCGAACGCGATTATTTCCAGGCGCCACAGCCAAAAGACGAATGGGCGGGGCAATTCTACTGTCGCGCGGCGCTGCGTATCCGAACCGAAGACCGCCCGGTGTGCGATTGAATGCGACTCTCACTCTGACAGGCCGCGTGTAGAGATAAGCCGGTCGATCAAGAGGTCATTGTCTTTTTAACGGCCTCGACCAGTTGCTTGAGCGTGAACGGCTTCGCCAAAAAATCGTACTGCTGGTCGCTCGGCAGGCTCTTCTGGAACGCTTCCTCGGCATAGCCGGAGACGAAGATAATTTTGACGGCAGGATCACGCCGCCGCAGTTCCTTGAGCAGCGTCGGGCCGTCCATTTCCGGCATCACCACGTCCGACACCACCAGATCGACCGCGCCTTGCTTGTCGAGCATTTCGATCGCCTCGACGCCGTTGCCGGCCTCGATCACGGTATAACCGCGCGACGATAGCCCGCGCGCGTTGAGCGCTCGCAGGCCTTCCTCGTCTTCGACCAGCAGGATGGTGCCCTGCCCGGTCAGATCGGTGTTGGCGGCCTGCACCGCCTTGTCGACCCGGTGCATGGCGCCGGCAATGGCCGGCGCCTCGGTCTCCGGGATTTTCGCGACGGCATCCTCTGCGCCCGGCACGTAGCGCGGCAGGAAAACGCGAAATATCGTCGCCCCGGGTTTTGACTCGGCGTAAACAAAGCCGCCACTTTGCTTGACGATGCCGTACACCGTTGAGAGGCCAAGCCCGGTGCCTTTGCCCACTTCCTTGGTGGAAAAAAACGGCTCGAAGATTTTATCGATAATGTCGTCGGGAATGCCGGCTCCGCTGTCGCTGACTTCGATCAGCACATAGTCGGCATCCGGCATGCCCTTGTAGGCGTAACGCGCGCATTCGGCGGCGCTCACATTGGCCGTGTGCATCGTAAGCTTGCCGCCATCAGGCATCGCGTCGCGTGCGTTGACGGCGAGGTTAATAATCACCTGCTCGAATTGCGAGATATCGGCCTTGACTGGCCACAATTCCCGGCCGAGCGCCGGCGCCAGCGTCACCTTCTCCCCAATCAGGCGGCGCAACAGCATGGTCAGGTCGTTGAGCGTCTCGTTGAGATCGAGCACTTGCGGGCGCAGCGTCTGCTTGCGCGAGAACGCCAGAAGCTGGCGCACCAGCGCCGCGGCGCGGTTGGCGTTCTGCTTGATCTGCATGATGTCGGAGAACGAGGGATCGGTCGGCTTGTGGGCGTTGAGCAGAAAATCCGTCGCCATCATGATGGCGGACAGCACATTGTTGAAATCATGCGCGATGCCGCCGGCCAACATGCCGACCGAATCCATCTTTTGCTGCTGATTGACGCGATTTTCCAGACTGCGCTGCGCCGTGGTTTCCAGCGCGTAGACGATCGCCGCCTCGCCGTCGCGATCTTCCTCCGCGACCGCCGCGACGAAAAACGTCGCCCAGCGCTCGGCCGCGCTCGACAGCGCCGCTTCGACCGGCGCGATGTCGCCTTGGCCTTCCGCCGCCTTGCGGATCGCCGCGGCAAAGGCGCCGCGGTCGCGCTCCGCCACCACCGCAAGGATCGAGCGCTGGTCGCCCTTGAGCACATCTTCGAAGGTGCGGGCAAAGCGCGGATTGTCGCGCGCGATGCGGCCGGTTTTGTCAACGGTGGCAATGGCCATCGGCGTATTGTGGAAAAACCGCATGAAACGCACTTCGGCGGCGCGCTGCGGATCGGCGCCCTCGTCTTTGGCGCGATTGAGCACCAAGGTGCGTGAAATTCCGGCGCCGCCATCGGCGCCGAACGCCACCTTATGAAACAGGCGGACCGGCACCGGCTTGCCGGTGCGAGTCTTGAAATCGAGATCGACCACCTCGGTCGTCACTTCGCCCGGCGCGGCATGATGGCCGGTCAGCAGCGCCGCGCCGTCGCCGGCCACGATGTCGGAAAGCGCGAGGCCGCCGGAGCCAACTTGCGCCAGATCGTGATCGAGCCAGCCTGCCAGCGTGGCGTTGAGATAGACGATCGCGCCGCCGGCATCGACCGAGAAAAACCCGGCCGGCGCGTGATCAAGATAGTCGATGGCGTGCCGGAGCTCCTGAAACACGTTTTCGTGGCGTTCGCGCTCACGGGTGACGTCGGCAATCGACCACACCGTCATGCGGGCTTGCGCGCCGCTCTCGCCGAGCGGGCGCACCCGCAGCCGCAGCCAGCGCGCCGGCTGTTGCGTTTCGTCTTTCTTGGCGGCGCCAGCGATACGCACTTCTTCCTGCAATCGGCGGCCTTCACGGGCCGCCTTGAGCAACCGGTAGATTGATTCCGAGACTTCAGGATCGCCGATGAAAACCCGCTCGATCGGCCGCACATCATTGGTGTCGGCGGCGCCGATCAGACCGAGATAGGTGGCATTGGCATAGATCACCCGGCCGCTGGCGTCGGTAATCAGGACGCCGTCGAACCCCCGGTCCATAACCGATTTGATCAGCGGGTTGGCATCCTTGCCACTCAGCCGCATGATGCCGGCCGCCAGTGCGAACATGCAGAACACGCCGACGGTCGCCAGCAGGGCGAGCAAGATCATGATGTAGGGTTCGGCCCTGTCATGGCCGACATACAGAAGTCCGGCAGCGGAGCCGAGTAGCAGCAGCGCCACTAGCAGCACCAGCGCGACGCTGCCGCGCCGCGGCACACTACCCGTGCGGTCGAATGCCGCGAGCGGTTGCCGCCCCTCCCCCGGGACTTGCGCTGCCGGAACTTGCGCTGCCGGATTTTGCCCTGCCATGACGGTCTGGAGCCTGCTTGCGCGGCGCGGTTCGCGCCGATCCCTCAGTGCATCAGGCCGGGGCGCTCGCGCAAGGGGCGAAAGCGCCGATCCCGGCCTTATTCCTTAACGGCCCCCCGCCCGCCGCAGCCGCATCACGTAGCCGATCACCTCGGCCACCATGACGATAACGGACGCCAGCGCCTTGAGATCGATCGCGTAAGCGTCGCGATGCAGCGGCAACAGGATCTTTGATACGGAAATCGGAACTATCATTGCGCACGCGGCCGAGCGCGACGGTGCTGGCTTCGAGCTCGCGGTCGAAGTCGGCTTTGAATGTCATCACCTTGCGCCGATACGGATCGCCGCCAGGCTTTGCGGGCGTTGAATCGGCATCGGTGATATTTTCCGAAATCACGCGCATGCGTCCAGCCTGCGCGCGCAACCCGGAAGTGGCGATGGCCATCGTCTTGAGAAACTCCCCGTTTGCTCTCCTTGGCTTTCGGCCGCGCCAACGCGGTCAGCGCTTGCCGAGCGCGGTCTTGAGCAGATTGAGGCTGCGCGCGTAGAGTGCGGTCGCCGCCTGGTAATCCATCTGGTTCGAGGCGACCTTCATCATCTCGTCTTCGAGGCTGACGGCGTTGCCGGTCGGGCGGGTTTCGTAGTTGCTCCGGCTTTCGGTCTTGAACGAGGAGGCGCTCTGGCCGAAGCCGTGGATATGGCCGCTTGTGGTCTGCGCCAGCGCGACATTGGTCACCGTTGCGGCCATCGCCATCCGGCTCGGTTCGAATTTCGGCGCCACCAGATCCTTTGGCCGGAAATTCGCGGTGTCCGAATTGGCGACGTTTTCCGCCAGCACCCGCTGGCGCGCCTGGTGCCATTGGAGCCGGGTCCGCAGCATCGGAAAAATCGGAATGTCAGCGATCGCCAATGTCGTCCCCTATCGAGTTCCGGCGGCGTGGCGGTATTCCTACTAGGCAGACTTTGCCGACTGCATGGTTAAAATGGCTGGTAAAGGGAGTGCGGCGCGCTGCTGCCGCATTAAAGGCCCGTTTACCATGCAAGTCGTTTTGGAATCGGCAATTGCCCGCCAAGCGCGCGATTTTGTTAATACTCTGTTAGGTTTCGGGGCGGCAGATAGTGCCTCGGACATTAACTTTTCGGGCGATTCCCGCCCGAGGGCAGTCGCACGTAAGACGGAGCGTAGTGATGTTCGAAACTTTGTTCGGCTCGGAGATGCCGCTCGCCGCGCGCTTCTTCATCGCCTTTCTGGTGGTGCTGGCGCTGATCGGCGTCACGGCCTGGCTGGTGCGCCGGTTCGGCGCCAACCGGCTTGGCGGATCGTCGGCGCGCGGACGCCAGCCGCGCCTCGCGGTAATCGACGCCGCCTCGGTCGATGGCCGGCGCCGTCTCATTTTGATCCGCCGCGACAACATCGAACATTTACTGATGATCGGCGGGCCGACCGACGTGGTGGTCGAGCAGAATATCGTGCGCGCGGTGGCTCGCGACACCGCGCGAGAACCGCGTGTCGCCGCGCCTGGCGATACACCGCGGGTCAACGCCCCCAACGAAATGATGCCGCGCGAGACAATGCCGCGCGCGGTGCCGCTCGGCGATGCCGGCTCATGGCCATTGCAGCCCGAACCGGTGCCAGTGGCGCCCGCGCCCGCACCGCGTTCATCGTATCGCCTGCCGGTGACCGAGGAGCCGTGGGTTGCCGCAGAAGCGCCGGCTCGCGCCATGCCGGACAGCGGCAACGGAATGCCTGCCAATTTTTCCGCCAAACCGGGAGCCGATTTCAGCGCGCCGGCGGCGCGACCGGCGCCGGCCGTCCCGCCGCCGTTGCGCGAAAGCGCCGCCCCGGCCCAGCCGGTCGACGACGCGCAAACCGATCATAATCTCGCCGAGATGGCACAGCGGCTGGAAGCCGCGCTGCGCCGGCCGCCGGCCGGCGAGCCGCACCCGCCGGTCACCGATCCGCTCGGCGCCGCCTTTGCCGCGCCGCCAAAAACCGAACCAAAGTTCGAGTCGAAGTTCGAAGCCAAATTTGAGCCGAAATTTGAGCTGAAGGCCGAGCCAAAGTTTGAATCGAAGTTTGAATCCAAATTCGAGCCGAGGGCTGAACCCAAATTCGAACCCAAGTTTGAACCCAAGTTTGAACCCAAGGTTGAACCCAAGGTTGAACCCAAGCCGGCGCCGAGCAAAAACGCCTACGACAGTCTCGAACAGGAGATGGCCAGTTTGCTGGGCCGTTCGTCAGGCAAGACTTGAAGGTCAAGACGACTTGAAGCGAACCACTTCCGGCCGCCGTGTTCGCCTGGTGGCGATCGCGGCCGGGGTAGCGGGAGTGTTGCTGGCGGCGGCTCCGGCCTGCGCGCAGGACATCAGCGTCAATTCAAAACAACAAGACGGCCATCGGTGACCAAACATTCAGCCACCACAGGATCGTGAAGCCGCACCACGTCCAAAATAGGGGAATTATCACCTTGACATAGTAGGCCCTATTGGTGGGCAGGTCAAGATAGGGCAGCGCGGGATGTGACGAATCCGATCTTTTGATCTATCTTGCCGAGATGGAAATCAAACAGGCCAAAGCCGAAAAACCCAAAACCGCAGATTTGCGTCCAGACGGTTGGGAACGCTTCGAGCGCGCTATCGATGCGGCGGTAAAACTCGGGCCGAAACACAAGAAGAAGCCAAGGCGCAAAACGTCAAAGTAATTCTAATTTCCTGCCTTTCGGCGATTATCATCCTTGCACAACATTTGGCAGTTCGCCGCCGTGGTTTTTCCGCCCTCGTGCCAAGGTTTTATGTGATCGCCTTCCATTTCGCTCAGTTCAAACTTCTTTTTACACTTCACACAGATTCCCTTTTGCCTCTCGTACGCTTCCCGCTTCATGTTGTTGGAAAATGCGCGGATGTTCAGGTGTCTTTCATCCCCATCGAGCACATACGGATAGATACCAGATTTTCTCTCCACATCGTCGTTTTGCATCAATTTTGTAATCTGTTTTTCCAACTTGTCCGTATCGAACTCTTTGTCCTTAAACTGATTGTAGAGAGTTCCCCAATCCACCCCCTTCATCTCTCGCCGATACTCCGGAAACGTCGCCTTTACCCAGCCGATGGCCTTCTGAAAATATTGCCAAAGCGGCGTTGCGTTCTGATCGTGCTGATGCTTCGACATGTAATCTTCAATCTCACCATCCGCGCGCCACGCGATGGCCGTTTCCAAGTACTCCTGCCGGATCGGGCTCCCCCGCATGTAATCGCTCGCTAGCTCATAGGCCGGGCAACCCGTCTTGCTGAAGTACCGCTTGGCGTCCGCAGTCCAGGGGCCGGCATACACGGCGTTACGCAATTCCTGCTCCGTGTGTTCCTCGCCAGCGATGTTGATGGTTCTGAACCAATCCAGTTTTTCGCTGTCAGTGCCGGAGCAGAAATACACCATCAACTTGTAACCGAGAATCTGCTTCTGCTGGTCGTCCTTGAGATTGTGAAAAGCTAGCCCTTTGATGGAAAAATCGCCGTTGACGTACTGGCAGATGGAAAGCGTGCGCTGCTGGCCATCGATGACTTCGTAATGGCCATCCTCGCGCACCGTCCAATACATCACGTTCAGTGGAAAGTCCTTTCGGAGGCTATCGATCACCGCGTCGCGCTGCTTGTCTTTGTAGATAAATTCGCGCTGATACGGCGGGCGAATATCGAGCTTCCCGCCATAAGCGACGACGCCCTGCTCAGCGTTGTCCGCGAAGCCATCGGTCAGATTCTCTACATTGATTTCTTTGAGTTCGATTTTCATTTGCTGCTTCGCCTCCTACGAATGAGAACGCGGGCGAACAGTCGTTTGCCATCGATGTAACCCCGATCAGTCTTGCCTCTCCAATTTCGCTTCAACAGATCGGGGATCAATCCCTGCTTGACTTCGTAATCTGAACCGACGATTTCAAACTGCTCGGGATTGTAATGGTCTAGGAATGTGACCGGCACGCCCATTACTCTGTCGTAGTTGACCTGCCACTGAACTTTCATCCAGCGGCAGTTAGAGCCTCGGCTGATGTTACGCCTTCCGGCGCGGTGAGTGTATTGGCATAGGCTGCCGGGGTCTTGTATCCGAGTGAGGAATGCGGCCTGGC
>JBPCQM010000014.1:0-14163 GCA_050998115.1 Pseudolabrys sp. | reverse complement strand
AATACCTCAGGGCTAGCCGTTATGTGGGAAGCAAATCGCGATGCGCCAGCACTATACCACCGAGAGCCGATCCCCTAAATTCTACGTTATCCACGGGAATGACGTTTGGGTCGAACCGCTACGCAAGGAATTCGATGCGCGCGGTATCCCGTTCGCGGAATGGCATCTCGATAAGGGCGTGCTCGATCTGCGCGCCGCGCCGCCGGCGGGCGTGTTCTACAACCGCATGAGTGCTTCCTCGCACACCCGCGACCATCGCTATGCGCCCGAATTCACCGCCGCGGCGCTAGCCTGGCTTAAGCGGCACGGCCGAACGGTGGTGAACGGCGAACGCGCGCTGCAATTGGAAGTTTCCAAGGTCGCGCAATACGAAGCGCTCAAAAAATTCGATGTTGAAACGCCGGACACGCTGGCGGTGGTCGGCAAGCAGAACATTGCGGACGCCGCGACGCGGCTCGGCTTTCCACTGATCCTCAAGCACAACCGGGCCGGCAAGGGCCTGGGCGTGCGGCTTTTCCTGTCGGCCGCGGCGCTCGACGAACATCTCACCAGCGGCGAGTTCGAGCCGTCCGTCGATGGCGTTACGCTGGTGCAGCGCTACATCAAGGCGCCGCAGCCGTTCATCACCCGCGTCGAGTTCGTCGGCGGCAAGTTTCTGTACGCGGTGCGGGTCGACACCTCGCAAGGCTTCGAGCTCTGCCCGGCCGATGCCTGTCAGATCGATGTGCCGGCGTTGGCGGACGTTTGTCCCGCGGAAGCGCCGAGCGACAAATTCCAGATCGTGCGCGACTTCAACCACCCGCTGATACCGCATTGGCAGGCCTTCCTTGCCACCAACGATATCGGCATTGCTGGCATCGAGTTCATCGTCGACGAGAACAACCGGCCCTACACCTACGACATCAACACCAACACCAATTATAACCCAGACGCCGAGGCGAAAGATGGCCGGGCCCACCACGGCTCGCATAGCACAAAGTTCGGTGGCATGGGCGCGATCGCGAGCCACCTCGGCAGCTTGCTGGTGCGCGAAAGCGGCGCGGTCGAGAAGCCGATGGCGATGGCTTGAGCTGGCGCTCTAGTCGAGGTGGAATTTATCTAGCTGACGGTGTTCGGCGCGCACCCAACGCACGGTGCCGGTGACCGAGCGCATCACGACGGTTTCAGTCTCGATTATATCCTTGCCGAACTTGACGCCGCGCAGCATTGCGCCGGTGGTGACGCCGGTCGCAGCGAACAGGCAATCGCCCTTCACCATGTCCTCGATCTCGTATTTCTTCTTGGGGTCCTTGATGCCCATCTTCTTGGTACGCTCGCGCAGCTCTTCGCTGTCGATGACGAGCCGGGTCTGCATCTGTCCACCAATGCAGCGCAGCGCCGCCGCCGCCAGCACGCCTTCCGGCGCGCCGCCGATGCCGAGGTAAATGTCAATTCCTGTTTTGGGCTCGGCGCAGTGAATGACGCCGGCGACGTCGCCGTCGCTGATCAAGCTGACGGCGGCGCCGGTCTTGCGTACGGTCGCGATAATGTCGGCATGGCGCGGCCGATCGAGCAAGATCGCGGTGATCTCCGAAGGCTTGACACCCTTGGCCTTGGCTAGCTGGCGAATGTTTTCATCGGCTGGCGCGTCGAGGTCGATGGTGCCTTTGGGATAGCCTGGACCGATCGCGACTTTATCCATGTAGCAATCCGGCGCGTGCAGTAGCGTGCCAGCTTCGGCCATGGCGAGCGTCGCAATGGCGCCCGGCATGTTCTTGGCGCACAACACGGTGCCTTCCAACGGATCGACCGCGATATCAACTTTGAAGCCGCCTTTGGTGCCGACTTTTTCGCCGATGAACAACATCGGCGCCTCATCCATCTCGCCCTCGCCGATCACCACAGTCCCGTCGATCGGCAGTTTGTTGAGCTCGCGCCGCATCGCGTCGACCGCAGCCTGATCCGAAGCTTTGTCCTTGCCCTGGCCGCGCAACCGCGCCGCCGACACCGCAGCGCGCTCGGTAACGCGGACGATCTCAAGCGCCAGAATGCGCTCGAGCACCTGACTGGAAGCAACCGTGATCGAACTCATCCCATCCCCTCAAAAAACGGGCAACCCCGAGCCATCAGTTTTTCTCGATCCGGATCACCTGCGGCCGGCCTGAGATCACCCTATCGCGGCCCACCGCCGCAAGGGCCTTGCGCATGGCATCCTCGGTGGTGGCATAGGTGATGAGAATCACGGGGACCGGCCCGGCGACGGGATCGGCGCCCAAATTTCCACGCTTGAGGTGACGCTGGACGATGGATTCCAGCGAAATCTGCTGCTCGGCAAGCCGCTTGGCGATGGTCGCCGCGGTGCCGGGCTTATCGCGCGCCAATAGGCGAATGTAATAGCCGCCTTCATGCCGTTGCATCGGAGCTTTGCGAACGCCGGTCAGCTTCGCGGACGGACGGCCGAACGGCGCGGTCCGAACCCCACGAGCAATATCACCAATGTCGGAAACAACCGCCGACGCCGTCGCCGCTCCGCCGGCGCCGGGCCCGATCAGCGTAAGGGCATTGATGCCCACCGCGTCGATGGTGACCGCGTTTGTGACACCCATCACCTGGGCGATGGCGGAATCCTTGCGCACCATCGTCGGATGCACGCGCTGTTCGATGCCTTTCATGGTCTTCACCGCGACGCCGAGCAGCTTGACGCGGTAGCCGAGTTCCTCGGCGGCGGCGAGGTCGGCCGGCGTGATGGAGGAGATGCCTTCAACATACACCGCCGATTGATCGACCTTGGTGCCGAATGCGAGGCTAGCGAGGATAGCGAGCTTCTGCGCGGTGTCGTGACCTTCGACATCGAATGTGGGATTGGCTTCGGCATAGCCTAGGCGTTGCGCGTCCTTGAGGCAGTCGGCGAACGATAAGCCCTCTTGCTCCATACGGGTCAGAATATAATTGCAGGTGCCGTTGAGAATTCCGTAAATGCGCTCCAGCGAATTGCCCGCGAGACCTTCGCGAAGCGTCTTGACGATCGGGATCGCGCCGCCGACCGCGGCCTCAAAATTCAACGCGACATGTTTGGCTTCCGCCCGCGCCGCCAGTGCCGCACCATGGCTCGCCAGCAGCGCCTTATTGGCGGTCACCACCGACTTGCCGGCGCCGAGCGCTGCCTCGACCGCCGCTTTAGCGGCGCCACCTTGCCCACCGATCAGTTCGACGAACACGTCAATATCCGGATCGCGGGCCAGCGTCACCGGATCGGAATGCCATTTCATTTCGGAGAGATCGACGCCGCGCTTTTTGCCGCGCGTGCGCGCGCTGACTGCCACGACGTCGATGCGCCGCCCGCAACGCGCGACCAGCGCCTCGCGCTGCTGCGCGATCAGAGCGATCAAGGCGGCGCCGACCGTGCCCAGTCCGGCGACGCCGACTTTAAGCGGCGTGACCATGAAAACCGTCTACGACCTGTTGATTTAACGCCGTGTGGCGAGCGGGACCACGTTGTGCAGCGTTTCTGCGCCAGTTTCAAGGAACCGGCGGATATTGCGCGCGGCTTGACGAATGCGCTGCTCATTTTCGACCAGTGCGATGCGCACATAGCCCTCGCCATATTCGCCGAAGCCAATGCCGGGCGACACCGCGACCTCAGCCCGCTCCACCAGCAATGTCGAAAATTCAACGCTGCCAAGGCCCTTGAACGGCTCGGGGATCGGCGCCCAGGCAAACATCGAGGCACGCGGCGACGGCACGTCCCAGCCGGCACGGCTGAAGCTGTCTACCATGACATCACGGCGCTTCTTGTAGGTTTCCCGCATCTCCTTGATGCAGCCGTCCGGTCCGTTGAGCGCGGCGGTCGCCGCCACCTGCACCGGCGTGAACGCGCCGTAATCGAGATAAGATTTCACCCTGGCCAGCGCGGCGATGATGCGATCATTGCCGACCGCGAATCCCATTCGCCATCCCGGCATCGAATAAGTCTTCGACATTGAGGTGAACTCCACCGCGATGTCGATCGCGCCTGGCACCTGCAACAGCGAGGGTGGCGGATCGTTGTCGAAATAGACTTCAGCATATGCGAGATCGGAAAGTAGAAGAATTCCGTGTTTCTTAGCGAACGCCACCAAGTCCTTGTAAAAGTCGAGGCTCGCCACATAGGCGGTTGGATTGGCGGGATAGCAAACCACCACTGCAATCGGCTTCGGGACGGAATGAGCGATCGCCAGTTCCAGCGTCTTGAAGAAATCAGGCGTCGGCTCCGACGGCACCGAGCGGATCCCGCCACCCGCCATCAAAAATCCGAAAGCGTGAATCGGATAGCTCGGATTGGGCACCAGCACGACGTCGCCGGGCGCGGTGATCGCCTGCGCCACGTTGGCAAAACCTTCTTTGGAGCCGAGCGTCGCGACGATCTGGGTATCCGGGTTGAGCTTCACGCCGAAGCGCCGCGCGTAGTATGAAGCCTGCGCACGACGCAACCCGGCAATGCCCCGTGAGGCCGAATAGCGGTCGGTTCGCGGCTTGCCGAGCGTCTCTTTCATTTTTTCGATGACGTGCGCCGGCGCCGGCAGATCCGGGTTGCCCATGCCGAGGTCGATGATGTCGGCGCCGGTGTTGCGCGCGCGCGCCTTGGCGCGGTTTACTTCCTCGAACACGTACGGCGGCAAACGGCGGATGCGGTAGAACTCGTCCATCGGTGTCTAAGTCCTGGTCGGCCCTCTCGGCCGGCTACGCCTATCTAGGCGCATGGTTTTTATCACGGGCGGCACGCCATTCCAGCGGCTTACTGGCTGTTTGACGCGGATGGCTTCTTTTTTCCCGCATTTGCCGCGGCCTTTGCCTTTGCCAATTCTTCACTGCTGACGGCATTTGCAGCTTCGCCGCGGTCCTTGACGGTCGGGTCTTGCAGGCTTCCCAATTCTTTGCGCTTGGCGTCGAGTTCTTTTTCCATCCGAAGCTGCTCATCGTCGCTCAGAGCGGCGGCCGGCCGCGATGGCGGGATGTCGTGGACCGCGGGATATGGCGCCGGATTTTCGCTGCGCGGCGGGGCATTGGCCGGCAATCCGCCTATTTGGGTCGGCACATGATCGATGATCGCCCCGCAACCTGCGAGCAAACCCGCCAGCGCCAAAACTGCGCCGCCAAAGCTCAGGGACGTCAGGCTGAAGTTGCGCCGCATGCTCTCTCAAGGCCGCGTTCGGCTGCGAATCTTATGCAAAGTCAATGAATTATGTCTTATTGCCGGTAGCCAGTTAATGTGTCGGAAGCAAGGTCCATATTGGACCGCGTCCCGCTCGTAATCCTAGGATCGAGCCCAGCTTGCGGAGTGTTGCCATCCGCGCCATGTCTGGCTGGGACGGCCGTGATGCGAATAGACAAGCCCACTTCCGAACCGGCCAAGACCGGGACCGCCGACGTCGAGACGATCGCGCGCAATGTCGCGCGCTTGGTCGAGGAAAGCGGCAAGGCACTCGCGGCTTATATGAAGCCACGCGAAGAGGGCAAGATCAAAAGCGACGGCTCCGACCAAGTTGTCGATGTTGTCAAGACTATCGGCCAGGTCGCGGAATATTGGTTGTCCGATCCACAACGCGCGGTCGAACTGCAGGCCAATCTCGGCCGCGCCTATCTCGATCTGTGGGCCGGCACGGTCAAGCGCATGACCGGCGAAAAAACCGATCCGGTGATCGCGCCTGATCCGGCCGACCGACGCTTCGCCGATCCCGAATGGTCGTCCAATCAGTTTTTCGATTTCCTCAAACAGGCTTATCTCTTGACCACGCGATGGGCCGACACGCTGGTCAAGAACGCCGCCGACGTCGACCCGCACACCCGGCAGAAAGCGCAGTTTTACGTCAAACAGATCGCCAACGCGATTGCCCCGTCAAATTTTGTTTTCACCAATCCTGAATTGCTGCGCGAGACGCTGTCTTCAAATGCCGAGAATCTGGTGCGCGGCATGCACATGCTCACCGAGGATATCGAGGCCGGCCACGGTAATCTGAAAATCCGCCAGTCCGATCCGTCAATGTTCGAGGTCGGGCGCAATCTGGCGCTCACACCGGGCAAGGTCATCTATCAGAACGACTTGATGCAGTTGATCCAGTACGAGGCGTCCACCCAGGAGACTCTGAAAACGCCGCTACTGATCGTACCGCCCTGGATCAATAAATTCTATATCCTCGACCTGACGCCGGAAAAATCTCTTATCAAGTGGTGCGTCGAGCATGGCATCACGGTCTTCGTAATTTCCTGGGTCAATCCAGACGCGCGGCAATCGACCAAAGGCTTCGATGAATATATGCGCGAGGGTCCGCTCGCCGCGCTTGATACGATTGAAAAAATAACCGGCGAGAAGAAGGTTCACACCGCGGGCTATTGCGTCGGCGGGACGTTGCTGGCGATCACGCTCGCCTATCTTGCTGCCAAAAACCAGGATCGCGCGGTCTCAGCGACGATGTTTGCGGCGCAGGTCGATTTCACCCATGCCGGCGATCTCTTGGTGTTCGTCGACGAGGAGCGCATTGCGGCGCTCGAAGCGCGCATGAAGCAGCAAGGCTATCTTGAAGCCTCCAGCATGGCGACTGCCTTCAACATGTTGCGCTCCAATGACCTGATCTGGCCCTATGTAGTGAATAATTATTTGCGCGGTAAAAAGCCCTTCCCGTTCGATATTCTATATTGGAATTCCGACGCCACCCGCATGCCGGCCGCCAATCATTCGTTCTACTTGCGAAACTGCTATCTCGAAAACAATCTTGCGAAGGGGAAGATGGATATCTGTGGTATTAAGCTCGATCTCTCCAAGATTAAGGTGCCGATCTACAATCTCGCCACCCGTGAGGATCATATCGCGCCGGCGAAATCGGTACTGGAGGGTTCAAAATGTTTCGGAGGGCCGGTCAAATATGTGCTGGCTGGTTCAGGTCATATCGCCGGGGTGATTAACTCGCCGGCCAAGATGAAATATCAATACTGGACAGGCGACAAACCGGCAGGTGACGATCTGACCAAATGGCTCGCCAAGGCGGAGGTTCATCCCGGCTCCTGGTGGCCGGACTGGCTGGACTGGCTCAGGTCGCAGAACGCCGAAACGGTGCTGGCGCGTAAGGTCGGCGGCGGCACGATGACGCCGATCGAGGACGCGCCCGGTTCTTATGTGAAAGTTCGAGACTGACCCGTGGGGTTGTAAGGAGAACAACGATGTCGCGCGAATTGATGTGGCTGACGCTCACCGTCATTCTGACCGGGCTGCTGTGGGTGCCTTATATTCTCGACCGCATCATGGTACGCGGCGTAATGGGCGCGATGGCGAACCCATCGCGCCACGACAAGCCGCAAGCGCCGTGGGCGCAGCGGCTTTATTTCGCCCATACCAACGCGGTCGAAAATCTCATCATCTTCGCGCCGCTGGTTTTGATCCTGGACGCCCAAGGCCATTCGACCATGAGCACGGCGCTCGCCTGCGCGGTGTATTTCTGGGCGCGAGTGGCCCATGTGATCGTCTATGCGATGGGCGTTCCGGTCCTGCGCACGTTGGCTTTCACCGTCGGCTTCCTGGCGCAGGTCGCACTGGTGTTCGCGGTGTTCGGCAAGCTGTAATCTCAGACCTCATTTTGAGGAGCCGCCGGTAGGCGGCGCCTCGAAAGACGGATTGTACCTCGCCCTTCGAGACGCGCCCTTCGAGCGCTCCTCAGGGTGAGGTTTCTTTTTACGGAAACAGCGCGACCTGCTCGAGGCCCATCGTCTCCGGATAGCCAAGCATCAGGTTCATGTTTTGAATCGCCTGCCCCGACGCACCTTTGACCAGGTTATCGAGCGCCGCGATCACAATGGCGCGGCCCTCAACGCGATCATTGGCGACACCGATGAAAGTCATGTTGGAACCCCGGATGTGCCGGGTCTGCGGCGTCTCGCCGAACGGCAGGACATGCACGAACGGCTCCTTCGCGTAATACTTTAACAGTACCGCATGAAGATCGGCGGGGGTGCGACCCCGCCTGCCCCGCAAATAGATGGTCGACAAAATGCCGCGGTTCATCGGCACCAGATGGGGCGTGAAGCTAACCACCACTTGGCGACCGGCGGCTCGCGAAAATTCCTGGTCTAGCTCCGCCATGTGCCGGTGCGCGCCGACGCCATAAGCGTGGAATCCTTCCGAAACCTCAGAGAACAGCATCGCCTCTTTCGCCGAGCGGCCCGCTCCCGTCATGCCGGATTTGGCGTCGATCACGATCTCGTCGAGATCGATTGCCTTGGCTTCGATCAGCGGGATAAGCGGCAGTTCGGCGCACGACGTGTAGCAGCCTGGATTGGCGACCAGCCGCGCCTTCTTGATGTCGCGCCGGTGCACCTCGACCAGCCCGTACACCGCCTCCTTCTGCAATTCGGCCGCCTGATGCTCGTGGCCATACCATTTCGCGTAGGATGCGACATCGTGCAGCCGGAAATCGGCGGACAGGTCGACCACTTTGGTGGCCAGCGCCTTTGTCAAAAGCTCCTTGATCACCTTTTGCGTGGTAGCGTGCGGCAGCGCGCAGAACGCGAGATCGAGCGCGGCATTTCCCCAATCCAGGCCATCGATCGACACGAGCTTCGGCAGTACGAACGGCGAGAATTGCGGAAATACTTCCCGCATTTCCTGCCCCGCGCGACGGTCGGCCGTGAGCAGCACAATCTCGGCCCGCGGATGGCGCAACAGCAGCCGCACCAGTTCGGAGCCGGTGTAGCCGGACGCGCCAAGCACGCCAATTTTCGCTTTGGTCACCATCAATCAATCCTCATCCAGTGTCTTAAAGGACCGCCGGAGCAAGGCCAACAGCACGATGGGGATTGGGAAATTAGAGTGCCGCGGACCTGATCCAGCGGCATGGGGTGCTTACACGCGCAAATCAAACCAAATGCGTGCTCATGCCGCGGGTCATGCGGCGACGGCGGAAGCAGTTCGATGCAGCAAGGCTTGTCATGAAGGCGTGAGATAGTCCGCCGCAGCGGAACCGTCAAGGCCGGCGTTTAAGCTTTTATGCTGCCGGCAAAGCCGCTATCGTTCACGCAAATAACGAACAGAAAAGTGGGAGGAAGTCTTATGCGAAAAGTCCCATCAATCGCATCGATACTCGGGGCTTGTGTCTCCCTTGCGGCGCTGGCGGCGATGCCGGCCGCCGCCAAAGAGTTGAAGGTGATTTCGGAAAAGACCGCGAGTGGCTTCGGCCATAACGAATCCGTCGTCTATGACTCGGTGCGAAACGTGTTTTATACGGGGGATTTCGGCGGTGAACTTAAGCCCGCCGAAAAGGACGGCAAGGGCAAAATCAACCAGGTTTCGTTCGACGGCAAACTCGTCGAGACGATTTTCCCGCCCGCCGGCACGACAATGAACAAACCCAAAGGACTTTGGATCCGGCGCGACAAGCTGTTCGTCGCCGACATCGACGCCGTTTGGGAAATTGATCTCAAGACCAAGGAAGGCAAAAAACTCGACTTGCCGATCAATTACGCCAACGACGTCGCGGTCATCAAAAATGTGCTTTACATCAGTGACAATCGAAACGACGCGATCGTGCGCGTCGAGCCGGCGGATTTCATGAACGCGAAATCGCCGCCGGCGATTTCCTTCGCCATGAAGGGCAAGGGAATTTTTCCCAACGGCATCTATCCGGGCCGTGGCAAAATCCTGGTGATGGGCGGCTTCAAGTCAAAGGAAGAGCCGCTCGGTCTCTATTCGATGTCGCCCGGCAAAGACCCAAAGCCGCTTGGCGACAAAATCGGCATGGTCGACGGCCTCTATTACATCAGCAACGGCGACATTCTGGCCACCGACTGGGTCACCGGTTCGCTGTTTCAGTGGAATAAACAGATGGGCATAAAGAAGCTGGCCGGGGACTTTAAGGGACCTGCTGATTTTTGCGTGGTGCCTACCAAGCAAGGCCTACTGGTGGTGGTGCCCGATCTGGTCAAAGGCGAGTTGCGGTTCGTTCAACTCGGCCGCTGACGCGTCAATATCAAACCCGCCGGAGCCATTCTAGCGGATTTCCCAATCTGAAAGCGACGTGTTGGCGGATGGCGGATTTATTCCGCACCGCCGCCAAATTTTTCTGCGCCAAACACGCCGATAGTCATAGGCGCTGCCGCGCGGCTTCGATAATATCCAGGGTCTAGGCCGCAGGGCCGACCAAACGAAACGCCGGAACTACCGGCTTAACTTCCCGGGAGGAATTGAATGCTTCGTACGACGAAACTTGTCGGCGCCCTGGGCTTCGCGCTAATGAGCGCCGGCGCGTTCGCGCAGGGCGCCGTTCCCGCGTCCCTGAAAAGATGCCCTTTGATATTCCTTACGGCACGCCGATCAACTACGACCAAGCGGCCAAGTTGATTGCCGCCACCGCTGCGGAAGCAAAGAAACACGACTGGAAAATGAACATCGCCGTCGTCGACAACAACGGCGACCTCATCGCGTTCCAGCGCATGGACGGAGCGCAAATCGCGTCAGTCAAAATTTCGCAGGGCAAGGCATCGACTGCCGCGCGCTACCGCCGCGCCAGCGAAGTTTTCTTTAAGGCCTACGAGAGCGGGCATCCGTACGTTGCCACGCTGGATCCCACGCTGGTTGCCTCGCAGGGCGGCTTCCCTCTAGTCGAAAACGGCAAGATGATCGGCGCCATTGGCGGCTCCGGCGGGACCGGCGATCAAGATGCGGTAGCCTGTAAAGCCGGCGCGGATTTAGTGAAGTAAGACTTCGAACTGCCAACGATAACGGCGGGCCGCCCATGGCGAGCTCGCCGTTTTATCACATCAAAATCTTCATGCCGTAATAGCCGGCGCCGAGCAGGCCGGCGGACCAGATGATCGCCGACGAAAAATTGGCGAGTTGGAACGGCCAGAACGGCATTCCCAGGATGCCGGCCGCGAGCGGCACTGAGGCGCGCAATGGGCCAAAAAACCTGCCGATAAAAACCGCATAGATGCCGTAGCGTTCGACCAGAGCATGGCCGCGCGGGATGATGTCGGGATAGCGCGACAGCGGCCAAGTTTTGGCGACTTGCCCTTCGAACGTTATGCCGACCCAGAACGACAGCCAGTCGCCGAGCACGGCGCCGGTTGTGGCCGCCAGGAAAATCGGAATGAACGGGATACCGCTGACCCCGATCAGCGCCCCGATTCCGAACAGCGCAACGGTCGCCGGCAACAACAGCGAAATGAGCACCAGCGACTCGCCGAAGGCTAGTCCGAACACAACCGGCCACGCCCATACTTCGTTGCGCTGAACAAACGCAACGACTTCGTGAGCGAAGTCTTCCAAGTTCATGAGAACGGTTCCGTCGCGTGAGCTATGGTCTAGCGCGGCCAGTGTAGCCAAGCTGTGACGCAGATCACTCTTGGGTCACTGTGGCAAGATCGGCTCTTCCTTGGGAAACAGATGGCTGACCACAACCAGTCCCATGATCAGGATTGGCACCGCCAGAAATGCTCCGACCGGGCCCCATAGCCAGGCCCAGAATATCAGCGCCACGAAAACCGTCAGCGGATTGAGCGTCAGGCGCCGGCCCATGATGCTGGGTGTGACAAAATGACCTTCGAGCATCGTGAAGCCAAGATAAAGCACGGGCGCGATGAGCGCATGGGCTAGTGACGGGAATGTCACCAACCCGACGCCGAGCAGCACCACCTGCATGATCAGGGCGCCGATGTAGGGAACGAAATTGAGAACGAAACCCAGCACCGCCCAGGCCACCACATTCGGCAAGCCGACCAGGTATGCCACCACGCCGGCGATAACGCCGACTGTGAGATTGATGACTGCCACCACGCTGAGATAGCTAGTCAGGTTATGCTCGATATCGTTCATGATCTTGAGCATGCGCAGCCGAGACTCCCGCGCGTCGAAAAAAGCCACCAGCACATGTCGCAACCGGTTGCGGCCGGCCAGAAAGAAGAACAGCGTGCCAAAAAAGATGATGACCTGGCCGATCGCGGGCGTCGCGACCAGCACGACCGGCTGGATGATCTGCGCGATGTCGAAGCCCATGGCCGTTTCGCCAGGCGCTTTACCTTCTGCGAGAAACGTGTTGCGAATATTGCCGAACACGGCGAGCGGCCGGTCGAGCACCTGCAATTTTGCCTTGATGTTCGCAGTAAGTTCCGGCGCCTTGCCGATCCACTCAACGACCGGGGAAGACAGCAGCGCGACGACGCCGTAGAACACGCCGATCACCAAAAACCACAGCGCGATGGCGGAGAGCAGCGGCGGAATGCCGAGCCGGTCGGCGCGGTTCGACAGCGGCCCGAGCATCAGGCCGATCACCGCCGCCGCGGAAGCCGGTAGCAACAACGGACGTCCAAAATAGAGCGCGGTAATAAACATGATAAGGAATATGCCGATGGTCGCCGCTTGCGCGGACGTGCGCCACAGCACCGACACCTCAGCGAGCGGCTTGGGGTCGGTCAGGCCAAGCTGAAATTGGCGGTCCTTCGCGCTCCGGCGAATAGCCGCACCCTCCCGCGGTCGTAGCGCGTCGCGCTGCTTGCTCGCTTCAGTCACCGCGGCTTCTCACTGGATGAGATTCGGAACCGGAATAACCCCTGAGCGGTCATTTGGTTGCCTGCTTTGGTCTGCGGCCACAAGCGCAGCATTTGCGGTCACTTTTGTAATGGCATCGTGGCATAGTCGATGGACATGATTCGCAGCGTGGCGACGCTGCAGATGTCGCACAGCTACACCATATAAGACCGCGAATTAGAAGCGACATGGCCAAATCCGCGACCAAGAAAAAACCCGTCAAGCAGCAGGATCTGTTCGACCTGCCGCCGAGCGAGCGCAAATCAGTTGCCGCCAAGGGCGCCCAGCGAGCCACAAAATCCGCCTCGCGCACCAAGAGCCCTGCCCGCTCCAGCGCGGAAGCAGGCTACACCGCCAAGCACATCGAGGTGCTGGAGGGCCTGGAGCCGGTGCGCCGCCGGCCCGGCATGTATATCGGCGGCACCGACGAAAAGGCGCTGCATCACCTGTTTGCCGAAGTGATCGACAATTCGATGGACGAGGCGCTGGCCGGCCACGCGTCGTGGATTGAAGTCGAAATGGAAGCCGACGGCTTCGTCAGTGTCACCGACAATGGCCGGGGCATTCCGGTCGACCCGCATCCCAAATTCAAGAACAAATCGGCGCTCGAAGTCATCATGTACAAGCTGCACGCCGGCGGCAAATTCGATTCCAAGGTTTACGAGACGTCCGGCGGCCTGCATGGCGTCGGCGTGTCGGTCGCCAACGCACTGTCCGCGCGCATGGAAGTCGAAGTGGCGCGTGACCAGACGCTCTATACGATGGCGTTCGAGCGCGGCAAGCCGAAGACCAAGCTTGTCAAGGCCGGCCGCGCGCCAAACCGGCGCGGCACCAAAATACGCTTCCGGCCGGATCCGGATATTTTCGGACCGAAGGCAGCGTTCGATCCGGCGCGCGTTTTCAAGATGGCACGCTCGAAGGCCTATCTGTTCGGCGGCGTGGAAGTGCGCTGGCACTGCGCCAAAGAGTTGCTGCGCGGCGTGGACAATGTTCCGGAGAAGGCCACCTTCCATTTCGCCGAAGGCCTCAAGGACTACCTTGCCGCCAGCATCGAAGGCGCGCACCTAGTGCATCCTGATATTTTCACCGGCAGCGCCGGCAAGACCGGCAGCCACGGCGCCGCCGAATGGGCAATCGCCTGGACCATTGACACTGACGGGTTCCTTTCGTCGTATTGCAACACCATCCCAACGCCCGATGGCGGCACCCATGAATCCGGTCTACGCACCGCACTGTTGCGCGGGTTGAAGGATCACGCCGAGCGGATCGGGCAGGACAAGCGCGTGGCGCCAGTCACCAGCGAAGACGTGATGACCGGGGCCGGCTGCATGCTGTCGGTATTCATCCGCGAGCCGGAATTCCAGGGCCAGACCAAGGATCGCCTCGCCACCGCCGCCGCGCAGAAGATCGTCGAAAACGCGATCAAGGACCCGTTCGACCACTGGTTGTCAGGAAATCCGACGCAAGCCAACAAGCTGCTCGATTTTGTGGTCGAGCGCGCCGAGGAGCGTCTTCGCCGCCGCCAGGAAAAAGACATCGCGCGCAAATCCGCGGTGCGCAAACTCCGCCTGCCCGGGAAGCTAGCAGACTGTGCAAGCTCGGCCTCGGAAGGCTCGGAAATATTCGTCGTCGAGGGC